>JBDTCK010000075.1:0-6225 GCA_039923645.1 Rhodoferax sp.
TAGGCCCCCCGATGACGGTCGGGCGGAGCCTGGCCGGCAAGGTGCTCAGCGGATGTGGGCGCCATGCAACATCATGTTGAATGCGGGCTCATACTGTTCCAGCCAGCTGCGGCTGCGTGCCGGAGCAACCTGCTCGCTATCGCGCCAGTCAAGCACGTGGTTGTACTGCGACAGCCAGCCTTCATGAGGCGCCTGTGATGGCTGCGCAACGTCCGCGTCCTGGCGCGACAATGCGGCCTGCAATTCGGCCATGACGCGCGGGTCGTTGCGCGCGGCCTCGAGAAAGCGGGCGTCGGCCCGCGCGCGCGCTACGCGCTGCGACCAGGCATCGAGCCCGGCGATCGTGCGCGCCGCCAGCCTGCGCGCCGTACCGGCACACAGGGCCAGCGCGGCAAAGCCGATCGCCCACAAAAGAACCCAGGCGGCCAGCAAGTGACCGTCGGACCAGTTGTCAACCATCTGGTTGGCCACCACCATCAATGCGGCAACCACGGCCGCCAGCAGCATCGCCGCCAGGCCCCTGGTACCGTCAAAGCCTTTGCGCAACTGGCGTGCCGCCCGCACCGTGGATCCGATGCGCGCAACGCCAGGATGCTGTGGTGGATAAGCTGTATGAACAAAGCTGGTCATGGTATTTTCCCTTCTTGAAAGCTGTCGCCTTAATACTAGGGTTAATCCTAGTATTGTTCAAGTTTATATTTATGATGACACATATTCATAATGGTGATACTAGATATGCCGCTGTCGACACGATCAATACGGGCAACGCCAAAGTCAGATCCGCGATGACCGGTCGTCCGATCAGCGCGGTCAACCCTTGATCAGCATCATTTCTCAGAATGCGAAGTGCGCAACGCGGATGTTGCCGCGAGCCGAGGACTCGTATTGGGCAATCAGTCCGCCAGCTGGCCAGGGCGCGCTGACCGCCATTGCGTTTCCGCCTGGCGCTTCGTACGTTTCGTCGCCGTATTGGTACGAGCTGGCAGCCTGCAGTTCAGCCATGATGCGCGGATCGTGGCGTGCCGTTTCCATGAAATGGGCGTCTGCGTGCGCGCGGGCCACGCGGTGTGACCAGGCATTGAACCCGGCGGCCAGACCGGCAGCCAGCTTGCGCGCTGTGCCGGCCAACAGACCCAATGCGGCAAAGCCGATCGCCCACATCACGACCCAGGCGGCCAGCAGGTGATTGTCCGACCAGGTGTCGACCAGCTGGTTGGCGGTCACAAGCAGTGCGGCAACGGCCGCCGCCAGCAACAAGGCGCCCAGTCCCTTGCGATTGCCAAGGCGCCGGCTTGGCCGCTGTGGCGCCTTGACGGCGGTTTCAGTAGGAGCAACATCGTAGCGTTGCGCGGGATAGGCTGCGTGAACAAAGCTGATCATGGCAATTTCTCTTGTGAAAGTTCGTACGATCATATTAGGGGTTAATACTGATGTTGTTCAACTTTATATCTGTGATGTTGCATATTCAGATGAGTGATATAAGTAGGCTGTGTACCCTGCCGCAGGCCCATCATGAACCCACTTAATTTCCGCACGCTCGATCTCAACCTGTTGCGCGTTTTCGACGAGGTCATGGCCGAGGGCAGTCTGACGCGCGCGGCGCGCAACCTCTCGCTGACGCAGCCGGCGGTCAGCAACGCGCTGCGGCGCCTGCGCGAGACGCTGGGCGATGAACTGGTACGGCGCGGCGGCCAAGGCATGACGCCCACACCGCGCGCACTGGCGCTGTGGCCGGCGGTGCGCGAGGCGCTGCGCCAGTTGCAGGAGTCGCTGGCACCCAGCACGTTTGCGCCGGCCGATGCCGACAACACCTTCAAGCTGGCGATGGCGGACGCTACGGGTGCCGAGTTGATCCCGGGCCTGGTCGACATTCTTGAAAGCGAGGCCCCGGGGGTTTCCATCCAGGTCCTGCCGCTGACCACGCGCGACCCGCGGCGCGTGCTCGATGACGAATCGGCCGATCTCGCCGTGGGCTATTTCCCGGCCGTGCTGGCCGACCTGACGGCGCGCGCGCAGGTCGGCAAGGCGGTCGCGTTTGCGCACCAGCACCTGTACGAAGGCAAATACGTCTGCGTGATGCGCCGCGGCCACCCACTGGCCAGTGGCCCATTGACGTTGAACCGCTTTTGCGCCGCACGTCACCTGCTGGTGAGTTTTTCCGGGCGCCCGTTCGGCTTTGTCGACGAAGCACTGGCTTCGCACGGGCGCGAGCGCCGCGTCGTGTTCACGGTCAACCAGTTCTTCACCGCAGGGCAGGTGGTCGCCCAATCCAGCCTGCTCACCGTGCTGCCGCGCCATTTCGTGAGCATCGTCGGGTCGGTCAATGACCTGGTACAGCGCGAACTGCCTTTCGACATGCCCCCCGTGCAGGTGGCGTCCCTCTGGCACAGCCGGTTCGAGCACAGCGCCGCCCACCGGTGGCTGCGCGACGCCATCGCACGGGCAGCGCACAAGGCGTTCGAGCCGGCACCGTCCACATGAAAATCCAGTTGCTGTCCGACCTGCACCTTGAAGTGCATCCGCAGTTCCAGCCGCAGCCGGCGCCCGGCGCCGACCTCCTGGTGCTGGCCGGCGACATCGGCTCATACCAGGTCGGCTCGCTGCTGCCGGACGCTGATTTCGGCCTGGCGCGGTTCTCGCCGCTGCCACAATTTGGTGCGTGGCCCACGCCCGTGCTGTTCATTCCAGGCAATCACGAATACGACACGCTGGATTTCGCGACCGCCCATGACCGTCTGCGCACCACTTGCGAACGGCTGGGATTGCTCTGGCTGGAACGCGAGGTCATCACACTGGACGGCGTGCGCTTCGTGGGCACCACCTTGTGGAGCGACTTCGATGCGCTCGGACCGCAGGCCAACGCCACCATCGGTCAGCAACTCAAGGCGCGCGAAAAGGCCTTTCGGGCCGCCAACTTCTACTTGAGCAAGACCGGCACCACCTACTTTGGTACGCCCATGCTTGCGCCCGCTGTACGTGAGCAATCACTGATCTGCCAGGATTGGCTGCGCAACGCCCTGACCCAGCCGTTCGACGGGAAAACCGTGGTCGTCACGCATTTCGCCCCGAGCCTGCAAAGTGCGGATCCGCGCTACGGCCTGAACCCTGGTACGGCCGGTTTTTGCAACGCGCTGGACGAACTGCTAGCACACGCGGACCTGTGGCTGCACGGCCATTTACATGCGCCGATCGACTACACAAACGCGGGCTGCCGAGTCGTCGCCAACCCACTCGGATATGCGCGCAAGAACGAGCAGGTCGGTTTTCGCGCGCAATGGTGTGTCGCGGTGTAGGCGCGCCGCGCGAACCCATTTGCTTGTTGATGCCCGTCAAGAGCGTCGCCGACGCGGGCGTTAGACTGGCCTTTTGTCCGGGGAACGCCATGAAGATCCTTCTCGCCGTCGACGGCAGCATCTACACCAAGAAAATGCTGGCCTACCTGACCTCGCGTGATGAGTTCTTCGGGAGCACCATCAAGTACACTGTGCTCACGGTGCAGCCGACACTGCCACCGCGCGTGCGCGGCGCCGTCGGCAAGGATATCGTCGGCAACTATTACGCCGATGAGTCAGGCAAGGTCTTGAACCCGGTCTGCAAGTTCCTGCGGCGTCACGACATCGACCCAATACCCATGTCGAAGGTCGGCCCGGCCGGCGAGATCATCGCGCGTACGGCGGACGCCGGCCAATACGACATGATCATCATGGGCTCGCACGGCCATGGCGCCCTCAAGAGCCTGGTCATGGGCTCGGTGGCCGCCCAGGTTCTGGCGCACTGCAAGGTGCCGGTGCTGCTGGTGCGCTGACGTTGCCCGTCGGCACGAGCGCTTGTGCGGGCCGCCGCAGGCTACATTTATCGAAGCAGACAATGCAGGTGGGATATAGGCTATCTGGCGTTCAGACCATCAAAACAGGTACTCATCACCAGTTCGACAATCTCCTCATCGCTGTGCTGGCCACCGGCCTTGAGGAACTCCAGCACCGGGTCGCAGGCTCGCGCATAAAGCGTATAGAGCACGGCAATGGCCGGCAGCCCGGGGTTGATCGCGCCGCTGGCTTGCGCCGCCTCGATCCAGCCGCCGAGCCGGTCGCTCACCTCGACCAGGCCATCCAGATAGGGCTTGCAGGACATCAGCGTGGTGCGCAGTGACGAGTTCTGGCCCGGCAATGAAGGCATTTCGCCGGCCAGTTGCACCCCCATGGTCCAGCGTGCAACGGCCTTGAGTTTGTCCAGCGGCGCATCGCCAGCAGACAGTGACAGCAGAAAATCCTGCGCGCGGCGCATCACGCGCACCATCGCGGCGGCGGCTAGATCTTCCTTGCTGGGAAAATGTTTGTAAAGACTCGCTTTCGCGATACCCACCTCGGCGGCAACCTCATCCACCGTCATGGCGTCGAAACCCTTTTCCGCCAACAGCCGGTTCACAGCGTTGACAATGGCCTCTTCCCGCGCACGGAGCATCTGCTCCTTGAAGGAAACCCGGGCAATAACAGGGTTGCTCATGTACTTATTTTAGTCGGCTGAATCTAAAAAATGTAGCTCCAGGCCAATTTGTAACCGGAAAGTTCATAGATTACTAAACAGTATGAAACAATCCCGTCTGAAGGCGGCTTGCACGCATCTTGCATGCTGTCTAAAGTGGGTTAAATGGTATGAACTCGGAGGCTGCCATGAAAAAAGTTTGGGTGTATGCACTGGCGTGGGGGGCGGCGACGCTGCTGGCCCTGACCCTGGCGGTCGTGACGCCCAACGAAACCAATGTGATGGGGCGCCTGCCTGCGCTGGTCGCCAATCGGCTGGATCACAAACAGACCCCGGTCAGCCTGCCCGAGGGTCTGCCCGCGGGACGCACACTGGCGCTGGTCGCCTTCAAGCACAACCAGAATGCCGAGGTGGAGAGCTGGATCAACGGCTTGAACCTTCTCAAGGACACCTCCATCACATGGGTCAGGATGCCCGTGATCAATGACACGGGTAACGCGGCACACCGCAGCGAGGTGGAAACCCGCCTGCTCTCGCGCTATCCCAGTGAGGCCGAGCGGGCCAGCCTGTTGCCTGTGTTCACCGATCGGGACGCCTTTGTGCGCGCCACCGGCGTGACCGGCACGGATCAGGCGGTGGTGTTGATTCTGGGCCGCGACGGCCAGGTGCTGGCGCGGGCACAGGGCATGTTCGACCCGGACAAGGCCGACGCATTGCTGGAGACCCTGCGCGCCGGCGCGCCGTAACCAGCGGCGGCGCGGCGGCGGCGGCGTCAGCTTCGCGCCAGCGCCGCAGCCGCGGCCTGCGTGAGTGCACCGCTCAGGGCCGTCAGGACCTGCGACTCCAGATTCCAGCAGTGCCAATAGAGCTCGATCGGCAGCGCATGGCCGGGAGCAACGTTGACCAGTTCGCCCCGCGCGATCAGCCCGCTCACCATGAGTTCGGGCAGTACGCTCACGCCCCAGCCGGCCCGCACGGCGCGTACCTGGCCTTCGGAACTGGGCACGAACAATTGCGTCAACGTCACATGCTTGAGGCCGAAGGCCCGCGCCACAAACTCGGTCTGCATGTCATCCTTGCGGTTGAATGCGACGAACGGTAGTTTGCCGAAGTTGTGCGGGCCCAAGCCCTGCGGCACCTGGGCTGCGGCATAGGCCGGCTGCGCCACCGCCACATAGTGCATGGCGCCCAGCGGCACCACGCGGCAGCCGCGCAGCGCCGACGCCAGCGTGGTGACGCAGCCCAGCACCTTGCCCTCGCGCAGCCAGTCCTGCGTGAAGTCCTGGTCGTCCGTGACGATCTCCAGCGGCAGTCCCTGGCGCGCTAGCGCGTCCAGCGCAGGCAGCGCCCAGCTCGCGATGCTGTCGGCATTGATGGCGATCGCGATCCGCTCTTCCTCGCGCGCGCCGCCTGCGTTGCCAGGGGTCAGCTCCTGCAGGTCGCGCTCCATGTCGGCGCGCAGCAGGCGCAACTGGCGCGTGTGCTTGAGCAGCAACTGGCCAGCCGGTGTGGGCTTGAGCGGGCGGCTGCGCACGATCAACACGGTGCCGACCTGTGCCTCGAGCGAGCGCAGCCGCTGCGACACCGCCGACTGGGTGATGCACAGGCGCTGGGCGGCGCGCTCGAAGCCTGCTTCTTCCACAATTGCCGCCAGGCATTCCAGCGCGTCAGGATCAAACGTGCTCATCGCAGCAATCGCCGGGTGTGCAACGGCATGGGCGCGTTATGGGCACTGATGTTTTC
>JBDTCK010000076.1:0-21798 GCA_039923645.1 Rhodoferax sp.
CTGATGATCTCGACCTCGACCCCACTGGCTTGCAGCGCGGCCACAGCCTCGCGGGCGCCGGGGCGCAGTCTCTCGCTCAAGCTGAACGCAGCGATGACGCCGTGTTCACCGGCCAGGATCACCGCATCACGATCGTCCTGTGCGGCGCCAAGCGCAAAGGCCGGGCTACCCAATCGGTAGGCGTGGCCGGCGACCATGCCGGCAAGACCTCCGCCCTCGACGGTGCGTACGTCGCTGGCGGTCTCCGCGGCAAGGCTGGAGGCCGCGCGCACCAGGGCCTGCGCCACCGGATGGCGGCTACCGCGCGCCAGGGCCGCGGCCAACACGAGCGCAGGCTCACGGTCTGTAGCCTCGACGGCCTCCAGCTCAAGATGCGCGTCGGTCAGCGTGCCGGTCTTGTCGAACACGGCATGGCTCGCCAGCGCCAGGTTCTCGACCGCGTCGCTGTGCACAACGAACACGCCCTGCCTGGCCAGCACCGCCAGCGCGCGCGTGATGGCGGCCGGCACCGCGAGTGCGAACGCGCACGGGCACGACACCACCAGCACTGCGAGCGTGGCCGCAAAGGCGCGCGCGGGGTCGAACACGCTCCAGCCGACAGCGCAGAGCGCGGCCAGGGCCAGTGTGCGCAACACGAAGCCGGCTGCGGCGCGTTCACCGGCAAGCGCCAGGCGAGGGCGCTCGCTCTGGGCCCGTGCGACCAGCGCCGCAATGCCGGCAAGTGCGGTGTCGGTGCCGACGCGCTGCACACGCAAAATGGCCGGCCCTTCGATCACCATGCTGCCACCGGTCAGTGCGTCCCCGCAGCGTTTGTGCAGCGGTGCCGACTCGCCCGACAGGAGCGCTTCGTCGACCCGGCAGTCTGCACTGTCTAGCACACCGTCAGCTGGCACGCGCATGCCTTGTGCGACATGCACGCGGTCACCGGGCACGAGTTCGGGCGCGCCGACGCGTTCCAGCGTGCCGCCTTTGCCGTAGCGGTCGGCTAAGGCGGGCGCCAGCCGCGCCATCGCATCGGCCAGGTTGCCCGCGCGATGGCGCGCACGCATTTCCAGGTAGCGTCCAGCGAGCAGGAAGAATACGAACATGGACACGGAATCGAAATACACCTCACCACCGCCGCGCAGCGCCTGCACCAGGCTGGCCGCATAGATGAGCGCGATCGCCAACGCCACCGGCACGTCCATGCCGAGTGTGCGTGCGCGCAGCGCACGCCATGCGCCCTGGAAGAATGGTTGCGCCGCATAGAACACCACCGGCGTGGCCACCAGCAAGCCCAACCAGCGCATCAGCTCGCGCGTAGGCTCGTCCATGGCTTCGGCCGCGCCGAGATACAGGGCACTCGCGTACATCATCGCCTGCATCGCGCCGAAGCCGGCAACCGCCAGGCGCTTGAGCGCCGCATGTGCTTCGCGCCGGCGCACGTCATCGAGCGCGGCCGCGTCCAGTGGAAGTGCGGAGTAGCCGGTGCGCGCCAGCGCGTGCAGGATCGCCGCGAGTGTTGTGCGTTGGGGGTCCCAGACGATGCGCGCGCGCTGGGCCGCGGCATTGACCTGAACTGACAGGACACCGGCCACCGCGCCGAGCGCGCGCTCGATCAACCAGACGCAAGCTGTGCAGCGGATACCGTCAACCAGCAGCAGGGTTTCGCACTGTCCGCTTGCGAGCGTGCGCACGGCGTGGCGCGACAGCTCTGGACGTTGCCATGCATCGGCACTGCGCCGCGCCAGCACCGGGTCTGGCGCGCGCGGCGCCACAGCACTGCGCAGTCGGTAATAGTCGTCCAGCCCGAGCTGACTGATCCATTCGGCCGCCGCGCGGCAGCCCTGGCAGCACACTGGATGCTTGACGCCGGCCACGAGCGCCAACGGTGCGTTGGCAGGCAGACTTTCACCGCAATGCCAGCAGGCTGTGACGGGCGTGTTCACGGAGACGACCTGGGTGTCTGTATCGGTGGCCGCGTTAACGGCATCGTCAGGATCTGCAAGCCTTCGACAGGCAAGGGAGGATCGGCGTATCGTTCAGCGACCACGATCAACCATACGCACCCGGCGATCGACGCGGCCAACACGACCGCGCCCACCCAGACGATCGGTTGGCGATACCACGCGGCGCCAGCGTCGCGCGGACTCAAATCATTGGGCCGGGGGCGGGTTGCCGTGCGAGAACGAGTAGACATAGGCAGCGAGCACCCGCACATCGTTTTCGCCCAGGCGAGCGCGCCACGCTGGCATGTTGCCATTGCGACCATCACGAATGGTTTTTTCCACCGTTGCAAGAGTGCCACCGTAGAGCCAGATGGTATCGGTGAGATTGGGTGCCCCGATGAGCTCATTGCCCTTGCCATCGGCGCCGTGACAGGCCGCGCATACCGCGAACATCGCCTTGCCAGCAATCGCCTTGGCCGCGTCGTGCGGCGCACCGGAAAGGCTGAGCACGTAGTTGGCGAGGTTCGCTACTCCTGCTTCACCGAACGCTGCACCCCAAGGCGGCATGACGCCTTGGCGACCGTCAAGGATGGTGGTCAGGATCGCCTTGCCGTCGCCGCCATAGAGCCAGTCGGTATCGGTGAGGTTGGGCGCTCCGAGTAGTGGATTGCCCATCGCAGCGCTACCGTGGCAGGCCGCGCAGTTGTCTCCAAACAGGACCTTGCCCATGGTCAGCGCCTCGCGATCGCTGGCGAGCGTCTCGATAGGCATCTTTGAAAAGCGCTGCATCGCCGCATTCAGGTGTACATCGTTGGCGGCCGTATCGCTGGCCAGTTCCTTGTGCGAGGTCCAGCCCAGCGCACCAGCAGAATTGCCAAATCCCGGATACAGCACCAGATAGCCGAAGCAGCCCGCAAACATGAGGGCGGAAATCACGATCCACCAAGTGGGCAAGCGGTGCATGCCTTCGCGCAGCGCGCCGTGTGCCCAGATGTGGCCGGTGGTACCGTCGGCCAGGGTGGGTATCTTGGCGCGCGGCCCCCATAGAAACAGGAAAAACGAGATGCCGAGATTGAACACAATCAGCACCATGACCCAACCCGACCAGAAGCTGCTCATGCGCGCTCTCCTCGGGTGGTCGTAGTGTTTTGTTCGCCACCATCATCATCGTCCAAGGGCAGGCGCGCCAGTTCACCGAAGGTCTGACGGTGATAGGGTAACCAGGCCCAGATCCAGATACCAATGAAGGCTAGCATCATGAGCACGATAAAAGCACCGGCAATCGGTCCCCAGATTGGATTCATCGTGCGCCTCCGTCAGTTGCTGGAGCTTCGTTGACCGCTTTGACCTGGGGTTCGTTGTCGATGCCCAGTCCCTGGAGATACGCGATCAGCGCATCCATCTCGGTTTTGCCGGCGACGTCCTTGGGCGCGGCGGCGATATCGGCATCGCTGTAGGGGTCACCGAGCAGGCGCAGTACGCGCATGCGCGCCTGCATGTCCTTGCCGTCGATGGTTGCCTTGGCCAGCCATGGGTAGCCTGGCATGTTCGATTGCGGCTCAACCTGGCGCGGATTCATCAGGTGCAGGAGTTGCCAGTCGTCGGAGTACTTGCCGCCCACGCGTGCCAGATCAGGGCCAGTGCGCTTGGAACCCCACTGGAACGGGCGGTCGTAGACCGACTCGGACGCCGTCGAATAATGACCGTAGCGCTGGGTTTCGAAGCGCAGCGCGCGGATCATCTGCGAGTGGCACAGGTAGCAGCCCTCACGCACATACACGTCCCGTCCGGCCAGGCGCAGCGGGGAGTACGGCTTCACGCCCTCGGCCGGTTGCACCTTGTTGGCTTCCATGAACAGCGGCGTGATCTCCGCCAGGCCGCCGAGCGAAACCATGATCGCGGTGAAAATGCCCAGCGTCCAGGCGTGTTTCTCAATGAATTCGAAGTGACGATATGCCATGATGTTCTCCTCAACCCGCTGCCGGCAATGGCATCGGCAGTTGATCCATGATCGGTTCGGGAATTGGCACTGGAATCGGCACGATGATGTGCTTGCGCGCGTCGGCGGCGGTGTACCACAGGTTCCAGGCCATCACCCACATGCCGAGCCAGATCAGCACGCCGCCGAACCAGCGCACCATATAGAGCGGCTTGATCGCGATCAGGCTGTCTATGAAGGAGTAGGTCAACCCGCCATCAGGGTTGGTCGCACGCCACATCATTCCTTCGGTCACGCCGGCGATCCACATGGCGATCACATAAATCAATGTGCCGCTCAGGTGCAGCCAGAAATGGAGTTTCATGCCACTGTGGGAATGCATCTCCGGGCGACCTAGGGCGCGCGGCGCCATTGCGTAGAGCGAGCCGATCGTGATCATCGCAACCCAGCCGAGCGACCCTGAATGCACGTGGGCAATGGTCCAGTCGGTGTAGTGCGACAGCGAATTGACGGTCTTGATCGCCATCATTGAGCCTTCGAACGTGGCGGCGGCGTAAAACACCAGCGCCATCACCATGAACATGGCTGGAGGGTCGTCCTTGAGCCGGTGCCACGAGCCGTTGAATGTGAGCAGGCCGTTTGCGGCAGAGCCCCAGCTCGGCATCAGCAGCACCAGCGAAAATGCCATGCCGACCGATTGCACCCAGTCCGGTAGCGCCGTGTACATCAGATGGTGTGAGCCGGCCCACATGTAGATCGAAATCAGCGCCCAGAAATTGACGATCGAGAAGCGGTAGCTCCACAGCGGTTGTTTAGCCTGGCGCGGCACGAAGTAGTACATCATGCCCAGGAAGCCGGCAGTAAGGAAGAACGCCACCGCGTTGTGGCCGTACCACCACTGCACCATCGCATCAACCGATCCGGAATAGATCGAATACGACTTGGTCATCGACACCGGAATGGCGAGGTTGTTGACGATGTGGAGCAGGCCGACCGCAATGATGAACGCGGCGTAATACCAGTTCGAGACGTAGATGTGACGGATACGGCGCCGTGCCAAAGTGCCAAAGAATACGGCACCGAAGCTGACCCAGACGACCGCGATCAGGATGTCGATCCACCACTCCGGTTCGGCGTATTCCTTGCTCTGGGTGAGGCCCAGCGGCATCGAGATCATCGCCAGCACACAGATCAGCTGCCAACCCCAGAACGTGAAATTGGCCAACCCGCCCCAGGCAAGGCGCGTGTGCCCTGTGCGCTGCACGCTGTAGTAGCAGGTACCCATCAGCGCCGAGCCGCCGAACGCGAAAATCACGCCAAAGGTGTGGTCGGGTCGCAGCTTGCTCCAGGTGAGGAACGGAATATTGAAGTTCAAGACTGGCCAGGCCAGTTCCGCGGCGATGTATATGCCGACCAGCATGCCGATGATCCCCCATACGGCCGAAGCGAGTATGAACAGGCGCACGACTTGGTCGTTGTACGTTTCGGTGGTTTGCATTGACGGGTCTGGTTGTTGACGGGTTCGATTCCGGAGGCGGCAGGATAGATTGCCATTTAAGGTGCCGTATTGATCCATGTCAAGCTGATTCAAGTCAAGTGGCCCTGTGGGCGTTCGCGCTGCCCGATAAGGCCCCATGCAAACGCAGTGCCGTGCTGGGTTATTGGCACCATCGTGTGCCCCGATCCACTCCGGGCGGCGCGCCTCGGGTGCAAAATGACGTGCGTGTGGCCCAATACTTGCTAAGCTGGATGCAGGAGATCGCCATGGTCAAATTTGACGAGATGTACACCCGGCTGCCGTATGAGTTTTTCACGCACGGCGCGCAGATTCGCGATCACTACAAGATCTACGACAAATGGCTGGCGCGCCAGCCCGGCGACATGATGGCCAAGCGGCGCGAGGAAGCGGAGATGATTTTTCGCCGCGTCGGCATCACGTTTGCGGTCTACGGCGCCAAGGACGAGGACGGCTCGGGCACGGAGCGGCTGATTCCGTTCGACCTGATTCCACGAATTATCCCGGCTCACGAGTGGGCCAGCCTGGAACGGGGCTTGGTGCAGCGCGTGAGTGCGCTCAACCGCTTTGTCCACGACGTCTACCACGAGCAGGAAATCATCAAGGCCGGTGTGATCGGGGCCGATCAGATATTGAAGAATGCGCAGTTCCGGCCGCAGATGATGGGCGTGGACGTGCCCAACCAGATTTACTCGCACATCGCGGGGGTCGACATCGTGCGCGCGCCGGACGCCCAGGGCAACGGCGAGTACTACGTGCTGGAAGACAACCTGCGCGTGCCCAGTGGCGTGAGCTATATGCTGGAAAACCGCAAGATGATGATGCGGCTGTTCCCTGATCTGTTCAACGCCCATCGCGTGGCGCCGGTGGCGCACTACCCCGACCTGCTGCTGGAGACGCTGCGGGCATCCGCCCCGCCCGCGACCGCCGATCCGACCGTGGTCGTTCTGACGCCCGGCATGCACAACAGCGCCTACTTCGAGCACGCCTTTCTGGCGCAGCAGATGGGAGTCGAGCTGGTCGAGGGGCAGGACCTGCTGGTCAAGGACAACTTTGTGTACATGCGCACCACGCGCGGCCCGATGCGCGTGGATGTGATCTATCGCCGGGTCGATGACGATTTTCTCGACCCGAAGGTCTTCCGCCCTACCTCCACGCTGGGCTGCGCGGGCCTGCTGGAGGTCTACCGCGCGGGCAATGTGAGCATCTGCAACGCGGTCGGCACTGGTGTGGCCGATGACAAGTCGATCTACCCGTACGTGCCCAAGATGATCGAGTTCTATCTGGGCGAAAAGCCGATCCTGCACAACGTGCCCACGCACATCTGCCGCCAGCCCGACGATCTGAAATACGTTCTGGCCAATCTGAAAGACCTGGTGGTCAAGGAAGTGCATGGCGCGGGCGGCTACGGCATGCTGGTGGGGCCGGCCTCCACCCAGGCCGAGATCGAGGACTTCCGCCAGGCCTTGCTGGCCAACCCGAGCGGCTACATTGCCCAGCCCACCTTGAGCCTGTCGAGTTGCCCGACCTTTGTGGAGACCGGCATCGCGCCGCGCCACATCGACTTGCGGCCGTTCGTGCTGTCGGGCAAGGAAGTGCAGATGGTGCCCGGCGGCCTCACGCGCGTGGCGCTGAAGGGTGGCTCGCTGGTGGTGAATTCGTCGCAGGGCGGCGGCACCAAGGACACCTGGATTCTCGAAGAGCGCGTGCATCCCGCGGCGCTGGCGCCATCGTCATCCGGGGTGCAGTCGCAATCGCAATCCTCAAGCGCAAGGAGTTGAACATGCTGTCCCGTACCGCCGACCATCTGTTCTGGATGGCCCGCTACACCGAGCGCGCCGAAAACACCGCGCGCATGATCGACGTCAATTACCAGACCGCGCTGCTGCCGCAGTCGGCCGCGGTGGCGCAGCTGGGCTGGCAGGGGCTGTTGTCGATCAGCGAGCTGCTACCCATGTACGCCAGCAAGCATGGTGAGGTCTCGTCGCGTGGCGTCATGGAATTCATGGCGAATGACGAAGACAACCCGTCCAGCATCGTCTCGTGTCTGCGCGCCGCGCGCGAGAACGCCCGGGCCGTGCGCGGCACCTTGACCACCGAAGTCTGGGAAACCCAGAATCAGACCTGGCTTGAGGTCAACCGCATGCTGCGCGCGGGTGAACTGGAGCGCGATCCGGGCCGGTTTTTCGAGTGGGTGAAGTTCCGCTCGCACCTGTCGCGCGGCGTCACCCTCGGCACCATGCTGATGGACGAGGCGCTGTATTTCATGCGCATGGGCACGTTCCTGGAGCGCGCCGACAACACAGCGCGCCTGGTCGATGTGAAATTCCACGCCGTGCAGAGCGACTTTTTCGGTGCGGCCAGCGAGCAGGACCAAGAGTACGACTTCTACCACTGGAGCGCGCTACTGCGCAGCGTGTCGGGCTTCGAGGTTTATCGCAAGGTGTACCGCGACGTGATCACGCCCGAGCGCGTGGCCGAGCTCCTGATCCTGCGCGCCGACATGCCGCGCTCACTGCACGCCAGCCTGAACGAAGTGGTAGGCAACCTGCACCTTGTGACGAGCGACCCGGCGAGCGAAACCCTGCGCCGAGCCGGCCGCCTGCGCGCCGATGTGCAATACGGGCGCATCGATGAAATCCTGGCGACCGGGCTGCACGCGTTTCTCACGCAGTTCCTGGACCGCGTGAACGAGCTGGGCGCGCACATCAGTCGCGAGTTCCTGGTGCCGGCGAAGGGCTGAGTTTCACACTGCGGCGGGGGTTCGGATGAAGGTCGGGCGCCATTGCTGACAGCGATTGGGGCGAGAATAGGAGCATGGGAATGGAGGGCCACATCATCAGGTCTTTGGCAGGTGCGTTAAGCGCAACCGCATTGGCCGGGACGCTCGGCGCCTGCGCAGCGGATCAGGTGGGGGGGCAGGTTCCGGCGCCGGTCACGGTGTCCGAAACCGGGCCGTGCTGCGGACCCGTCACGCCTGCCGGTCGCCACCTGCTGCAGGTGCTTGATGACTCGGATGTCGAACATCTCTGGGCGAAACACCGTCACGTGAATTGGGAGACTGGCGTTCCAGACCGGCCCGCCGGCTACAAGGGCTACGAGGCCGATACGCACTGCAGTGCGTTCGCCGCGGCGATCGGTGAACGTTTGGGCGTCTACATGCTGCGCCCGCCAGACCACGCGCAGGAGTTGCTCGCGAACGCTCAGGCCGCCTGGTTCGGGAGCGTCGCCGGCGGCGAGGCCGGATGGCGCAAAGTTGGTACGCCAGAACAGGCGCAAGTGCTCGCCAATCAGGGTGAACTGGTCGTCGTCTCCTATCAATCCCCTGATCCGCACCACTCGGGCCATATTGGCATTGTGCGGCCCGATGCCAGGCGCACGCTTGAACAGATCCAGGAGAACGGTGTGATGATGACGCAAAGTGGAGACCGTAACTACTTGTGCATTTCTGCAAAGGCGGCCTTTAAATGGCATAGGGGCGCTTGGCCGGACGGCGTGAAATATTTTGCGTACAAGACGCCCGTGCCGTAGCACTGACGTTTTGGGTCCCCCCTGCCCAGTCATGCCTTGGTCCAACTACATTTCTGTGGCCATTGCGGCTGCCACCGCTTGCCCCAGATCGAGCACAGCCATGGCGTAGTAGCTCGACTGGTTGTAGCGCGTAATGACGTAGAAGTTCTCGGTCCCGGCCACGTAGGTAGGACCGTCGACACCGTTTTCCAGCTCGATCAAGGCCAGCGGGCCCGGGTTGCTGCGCGCATCGCCTTGCAGGATGGCGCCGTTCGCCGTGAAGCCGGCGGCGCTGAAGGTGGGCAGGATGTCGGGTGCGAGCAGGGCGGCCAGGTTGAGCCTGGCGGGGTCGAAGCTCACGGGATACGTTGCCGGCATGCCCGGGTGCCAGCCGAACGCTTGGAAGTAGTTGGCCACTGAGCCAATGGCGTCAACCGCACTGCCCGACAGATCGATCTTGCCGTCACCATCGAAGTCCACCGCGAACCGTCTCCAGCTCGAAGGCATGAACTGAGGCATGCCCATCGCGCCGGCGTAGCTGCCAAGTGGCGTCAAAGGGTCGACGCCGCTGCGATTGGTGAGCAGCAGGAACTGTTCAAGTTCACGCTTGAAGAATGCACTGCGTGCTGGCGCCCGCGGGTGCGCGGCGGGGAAGTCGAACGCCAGCGTGGTCAGTGCGTCGACCACGCGAAAGCTGCCCATTTGCTGGCCGTAGATGGTCTCGACCCCGATGATGCCGACGATGATTTCGGGCGGAACGCCATATTCTTGCTGGGCGCGCTCCAATGCATCGCGGTTGGCCTGCCAGAAGCGTGCACCGGCGCGGATCCGGATGGGCTCGACGAAGCGGCTGCGGTACACCTGCCAGTTTTTGGCCGTGCCCACAGGCGCCGGCAGCATGAGGCGCGCCACGCGGGGTAGATAGTGCGCCTGGCCGATGGCATCGCGCACCCACTGATCATCCAGTTGCAAGTGCTGGGCGATGTCGTCGGCGGCACGCATCACGTCGTCGCGTGTGGCGTAGGCGGGGCTCTGCAGCGCGTCCGGGGCGCTCGTCGCCCGTACCCCGTTTTTTAAGGAATTTTGGGCTGTAGCCATTGTGGGTATTGCACAAGTCGCTACAAATAAAAGAGTGAGCGGAATAAATCTCAACATTAGCTAGGCCAGTGGAGTTGGTTGAATTCGCGCGTCAGTGTAGCCAGAGTGGTGCGCGGACGCAGGGAGTAGCGCTGCGCTTCCAGCCGCAACAGCCAATCGGCAACGGCAACAGCACCGCTGCCAAAACGCAGGCGCACGGCGTCGGCCATCTGGCGCGGCGGTGCGCCGGGTGCGAGATCGAGTCCGGCTGCCCGGAGTCTGGCGCGTGCGCGTTCGAGCTGGCGTAGCCAGGGGTCGTGCTGGCGCCGCTCCCACAGTGTCCAGGCGGCGCCGCACAGACTCGCCAGCACGATGATGCCGATTAGCACGTAGCTCAGGTCTTGCCAGCTGGGCGAGTCGAAACCAAGGCTCTTGAGCAGGTCCAGCTGCCGGCTCTGGGTGTAGTTCAGCACCCACTGGTTCCAACCGTTGTTCATGGCATCCCACATAGCGCGCAGGTCCAGCGCGAGCGCGGGGCTGACGCCACCAATGGCCGAGGCAATGAATCCGCGCGGCGCTTGCAGCCGCGCCAACGTGCCGATGCGCCCCGGGGCGACGGCGGCGGTCGGGTCCACGCGCACCCAGCCACGCCCTGTGACCCAGACCTCGGCCCAGGCGTGGGCATCGCTCTGGCGCACCACCCAGAACCCGTCAACGCTGTTGCGCTCGCCGCCCTGGTAGCCCGTGACCACACGCGCCGGAACGTTCAGCGCGCGCATCAGCACCACGAAGGCGGACGCGATGTGTTCGCAAAAACCTTCCTTTCGGTCGAACCAGAATTCGTCCGCACTGTTGGGGCCATACACGCCAGGCTCCAGCGTGTAGACATAGCCACCGCTGCGCAGGCGTGCCAGCACGACGTTGACGAGCGTAGCAGTGTCGGCATCGGCGTAACGCGGATCGCGCCGGATTGCGACGGCCAGCGCCAGGGTGCGCGGGTTGAAGCCGGTGGGCAGTTCGACGTCGTCCTGCAAGCTGGCCGTAGCGCGCTGCGGCCCCTCGCGAAAATCGACATGGCTTTCGGCCTGGTAGCGCACGATGTCGGTGAGGGGGCGATCGGTGCGCCATTGCAAGTCCGGCGTCAGGGTCAACTCGTAGCCGGGCAGGCGGGGCTTCTGGTCGGCTGCATCGAGCACGAACAGCCACGGCCGGTTGGTAGGCTCCAGCGTGACCTCGTAGTTGATCGCATCGCCGAATACCTGCAGGTCTGCCGGTGCGCGCGGGCGCGGCGTAAAGCCGGTATCCCGGACCCGTGACCGGGGTCGCCATTCGCGGCCGTCGAACGCGGTCAGCACCGGACCGCGAAAGTACAAGTCGGATTGCCGTGGCACTGGCCCTTCGAAACGGATCCGCATGGCGATGCTGTCGTCCAGTGCCAGGCTCGCGATGTTGCCGACCTGCATGCTCGCCGAGAGTCCGCTGCGTCCGCTCATGGCATCGCTCGGTATGCCCCACAAAGGCGCCAGCCGCGGAAACAGCACAAACAACACAGCCATGATGGGCGCGCCCAGCAGCGCCATCCAGCTCGCGGTTTTGGCGGCTTGCAGGAGGGGGGGCTTGCCCACCGGCATGTGTGCGTTGACCAGTGCCGTCAGCAGGCCCAGCAGCGCCACGAGCATGGCCGCTGCAGTGAGAAGCGATTGGGAGAAAAAGAAGTTGGTGAGCATCGTGAAGAAGCCCAGAAAGAAGATCACAAACGCATCGCGGCGCGCGCGCAGCTCCAGCGTCTTGAGTGCCAGCAGCACCACGGTCAAAGTGACCCCGGCGTCACGGCCCAGCAGTGTGCGGTGGGTGGCCAGCGTGGCACCGATCGCCACCACCAGCAGGCCGACCAGCCAGAGGTTGCCGGGCAGCGGGCGTAAGGTGACCGCGAGCCAGCCGCGCCAGACCAGCACGCCTGCGGCCAGCGCGCTGCACCACAGTGGCAGATGGCTGACCTGCGGGAGGATGACCCAGCCGATGACCACCAGAAGGAACAGGGTGTCGCGGGCTTCGCGGGGCAGGGTGGACAGGCGGGTCAGCATTCTGGTGCCGCGGCGGGCATGGCGGCCCCTGTAGTTGTCATTCCCAGACAGCTCGTGCATCGAGCCCACCCATTCAACATAGCGCCAACGCCTCCAGACACCGCTTGCGATGCACCGCACCGCTGTCAGGTTTGATCTGCACCCCGGGCAGCCGCAGCCCGTAGTCGACTCCCAGCCGGTCGGCCGCCAGTACCCAGGCACTCAGCCGCGAGAGGCGCTGCTCGGTACCGTGCGGGCCGGCCTGCACCAGGTCCAGCCACAACTCGTAGCGCTGGGCCTGTTCCGTGTCGCGACTGATGAGTTCGTCGGAGCCGCGGGCCAGGGCTTGTGCGGCTTTTTTCCAGATCACCAGCTTCAGGGGGTCGCTGCGCCGGTAGGCCCGCACTCCATCGAACTCTGTCCCGCCCTGAACCTGCAACGCGGCTGCGCCACCCGAGCGCGGTTCGCCGGCAGGCAGTGGCGGCGCAACGGCCTCGGGCGCCGGGTAGACCAGCAGCTGTGCCGCAGGCCTCCAAACAGCCCAGACGCGAAACGTGCCAAGTGGAAAGCGGGTCTCTGCGGTCAATGTCGGCGCCCGGTGCAGGCCGCGGCGGGCTGGTCTGAAGGCCACCTGTACCGTGGCGCTGCCTTGCGCGGGCACATCGGTCCAGGCCCATTGATGCTCACCCAGTACGCTCAGGCCGATGCCGTGGCGAATGGACCGGCGCGTGCTTACCAGGTTGATGTTCAACAGGGCGCTGGCGCCCATGAAGCATTCTCCCGGTGCCATCAAATTCATGGTGATGCCGCGCAAGGTGCCATGGCACACGTGCATACCTACGACGGCGCTGCCAGCCAGCAGGAAGGTCAGCAGATAGCCCAGATTGAGCTGGTAGTTGATGGACGCCACCAGCAGCACGGTTAGCGTTGCACCCAGCATCAGGCCGGCGCGCGAGGGCAGGATGTAGACGTTGCGCTGGGTCAGCGTGAAGGTGTCCGTCAGCGGCAAGCGCGCCTGCCACCAATGGCGAAAGTGCCGATGCACGAAGGCGATAGGGCTGAGGCTGGAGAGCGGGGCTGCTGACACGGTCACTTTCGGGAAGGAGTTTCCCGGCCTGCGTGGCGCGCTGCCTCAGGACCGGCCATCGTCACGGCAGCGGGACCGCCGCAATCATGGCACGCACCTGCTCCACCGAGCCGCGTCCGGCGTCGCCCACCGGTATCAGGCGGTGCGCCACTGTCTGCGCCAGGATCGCCTGTACGTCGTCCGGTGCAGCGTAGTCGCGCCCAGAGAGCAGAGCCTGCGCCTTGGCGGCGCGCAGCACGGCAATGCCGGCGCGCGGCGACAAGCCGGCGGCGAACCAGCGGCCCGAGCGCGTGGCGGCCACCAGGTCTTGCACGTAGTTGAGCAGTGGCCCGGCTGCGTGCACCTTCAGCACTTGCTGTTGCAGCCCGTGCAGATCGGCGGGTGTGAGCATGCCGGTCAGTGCCTCCACCATGCCGCGCCGGTCGTTGCCGGTCAGTAGTTCGCGCTCGGCGGCCCGGTCCGGGTAGCCCAGTGAGATGCGCATCAGGAAGCGGTCGAGCTGTGATTCCGGCAGTGCGTAGGTGCCCAACTGATCGTGCGGGTTTTGCGTCGCGATCACGAAAAACGGCGCCGGCAGGGCGCGCGTCTCGCCTTCCACCGTGACCTGCTTTTCCTCCATCGCTTCAAGCAGCGCGCTCTGGGTCTTGGGGCTGGCGCGGTTGATTTCGTCAGCGAGTAGCACCTGGGCGAAGATCGGTCCGGGATGGAATACGAAGGACTCCTTGCCACGCTCATAGATCGATACGCCCGAGAGGTCGCTGGGCATCAGGTCGGCGGTGAACTGAACGCGTGAAAAATGCAAGCCGAAGGAGCGTGCCAGTGCGTGTGCCAATGTGGTTTTGCCCACGCCGGGGACGTCCTCGATGAGCAAATGGCCGCCGGCCAGCAGACAGGCCACGCAGTCCTGGACCTGGGCCGGCTTGCCCACAATCACCGTGTTAAGCTGATTTAAAAGCGCTTTGAGCTTTTCCTGATGCTGCATGACATGACCATAACCGAAAAGGTTTCGGGTATTTCAAGACAAAGGCCGATGCTGTGAACAAGACGGGCTATTTCACTCATCCTGAGTGCTGGAAACATGAAATGGGGCCGGGCCACCCTGAATGCCCCCAGCGGCTGGATGCGATCCAGGATCGGCTCCTGATCACCGGCGTGCGCGATGCGCTGGAGCTGCGTGAGGCGCCAGAGGCTTCTCTGGCCGACGTCGAGTTGGCGCATGACCGGATGTACGTGGCGTCCTTGCGCGGCCTTTCCGATGGACTGCGGGAGGAAATTCTGGCGGGCGGCCCCACCCATGTCCAGATCGATCCGGACACCTCCATGAACGTCCACACCTGGGGCGCCGCCTTGCACGCGGCCGGGGCCGTGGTGGCAGCGACCGACGCAGTCATGGCCGACGAGCTGGAAAACGCATTTTGCGCGGTACGCCCACCGGGGCACCATGCCTGTCGCAGCAAGGCCATGGGCTTCTGTTTTTTCAACAACGTGGCGATTGGCGCGAAATATGCACTGGAACGGCACGGGCTCAAGCGGGTCGCCATTGTGGACTTTGACGTGCACCACGGCAACGGCACCGAAGACATCCTGAGCGGCGACGACCGGGTGCTGATGGTGAGTTTTTTCCAGCATCCGTTCTACCCCTACAGCGGCACCGAATTTCCAGCGAACAACATGGTGAACCTGCCGGTGCCGGCCTATACCCGCGGCATGGCGATCCGCGAACTGGTCGACATCGCCTGGCTGCCGCGCCTGGACGCGTTCAAGCCCGAGTTGATCTTCATGAGCGCGGGGTTCGATGCCCATCGCGAGGACGATATGGGCCAGCTCGGCCTGGTCGAGCAGGATTACGCCTGGATCACCGCGCGCATCAAGGACGTGGCCCGGCGCCACGCCAAGGGCCGCATCGTTTCGAGTCTGGAAGGCGGCTACGACCTGGATGCGCTGGCGTGCAGCGTGGAAGCGCACCTGCGCGTGCTGGCCGACCTGTGACCACGAAGATGGGCACATGACAACGCTGATGACCACACCGCCGCCGCTGGATCTGCAGGACTGGGTGATCGCGCTGACGCGGCCCACGGCGCTGACCGAGTTGGTAGCCTTGGCCATTTGCGTGGCACTGGCTTGGGGTCTGGTCTGGCTGGTGCGCCGCGCCGTTGGCGTGTCCGATCCCGGCTCAATCTGGTTCGGACGAAAAATCATTGACGGCGTGATGTTCCCGCTGTTGCTCCTGTGTGCCGGCTATGTCGCACGGGAGGCGCTTTCACGCTGGATCCCGATGGCGGTGTTCCGGATCGCAATTCCGGTCCTGGTTGCACTGCTGGCGATACGGCTGGGCGTCAAGGTATTGCAGGCGGCCTTCAAGGATGCTCCTGTTGTGCGCGCGCTCGAACGAACCATCTCCTGGCTGGCCTGGATCGCGATGGTGTTGTGGGTCAGCGGCCTGCTGCCGCTGCTGATGAACGAACTCGATCAGATCACCTGGAAAGTCGGTGGCAGCCGGATCTCCGTGACGACCATGGTCGCAGGTGCGCTGACAGCGGGTGCTGTGCTGTTGGTTTCGTTGTGGATTTCGGCAGCGATCGAAACGCGCTTGCTGCGCAAGGCCACGGGTAATCAGCTGTCCGTGCGCATTGGCATCAGCAATGCGATTCGCGCGTTGTTGATGTTTGTCGGACTGCTGATTGCTTTGTCCGCCGTCGGCATCGATCTGACGACGCTTTCTGTGCTCGGTGGCGCCATTGGTGTGGGTATTGGTCTGGGCTTGCAGCAACTGGCCGCCAACTATGTCAGCGGCTTTGTTATTCTGGCCGAGCGCAGTGTGCGCATTGGCGACAACGTGCGTGTCGACAACTTCGAAGGCCGCATCACCGGCATCAATGCGCGCTATACGGTAATTCGTTCGCCCGGCGGGCGCGAGTCCATCGTGCCTAACGCGATGATGACGGCCCAGCGAGTGGAGAACCTCTCGCTGGCCGACCCGCACGTGTGGCTGTCAACGGTCGTGTCGGTTGGTTATGAGAGCGACGTGGACCTGGTGATGCGTTTGCTGGCCGACGCCGCAGGCCAATGCCCGCGCGTGCTGCGCGAGCCGGCGCCCGCCGCCGCCCTGTCGGCGTTCGGTACCGATGGCCTCGAGTTCACCGTGGGTTTCTGGATTTCAGACCCTGAGAACGGCCAGCTCGGCCTGCGCTCGCAAATCAATCTCGCGATCCTGAGCGCACTGCGCGAACATCACATCGATATTCCGTATCCGCAGCGTGTGCTGCACATCAAGCCGGATTGACGATCGGCGGCGTTCTCTCAGGCCTTGGCAAGACCCAGGTAGGTCGCCGCCACGCGTGCGTCGTGGATCAGCTCATCTGCGGGGCCTTCGAGCGTGATGTGACCGGTCTCCAGAACATAGCCATAGTCGGCCACTTGCAGTGCCGCGCGCGCGTTTTGCTCGACCAGCAGGATGCCGACGCCGCTCTGCTTGAGTCCTGAGATGATGTGAAAGATCTCCCGAACTATCAGCGGTGCCAGGCCCAGGCTCGGCTCATCGAGCATCAGGACCTTGGGTTTGGCCATGAGCGCGCGGCCGATTGCCAACATTTGGCGTTCGCCGCCCGACAGCGTGCCCGCCAGTTGCTTGCGCCGCTCGCCGAGCCGCGGGAACAGCCGGTAGACCTCAGCCTGCGTGGCTTCCGCGCCGCGGCCGCGCCAATCGAGCCGCACCTTGGCGCCCAGTAGCAGGTTGTCTTGCACCGTCATGGTGGCGAATAGTTCGCGCTTTTCAGGCACCAGGCTCAGGCCGTGCGCCACACGCATCTCGATCGAGCCGCGCTCGGGCCGGCCCAGAAAGTGCACCTCGCCGCTGGCCCGCAGCACACCCATGACGGCGTTGAGCAGAGTCGACTTGCCAGCGCCGTTAGGGCCAATGACGGTCACGATGCTGCCCGCGGCGACCTGAACTGAGGCATTGTGCAGCGCGCGGACCTTTCCATAGTCAACCGAAAAATTGCGCACCTCGAGCACGGGCGCAGGCGACTGGGGGGTCATGGCCGTGCTCATTCGACACCCCCCAGGTAGGCTTCAATCACGGCGGGATTCTCGCGCACATCTTGCGGGACACCTTCAGCGATACGGCTGCCAAAATCCATCACCACCAGGCGATCAACCAGCCCCATCACGAAATCCATGTCGTGTTCGACCAGCAGCACACTGACCCCCTCGCTACGCAGTTGACGCAGCACCACGGCGAGCGCCTCCTTTTCCTGGTGACGCAGACCGGCTGCTGGCTCATCCAGTAGCAGCAGTACGGGGTCGCACGCCAGCGCCCGGGCGATCTCCAGCAGGCGCTGTTGCCCGAGCGCCAGGCTACCGGCCTCGCGCAGTCCGTGACCGCCCAGTCCGACCCGCTCCAGCTGGGTCTGTGCCTGCGCAAAGAGACTTGCTTCCTCGGTCCGATTCAGTCGCAGCGCGCCGGCCAGCGCTCCCTTGTTGCCACGCAGATGGGCTCCGATGGCGACGTTCTCGATGGCGCTCATGGCGTGCATCAGGCGCACGTGCTGGAAGGTGCGCGCCATGCCAGCCCTGGCCATCCAGCGCGAGGGCCGGCCATCGACTCGCTGACCCATGAAGTGCACTTCGCCGGCGCTCAGGGGAAGCACACCGCTGACCAGGTTGAACATGGTGGTTTTACCCGCGCCATTGGGGCCGATCAGCCCGACGATCTCGCCGGCGGCCAGTGAAAAACTCACGTCGTTGACGGCCACCAGGCCACCGAACGTCTTGCGTGCCAGCCGTACATCCAGCACCGGGCTGCCGTGCGCCGGCCTGGCGCGCTGTGGCAAGACTCGCGCGCGCTCGATCGCGCGAAGGCCGGCAGGCGGCGCCAGTTCGGTGGCGATCGCCACACTGCCCAGGCGGCGACGCAACGGCCACTGCGCGGCGCGCACCAGCAAGGGCCAGATCCCGGTGGGCGCACGCTGCAGCAGCAGGATCATCAAAAGGCCAGTCACGACGACTTCGTAGTTGCCGCTTTGCCCGAGAAGGGCCGGCAGCACACTCTGCAGCCAGTCGCTCAGCAGTGTCATGAGCGCCGCGCCTACAAGGGCGCCCCACACATAACCGGCCCCGCCGACGACCGCCATGAACAGGTAGCTTATGCCGGCACTCAGGTCGAACGGCGTCGGATTCACGGCGCGCTGCAAGTGCGCGTAGAGCCATCCCGACAAGCCTGCCAGCACAGCGGCGAGTACAAATGCCAGCATCTTGGTGCGCGCGGTGTTGACGCCACACGACTCAGCCATCACGACGCCGCCCTTGAGGGCGCGGATGGCGCGGCCCGAGCGCGAATCGAGCAGGTTCAGGGTGGCCATGACGGCCAGTGCGACCATGAGCCAGATCAGCAGGTAAATGTGTCGGCCGCTTCGCAACTCGAAGCCGAACACGCTGATGGGAGGAATGCTGGTGATACCGTCGAATTGACCCAGGATGGTCAGGTTGCCGAACAGGTAGAACAGGCTCAGGCCCCATGCCAGCGTGCACAGCGGCAGGTAATGGCCCGACAGGCGTACCGTAATCACGCCCAGCGCCATCGCGGCCACAACCGTGAGGGCGATGCCGGCCAGCAGCCCGATCCACGGCGAGGCACCGTAACTGGTCGTCAGCACGGCGCTCGCGTAAGCCCCCAGTCCGACGAATGCTGCCTGGCCGAACGACATCATGCCCGCAATGCCAGTCAACAGCACGAGTCCCAGCGCGACCAGGCTGTACATGCCGATGTAGTTTGCCAGCGTGATCCAGAACACGGGCACCGGCAATACCGCCAGGGCAATCATGAATGCGAGCCACAACACGATGCCCGCCTGGCCGAAGCGCCGGCGTGACAATGTCGAGCCCGCCATTATTCTTCCTCCTCGTCCACCAGCGCGTGGCCGCTGAATGAGCGCCAGGCCACTATCGGGACAATCAACGCGAACACCAGCACGTCCTTGTAGGCGCTGGCCCAGAACGATGCGTAGGCCTCCATCAGGCCGACGAACAGTGCGCCGGCCGCTGCGATGGGGTAACTGACCATGCCACCGATGATGGCGCCAACAAAGCCTTTCAGGCCGATCACGAAACCTGAGTCGTAGTACAGCGTCGTGACTGGACTGATCAGGATGCCCGAGAACGCGCCGATGAGGCCCGCCAGCAAGAATGCCAACTGGCCGGAATGCCCGACCTCGATTCCGACAAGCCGTGCGCCGAGTCGGTTCACCGCGGTGGCGCGCAACGTCTTGCCAGCCACGGTTACGTTGAAAAACAGCGAGAGCGCCGCCATGATGAGCAACGACGCGACAATCACCGCCAGCCCCTGCCCCGACACAGACAGGGGGCCCAGATTGAAGTGCAGGTCCGAAAACGAATTGGAGCGCGCGCCTTCGGCACCGAACATCGCCAGCCCGAGTCCAAGCATCACGAAATGCACAGCCACCGCGACGATCAGCAGCACCAGCACGCTGGCGTGAGCCAGCGGTTCAAAGGCCAGCCGGTACCACATCGGCGCGAGCGGCGCCACAATGGCCAGGGTCAGCGCCGCCTGCGCGGGAAGGGGTAGTGCCTGCAGCGGTAGCAGCCTGGCCAGCAGATAGACGATGACCGGCAACAGCAGGTTCAGCAGCGCAGAATTTCGCAGGGCGTGATTGTCAGCGGGTAGCGCCCCGGGGCGCAGGCGGTCCCAGGCGTCCTTGATGAAGACCGCCAACCCCATGGCCAACAGCAACCAGACCGTAGCCGGGAAGGTGCCGGCTTGCAGCATGACCATGGTGAGCGCGCCGTAGGTCACCATCTCGCCCTGCGGGATGAAGATGACACGGGTCACAGCAAAGACCAGCACCAGGCCGACGGCAAGCAGCGCATAGACGGCACCGGTCGTGATGCCGTCCTGCGCCAGAATCAGGGCAATTGAAGGATCCATTCGGGTTTACACGAAAAAAAGGCGTTGCCATCATGCGCAACGCCTGGCAAAACGAAATGGGGTGACTTTACTTGACGAGCTTCCACTGGCCGTTCACGATTTCCACCATGACGCGCGAGCGCTGGTCGAATCCCATGTGATCCGTCTTGCTCATGTTCATGATGCCGTGCGTGGTGACCAGATTCGTGGTGTTTTCCAGCGCGTCCCGCAGCGCGCTACGGAACGCCTCGGTCCCGGGCTTGGCCGTCTTGAGAGCTACCGGGATGGCGTTCTTGAGCAGCAGGTAGACGTTCCATGCGTGTGCCGAGAATGAATTCGGGGGGGTTTTCGGGTAGGCGGCATCGTACCGGTTGATGAAATCAAGTGATACTTTCTTGATCGGATTACTGTCTGGCAGCTGTTTCGCTACCACGAACGGACCGGCCGGAAGAAATGCGCCGTCGACGGCCTTGCCACCCACACGCAGGAAGTCCTGGTTGATGATGCCATCGGTAAAGTAGATCTTGCCCTTGTAGCCGCGATCCCGCAGGGTTGTGGCGGGCAGTGCGCCCGGCGTGCCCGAGGCCGCGATCAGGACCGCATCAGGGTGGGCCTCCATGATCTTGAGCACCTGACCGATCACACTGGTGTCGTTGCGCTTGTACCGCTCCTCCGCCACGACCTGGAGATGATGCAAACTGGACAGGGTGTTGAATTCCTTCATGACGCCTTCTCCGTAAGCATCGTTGAAGCCGATCAGACCCACCGTCTTCACGCCGTGATCGGCCATGTGGCCGGTCACGGCAGTCAGCATGATGGCATCGGTCTGCGGTGTCTTGAAGACCCAGAACCGCTTGGCATCCACCGGATCGACGATGGTGATGGACGACGCGATGGAGATCATGGGCGTCTTCGAATCGGCCGCGACATCGATCATCGCCAGGCTGGCGGGCGTGGTGGAGGAGCCCGCAATCAGGTCCACCTTGTCTTCAGACACGAACTTGCGGGTGTTCTTGACGGCTGCCACCGGGTCCGAGGCGTCATCCAGGATGATGTAGTCCACCTTTTGCCCCGCAATTTCCTTTGGCATGATGGCAAATGCCATTTTCTCGGGAATCCCCAGCGAGGCCGCCGGGCCGGTAGTGGAGATGGTGACGCCTATCTTGATTTGGGCGTTCGCCGCGATGGGCAAGACCGACAGGGCAACGGCGGATGCGAGTACAAGCTGTTTGAACATGGGTTTTCCAATCTCTGAATTTGCTGGGTCCAACTATAAGAGCGTTGTGACCTCTCACGCGTCATGACTTACCCGAATTCGCCAACCGACCGGTCGGGTAATTGTCATCCGAGTGCCATCCTGTCCGTTTCCGTGTCCCGCTGTTTCGGTAGTGGGATTTATAATAAAAATAGAACGGTCGTTCTATTTTTGCTGACGTCGCGATCTCCTGTGCTTGGGATGTGGTCCGGAATGGCAGCGTGTGGTGCATCGCCGCATAGAATCGACAGGTATATGTGTCAACGCCTATCAACAATCCAATGGAGCCGTAATCATGAAGGTCCTGGTAGCAGTCAAACGCGTGGTCGACTACAACGTGAAAGTACGCGTCAAGTCGGATAACACCGGAGTCGATATCGCCAACGTGAAGATGAGCATGAACCCCTTTGACGAAATTGCCGTCGAAGAGGCTGTGCGCCTGAAAGAAAAGGGCGTGGCTTCTGAGGTGATCGCGGTCTCCTGCGGCGATGCCAAATGCAC
>JBDTCK010000077.1:0-45437 GCA_039923645.1 Rhodoferax sp.
GCCGTAATACAGCAGCAAGCCATTCAGGATGCCGCCGAGGGGCAGCAAGACCATCTGTGTCCACAGAGGAATATGGGCTGTTTTCCCTGAAAAATAAAACAGGCCCGTCAAGAAAAGGCTGACCCCGCTACCGACAATCGCACCCGTGATGGTCGCCAACACCAGCCACCGCAAGATGGTGGCGAGCATGATGACCGGCTCGATGTAATTGACGCGCATTGAATTTCTTACCGTCTTGGTATTTAAGCAGGACGCCCCATCCTTTTCAGCCGCTCTCTCTCAACAAAAAAGCCACCCGAAGGTGGCTTTTTAAACTGGCGGAAACGGAGGGATTCGAACCCTCGATGAGGCTCTACACCCCATACTCCCTTAGCAGGGGAGCACCTTCGGCCGCTCGGTCACGTTTCCAGTTCGCAAATTATCTCATGATTGGGCGGCTTCTCCATTGCCGGACTGATCCAGATCGAAGGTCTTGTGCAGCGCGCGCACGGCCAGCTCCATGTACTTCTCGTCGATCACCACCGAGGTCTTGATCTCGGAAGTCGAAATCATCTGGATGTTGATGCCTTCCTCGGCCAGGCAGCGGAACATCTGGCTGGCGATGCCGACATGGCTGCGCATGCCGATGCCAACGATGGACACCTTGCAGATCTTGGGGTCGCCCTTGATTTCCTGCGCGCCCAGGCCGGGCAGGACTTTGCCCTTGAGCAGGTCGATGGTCCTGGCGTATTCCGCGCGATTGACGGTAAAGCTGAAGTCTGTCTTGCCGTCCTTGCTGATGTTCTGGATGATGACATCGACCTCGATGTTGGCGTCGGAAACGGCGCCCAGGATCTGGTAGGCGATGCCGGGTTTGTCGGGTACACCGAGCACGGAGATTTTGGCTTCTTCGCGGCTGAACGCGATGCCGGACACGATGGCATGTTCCATTTGTTCGTCTTCCTCAAAGGTGATCAGGGTGCCGGAGCGGGCTTCCTCATTGATGTCGATGTCCCACGGGGTAAAGCTGGAGAGCACGCGCAGCGGCACCTTGTACTTGCCGGCAAATTCCACCGAGCGGATCTGGAGAACCTTGGATCCGAGCGAGGCCATTTCCAGCATTTCCTCGAAGCTCACTGTTTTCAGTCGGCGCGCTTCGGGCACCACGCGCGGGTCGGTGGTGTAGACGCCATCGACGTCGGTGAAGATCAGGCATTCGTCGGCCTTCATGGCGGTGGCCACGGCCACGGCCGAGGTGTCGCTGCCGCCGCGGCCCAGCGTGGTGACATGGCCCTGGTCGTCGATGCCCTGAAAGCCGGTCACGATGACCACCTTGCCCGCGTCCAGGTCGGCGCGCACGCGCGTGTCGTCGATCGACTCGATGCGCGCCTTGGTGTAGGCGCTATCGGTGCGGATCGGCACCTGCCAGCCCGCGTAACTGACAGAGAGCACGCCCTCCGTCTGCAGCGCAATGGCGAGCAGCGCGGAGGACGCCTGCTCGCCGGTCGCGGCCAGCATGTCAAGTTCGCGGCCGTAGGCGTCGGTTGGTTTGGCCGGGGCCAGCTCCCTGGCCAGGCCGAGCAGGCGATTCGTCTCGCCGCTCATGGCGCTGGGCACCACCACCATCTGGTGGCCTGCGCGCGCCCATTTGGCCACGCGCTTGGCGACGTTGCGGATGCGCTCGGTGGAGCCCATCGACGTGCCGCCATATTTGTGAACGATCAATGCCATTGGAATTTTTTCAGAGCAAAACCTAGGGATTGTACCAATCGAGGAGCGCTCCCTTGCGCTGTACAAATCCGGCCCCCACCTTGATCCGGATCTGGTGCCCGCGCGTGGTGCAGGCCGCGATCTGGTCCAGAAGCTCGTGCAGTTGCGCGCTGCTCGCCGTGGCGTTGCGGCAGGTCCTGAGCCAATGACGCAGCACGTTCGCCTGACGCGGGCGCGACAGCGTTTGCAGCGCGCCAATGGCCGGTGGAGCCCCTACCCTGGCCAAGTCCTGCGCCGCCACCTCCTGTAACACTTGCTGCGCCTGGGCAGCATGCGCTGCGCTGCGCGCAAAGGTGTCGCGAAACTGCGGAAAGGCGGCCTCCAACACAGGCAGCAGCCGTGCGCGGATGCGGTTGCGCGTGAACTGCTCACTAGCGTTGCTCGGGTCTTCGACAAAGGTCACACCGCGCTCGCGCAGCCAGGCGCGGATCTCCTTTGCGGCCACACCCAGCAGCGGACGGTGATAGATGATGCCGCCACGAATCCAGCGCGCGGGCATGGCGGACAGGCCCGGCAGGCCCGCACCGCGCGTGAGCGCCAGCAGCAGCGTCTCGGCCTGGTCGTCCGCATGTTGCGCAATCGCTATGTTATTGATAGTCGACTGCCCATGCCCATCCTGGGCTACAGCCTCAAAGGCTTCATAACGCGCGGTGCGTGCGGCAGCCTCCGGGCTTTCGCCGGCGGCATGGCGCGCGTCAACGCGCCGTACCACCAGCGGCACGCCAAGCTGCGCGCAAAACGCGATGCAATGTCGCTCGAAGTCGTCTGCTGCTGCCTGCAGGCCGTGGTGAATGTGCAGCGCCCTCACCTGGCCCGGCCATTTCTCGGCGCAGGCCAGCAACAGCGCCGTGGAGTCCGCGCCGCCGCTGTAGGCCACGCCCAATGGCAGTTTCGGCGAAAACACGCCCATGGCGTCGGCAAACCGGGTGCTCATGAGGCGTCACGCCCCGCCGCGGCTATTTGCTGTCGGCTTTGGTGTCGGTGTAGCGGCCATAGCTTTGTAGCCGGTCGTAGCGCCGGTCCAGCAAGTCCTTGACCTTGAGATCGCTCACCTGGCGCAAGGCGTCGTTCAGCGCGCGCTTGAGAAACGCCGCCATCTGCCGGGGGTCGCGATGCGCGCCGCCCACGGGCTCATTGACGATTTTGTCAATCAGCCCGAGCGCCTTGAGCCGGTGCGCCGTGATACCGAGCGCGTCGGCGGCGACCTGTGCCTGGCTCGAATTTTTCCACAGAATGGAGGCGCAGCCCTCGGGGCTGATCACCGAATAGATCGCGTACTGCAGCATCACCACCTGGTCGGCCACCGAGATCGCCAGCGCGCCGCCGGAGCCACCTTCGCCAATGATGGTGGTGATGATCGGCACCTCGAGCTGGGCCATCTCGAAGATGTTGCGCCCGATCGCCTCGGACTGGCCGCGTTCTTCAGCGTCGATGCCGGGAAAGGCGCCGGGCGTGTCGACAAAGGTGAACACCGGTAGCTTGAATTTCTCGGCGGTCTTCATCAGGCGCAAGGCCTTGCGGTAACCCTCGGGCTTGCTCATGCCGAAGTTGCGCAGGCCACGCTCCTTGGTATCGCGCCCCTTTTGCTGGCCCAGCACCATGCAGGCCGTGCCGTTGAAGCGCGCCAGGCCGCCCACGATGGACAGGTCATCCGAGAAATGGCGGTCGCCGTGCAGCTCGACGAAGTCGGTGAAGATCTCGCGTACGTAATCGAGCGTGTACGGACGCTCGGGATGGCGCGCGATCTTGGTGATCTGCCAGGGCGTCAGGTCCGAGTAGATGTCTTTGGTGAGCTGCTGGCTCTTCTTGCTCAGCTGGTCGATCTCTTCCGAGATATCGACAGCCGACTCGGTCTGCACGTAACGCAGTTCTTCAATTTTGGTCTCCAACTCGGCAATCGGGTGCTCGAAGTCGAGAAATGTTTTTTTGGCCAACGATCGTTCTCCTGGTTGTCCGCTCAAGCTGCAGCTTTAATATTCAACCGCTTAATATTCAATCGGCAACGGGTCGAGAGAGCGCCAAATATACCAAGTTGCCACGCTGCAGTATGGCGCCCAGGCGGCCGCCACCTCGCGCACATCGCTGCGGCTGACCAATTCGCCCGAGAAATAATTCTTGCTGATGCCGTTGATCAGGCCCACATCGTCCAGCGGCAGGATGTTGGGACGCATCAGGTAAAAGATCAAGAACATATCGGCCGTCCAGCGGCCAATGCCGCGGATCGCCACCAGCTCGGCAATGACGGCTTCGTCTTCCCAATCGTGCCACGCCTCGGTGTGTACGGCGCCCGAATCGAAGTGCAGCGCCAGGTCCACCAGGTACTCCACCTTGCGCGTGGACAGGCCCGCCGCGCGCATGTCGTCCACCTTGAGTTTGAGCACGTTGCCCGGCGTCATCTTGCGCGGCAGTTTTGCAAACCGCTCCCACACCGTCTGCGCGGCCTTCACCGAAATCTGCTGCCCCACGATGCTGCGCGCCAGCGTGGTGAAAGCCTCGCCACGGGACTGCAGCCGCGCGTCGCCAAACTGCGGAATCAGCCGCTTCATGACGCGGTCCTTCTTGCTCAGGTGCTTGCAGGCGTCTTCCCAATAGGCGGGCATGAGCAATTCGGCGGCGGCGCCGTTTACTATGTTTTTACTAGCAGGCATCGCAATGCCTCTCTGGGCTGCAGTGCCAAATCATGCCAAAGTGCTTCACTGTGCGGCCTCCCAGGTAGTGCCCGCGTGGGAATCCTTGAGCACGATGCCTTGCGCCAGAAGTTCGTTTCGGATGCGGTCCGCTTCCGCGAAGTTCTTTGCAGCTTTCGCGGCGGTACGCTGCGCGATCCGGCGCTCGATACCTTCGGTGCTCGGAATCACAGCCCCCGTCACAGTTCCAGTGCCAGTCGAAGTAACGGTAACCGTCGACGAACCAGTGCCGATGATCCCGACACGACGTTGAAGAAACGTGCGCGGGTTTTCTTGCAGCAGGCCCAGCGTACCGCCGAGCGCCTTCAGCAAACCGGCCGATTCCGTCGACCGGGATCGGTTTACCTCGCCAGCCAACTCGAACAGCACAGCCACCGCTTCGGGCGTGCCAAAGTCTTCGTCCATCGCGGACTTGAAGCGTGCCGCAAAGGGATTCGCCCAGTCCACAGCCAGCGCGGTCGAAGCCACAAGATCAAGCGCCGTGTAGAGGCGCTTGAGCGCGCCACGCGCATCGTCCAGATGCGCATCGCTGTAGTTCAGGGCGCTGCGGTAGTGTGCGCGAAGAATGAAAAAGCGCACCGTCTCGGCGTCGTACTTCGCGAGGATCTCGCGGATCGTGAAAAAATTGCCCAGGCTCTTGGACATCTTCTCGTTGTCGCGCGTCACGAAGCCGTTGTGCATCCACACCCGCGCCAGCGGCTGGCCGGTGGCACCTTCGCTCTGGGCGATTTCGTTTTCGTGGTGCGGAAACTGCAGATCGGCGCCGCCGCCATGAATGTCAAAACTCTCGCCCAGCAAGGCGCAGCTCATGGCCGAGCACTCGATGTGCCAGCCCGGGCGGCCCGCGCCGTAGTCGCTAGGCCACTGGGCGTCGCCGGGCTCGGACGGCTTGGCTCCCTTCCACAGCACAAAGTCCAGCGGATCGTCCTTGCCGTCCAGCACGGCGACACGCTCGCCGGCCCGCAGCTCGTCGAGCGACTTGCCCGACAGCTTGCCGTAACCCGGGAACTTGCGCACCGCGAAATTCACATCGCCCCCGGGTGCACGGTAGGCCAGCGCTTTTTTCTCAAGCGTATCAATCATCGTGAGCATCTGCGGCACGTAGTCGGTGGCGCGCGGCTCGTGCGTCGGGCGTTCGATGCCGAGCGCATCGGCATCCTGGTGCAGCGCGTCCACCATGCGATCGGTGAGTGCCTTGATGGTCTCGCCGTTCTCCACGGCGCGTTTGATAATCTTGTCGTCGATGTCGGTCACATTGCGCACGTAAGTCACGCGCAGGCCGCTGGCCTTGAGCCAGCGCTGCACCACGTCGAACGCCACCATGGAGCGCGCGTGGCCCAAATGGCACAGGTCGTACACGGTCATGCCGCACACATACATGCGCACCTGGCCGGGCTCCAGTGGTACAAATTCTTCCAGGGCACGCGACAGCGTGTTGTAGATGCGAAAACTCATGAAGTCTCGGACGGGTCAGGAAACAGCAACAGAATTTCGCTCTGGTGTTTCGGGCCGGGTTGTGCTTTTGTTCGGCAACGTATCAAGGGCGTGAGAGCGAACCCCTCAGATACAATCTTGCCCAGTATATAGCCCCGGTTTGGGCTGGTCATTGCACACTGCCACAGAGGCTTCATGAAGCATACCCCCCCCACGTTGTCTCAGGTTTTGCGCCTTGTCGTGCTGGCGATAATTCTGGGCGCGCCTGCGGCCTATGCCGATGTCTATGGCGATGTGAGCCAGTTGCTGCGCTCGGGCAAGCAGGCCGAAGCACTCGCCAAGGCCGATCAATACATCACCAAGAATCCACGCGACCCGCAAATGCGTTTCATCAAGGGCGTGATCCTGACCAATGCGGGCAAGACGGACGACGCCATCGCCACCTTCACCCAGCTCACTCAGGACTATCCAGAGCTGCCCGAGCCTTACAACAATCTCGCCGCGCTGTATGCCGCCCAAGGCCAGTTCGACAAGGCGCGAGCCCTGCTCGAGATGGCCATTCGCACCAACCCGAGCTATGCCACCGCCCTGGAGAATCTGGGCGATGTGTATGTCCGGCTGGCGGCCCAGTCCTATGCCAAGGCGGTGCAACTCGATGCCGGCACCAGCGCCAGCGTCTCGCCCAAACTGACCCTGGTCCGCAGCATTTTTGCGACTCCGGCCAAGGTGCAAAAGTCTACAGCGCCCGCACCAGCCGCCGCGGCCTCGACACCCGCCTCAGCGGCTTCGGCACCAGACGCCGCAAAAGCCGGCGCCACCAACAAAACAACCAAGGAGTAACCGGATGACGTTCAGCAAATTTTCTGGCACGCGGCGCGCCCTGATGGCGGCAACGGTGGCCGGTTTGGCCGCCAGCCAGGCCTTTGTGGCAGCGGCGGCTCAAGACACCCCCAAAGTCAAATTCGCCACCAGCGCGGGTGACTTCGTGGTCGAGCTGTATCCCGACAAGGCACCCAAGACGGTCGCGAACTTTCTGCAATACGTTAAGGACAAGCACTACGACGGCACTATTTTCCACCGCGTGATCAACAACTTCATGATTCAGGGCGGCGGCTACGACGCCAAATACGCCGAAAAACCCACGCGCGCGCCGGTGGCGCACGAAGGCCGCGAAGCGCTCGCCAAGGGCGGGCCGCGCAACGTGCTCGGCACGCTGGCAATGGCGCGCACCAATGACCCCAATTCCGCGACCGCGCAGTTCTTCATCAACGTGCGGGACAATGCGTTTCTGGATCCCTCCGCGCAGTCGCCTGGCTACACGGTGTTCGGCAAGGTCGTGAGCGGCATGGACGTAGTCGACAAGATCAAGGCCATGCCAACCGGCCCCGGCGGTCCGTTCCCCAGCGACGTGCCCAAAACGCCCGTCATCATCAACTCAGCAACCCTGGTGAAATAAATCATGAGCAACCCCAAAGTAGAACTGCACATTGCCAACTACGGCGTCATCACCCTTGAACTCGATCAGGCCAAGGCGCCCAATACGGTCGCCAACTTTCTCGATTACGTGAACAAGGGCCACTACAACAACACGGTGTTTCACCGAGTGATTCCCGGCTTCATGGTGCAAGGCGGCGGTTTCGAGCCCGGCATGAAGGAAAAGAAGAGTGGCACACCGATCGACAACGAAGCCAACAACGGCCTGAAGAACGACAAGTACACGGTGGCCATGGCACGCACCAACGCTCCGCATTCGGCCACCGCACAGTTCTTCATCAACGTGGCTGACAACGGATTCCTGAACCACACTGCGCCCAGCGCCCAAGGCTGGGGCTACGCCGTGTTCGGCAAGGTCGTCGCGGGCACCGAGCTGGTGGACAAGATCAAGGCGGTGCAGACCGGCCGCAAGGGCTTCCATGATGACGTGCCGAACGATGACGTGTTGATCGAGAAGGCCGTCGCACTGGACTGACCAGCGCCCCGCTCCACCATGACCCCGACCGTGCCCCAGTTCGCGGAGCTTGCCGCTCCCGCCGACTGGCGCACGGTCGATTTCATCTCCGACCTGCATCTGCAGGCCGCCGATCCCGCCACGCTGGCGGCGTGGCAGCAGTACCTGCAAAGCACCGCCGCCAGTGCGGTGTTCATCCTCGGTGACCTGTTCGAGGTCTGGGTCGGTGACGATGCGGCGCTGGCGCCATCACCCGATCCTGGTTCGGCACATGGATTTGAAGCGCGCTGTGCCGACGTGCTGCGCGCAGCGGCGCGGCGCCGGCGCATTTTTTTCATGCACGGTAACCGCGACTTTCTGGTCGGATCGCAGTTCCTCGATTCCTGTTGCACGACTCTGCTCGCCGATCCCACCGTGCTGACGTTTGCGGGGCAGCGCTGGCTGCTCACGCATGGCGATGCGCTGTGCCTGGATGACGTCGACTACATGGCGTTTCGCGAGCAGGTGCGCAGTGCCGACTGGCAGCGTGATTTTCTCGCCAAACCCCTGGCGGAGCGCCGCGCCATCGCGCGCGGGTTGCGCGAGCAAAGCGAGGCGCGCAAGCGCTCCGGCGTGAGCTACGGCGACGTGGACGACCCGGCGGCGCGCCGCTGGCTGCAGGCCGCCCGGGCCGCCACCCTGATCCACGGTCATACCCACAAGCCGGCCGACCACGCCCTGGGCTCAGGCCTGGCGCGCGTGGTGCTGAGCGACTGGGATGCGGCAGCGATGCCGCCCCGCGCCGAAGTGCTGCGGCTCGCGGCGACGGGCCCCTCCGCGGGCCGGCTGCAGCGCGTGGCGCCGGACTAAGCGCCGCATGTGGGGCTGGCTGCGCAGGCGCATGCGCGCCATTCCCGAGGCGCTGTGGCAGCGCACGCTGGACCGCTATCCGTTTCTGGCCAGCTTGAGTGAGCCCGAGCGCGCCCACCTGCGCCGTCTGAGCGGCCGCTTCCTCGCGCAGAAGGAATTCACCGGCACCGAACGGCTGCACATCAGCGACGAGATCGCACTCGCAATTGCGGCACAGGCCTGCCTGCCGGTGCTGCATCTGGACCAGTACGGCCGGGCCTTGCAGTGGTACAGCGACTTTGTCGGCATCGTGGTGCACCGGCGCGAGGTGGTCGCACAGCGCGAGACCATGGACCACGCCGGCGTGGTGCACCGTTACAGCGAGGTGCTGGCCGGCGAGGCCATGCACAAGGGCCCGGTCATGCTGAACTGGCGCGATGTGGCCCATGCGGGCGCTCAAGCCGGGCACGGCTACAACGTGGTGATTCACGAGTTCGTGCACAAGATGGACATGCAAAGCGGCCGGGCCGATGGCTGCCCGCCATTGCCGCCCGGCTTCATGGCCACGCGCGGCCCCGTCGCGGCGCGCCGCCTATGGCTGACGATCCTGCAACCGGCCTATGACGGCTTTCGCGAGCAGGTCATCATGGCCGAGCGCTTTGGCGGCGAGCCGCCATGGCTCAACGCCTATGGCGCGAGTTCCCTTGTCGAGTTCTTCGCGGTCACCTGCGAAGCCTACTTTGTCAACCGCACCCGGTTCGCGCTGGAACTCCCCTCGCTGGTGCCGCTATACGACGCATTTTTCAACCGCGGCGGCCCGCTCCCTGCGTGAATCCGGCTGATGAATCCGTAATTTTTTGTTTGCTTGATCCAGATCAAAAACAAAATACCCTGACAGCCATTGCATACCTTATGCCTCACTGGCGCATGCGGTCGATTTAGATTAAATCCAGCCTGAACCCATACCAATACAAAGCAGACAGCTATCTATACGGTAGCATAGATGGAAACCTCACCAACGGATTGGCGCCCCCGCGATCGAAAAAAAAGCACCGCCGCCGACGATTTTGCGGCAGTGCGAGTTGCTTTGGAAGCCGTAGCCACCTAGTATCAAGGGCCGTTCACCGCGTCCTGGAGGACCCCCTCATGATCAGTGCAGCCATCCGCGTTCAACCTGTTCTACTTGGTGCCGTTCCCTGCTTTGCCGGCACCCAGATTCCGGTCAAATCGATGTTCGACTATCTCGAAGCTGGCGAGACGCTGGACGAGTATCTGGAACAGTATCCATCCGTTCCCCACACGCTCGCGGTCAAGGTTCTTGAGGAAAGCTGCAAGTTGCTACTGAGCCATTGAACCGTCACCTTCAGATCGTCTCGACCCAAGCATTGGCGCCGCAAGGTGTCAATGCAAATTACGCCTACAACTGGTGCCAGTTCTGTGGCCCACCCGGCGGCAAGATTGAGACAGGCCTAGCATTCAGTGTCAGGTGTTGTTTTCCAGCTTTGCAGGAGCCATCGTCATGAATTTCAGTTCGGCTATCCACATGCAGTACGTGCTGTTTGCTGCCGTGCCGTGCTTTATCGGCACACGGATCCCCGTCAAGTCGCTGTTCGATTACCTGCTTAAAGGCGAGCGACTGGACGAGTACCTGGAGCAATACCCATCGGTCCCGCGCACGCTCGCCCTCAAGGTGCTCGAAGACAGTCGCAAGTCGCTGCTATCCCGGTTCTGACAAAAAATCCACAGCGGGCGTCGGCCCTACCGTGGCAAGCCCTCACGCCTAACGCTTCAACAGCACCTTGAGCACGTTTTGCACGCGGCGCGCATGGGCGGCGTCGAACGCGCTGGTCAGTACGCGGGCCGTGTCCTGGCCCCAGGTTTGCGCCGGAGCGGGATCGTTGCGCCGGGTCAGCAATTGCAGTTGCAGCATGCGTCGCGCGCTGATGTGTTCGGCCGGGGTTGGCACTTCGGCCGCCATCTCCAGACGCAGCAGCGCCTCGGCCGCGTCGTTTGAACCAGGCACGGGCGCCGCACCGATGACTTGCACCCAGTGGCTGCGGCCGGCGGCCGTGACGCGCGGGCCCAGCGCCTGCACGCTGGGTACCTGATCCGCATCACGCTTTTCCCAGGCGGTAAGCAATTGGGTCAGCGCTTCGCCATGGGCCTGCGCGGCAAGCTTCTTTAGGGTGAATTCGGCGCGTTCCAGCGCCTCACGCTGGGCCCGGAACGCAACATCGCCCAGCCTGGGGCCACGGTCCTCGAAGGCCGGGCGATCACCGAAGCGGCCACCACGCGGGTCACCACGCCCTTCGTCACGCGCACCCCGGTCGTCGCGGCGCGGCTCGAACTTGTTGTCACCCGGACGCGCGGCGCCCCGCGGGGCGTCCCGGCGGTCGCCAAACTTGCCGCCTCGCCCCGCCTGCGCAGGCTCTGACTTTTTCATGCCCGGGCGGTCATCGCCGCGCATGGCGATGACGGGTTTGGACGCAGGTTTGGGCGGCACGGCCGGTGTGGCTGGCGCGGCTTCGACAGGTTCGGTGGGAGCGGCCGCATCGGCGGACGCGGGCTGATCGGCAGCAGGCGCGGGCTCGTCAGCGGCAGCTGGCGTTGCCTCTGGCGCGCCAGATTCTGCCGTCACTGGGTTTCCCGGTTCAGCTGCTGTTTCGATAGCAGCTTTCCCAGGTTGAACAAGGGCTTCTGGCTTGTTTTTCTCTTTATCGGCGGCCGCAGCAACGACCGCAGCGGCCTGCGCCTGACCGCGCAGCGCGGCATCCAGCGCACTCATGGCGGCGCGAATCGCGCCAGCGTCGCCACTGGCATTGGCGCCTTCCAGCGCCTTGGCCGCGTCGAGCACGATGCGGTCGCGATCACTCAAGGCAGCCGCTGCCTTTTCGCGCTCTTCGGTTTTGCGGTTGAAGGCGTCGTCGATCGGTTGGCGGAACGCATCCCACAGCTTTTGCTCGAACTTGCGCTCCAGCGGCACGCTTTGCGCCTCGAGCTGCCAGCGCTGCTGCAGGGCCTTGACGGCGTCGATGCGCAGCACCGGGGCGGCGCCCAGCGCCACCGCCTCTTCGATCAAGGCATGGCGGCGCTCGACACTGCTCTTTTGCGCCGCCTCGAACGGTGCGGCAGCGCCATGAATCGCTTCTTTCCAGAGCGGCTGCATTTCGGCAAAGGCCTTTTCGCCCAGGTGCCCGGCTTCGCGCCAGCGGTCGCCAAACTGGTGCAGCGAGCGGCTGAAGGCCTTCCAGTCGCTCAGGCCCACGTTGGCCGCACCCCAGACCTTGACTTCCTCGATCAGTGCCAGGCGCTGGGCCCGGTGCTCGGCCGCGTCGGCCTTGGCCTTCTCGAGCCAGGCTTCCACCACCTTGTGGGCTTCATTGCAGGCTTCATCAAAACGCTTCCACAAGGCATGGTTGGGCACGCCGCCCTGGTCGGTCTGCTTCCATTGCTCGCGCATCTGGCGCAAGGTGTCCTGCATCTTGCGCCCGCCCAGCGCATGCTCGGCGGGGCGTTTGAGCAGGCCTTCGGCCTTGATGACCAACTCGTCGCGCAGCTGGTCGGCACGCCAGCGCTGCCAGCCCTCCAGTTCGCCAGCCGCGGCCAATGCAGCGTGCGCCTGGTTCTCGAGCGCGGCGTCTATCAGCTTGCCATGCTCCTTGAGCGTATTGCGCAGCGCGGCGGCGGCGCCGGTGCTGGCCTTGCCATGGCCTTCCGTCACCTCTTGCTCCAGTTTTGAGAGTGCCTCGCGCACAACCTGGGCTGACCTGGCGCGCATTTCGTTCTGAACCGCAGGATCCAGCGCCGGTTTGTTCGGTACAGCGGGTACTTCCACCGGCACGCCGCGCTCGGCGCGCAATTCGTTGGCCCACACCGGCACCGGCGGCAGCGGCGCACCCGCATCATCGGCCGCAGCCACGGTCTGCTTCAACGCAGCCGCAAAGGCATCCCAGACCACCAGCAACTGGGCCCTGGAGGCATCGAGCTGCGGTGGGAACTTGATGTCCACGCTGGACCAGTTGGCGTCTGTGGTGAGCTCCTGCGCCTGGGTTTGCCAGTGCTGCACGTCGACATGCAGCACGTCCAGCACGGCCTGCGCGTCTCGCCACGGCTTGGTCGACAACACCTCGATACGTTGCGCCAGCAGCACGGCCGCTTCGCGCTGCACCTGGACGCGGTGCTGAAGGTCTTCAATCACCTTGACACGGTCGGCCAGCTGCCCCTTGAGCGCGGCCAGTGGCTCCCTGGACAGCGGCGCGCCGGCCTTGGCGGCGTCGCGCTGCCAGGCCATCGCATCGGCAATATTGAGTTTGGCCAGCGCCAGCAGCACCTGGCCTTTGGCGGCCCACTCGGCCGCCAGGACTTCCTGGCCCTTGGCACGCTTGAGCTCGTCGAGCTTTTCCTTCAGCGGTTTGGCTGCGCCCTTGTCGCGCGAGCCCAGTTCCTTGAACACTTCCTGCATCTGCTCGGGGCTGGGATTGTGTTGCAGCCACTCGCGGATGCGGGCCGCGCGTTCACCCGAGGTGGTGGCGGAAAACGCACCACCGGTGAGTGCGTCCAGCGGGTGCGGATCGTGGGATTTGGTCGGGGTAGGAGTCACGGCAGGCGCTTCGGGGGTGGATTTGCGGGCAGGAAAACTGAACATGGGGATGGCTAGGTGATTGTGCAAGCGGCTGCTGGCACCCCCCTATTTTCACCGGGATTTGATCGCCCTCGCGCCGAACAGCCCACAAACCGAATAACGGGGGCCTGCCCCCGGCTGCAAGCCGGCACGCCACGTTACTGCGTGGCCAGGCTCAGATCGGCGTGCGGAGTCCACTTCGCCCCGGCGTCGCTGCCGGACGCCGGCTGGCCGGCTGCAGTCTTCGGCGCGCCCAGGAACAATTGATCCGAAGGCACCTTCTTCGTCGCCAGGTAGTCCTTGACCGTCTCGCCACGTGCCAGTGCCAGTTGCCGCATGGTGTCCTCGGTCACCGGGATGTTGGCCATGAGCAGCGACTCCATCTGGGCCTGCGGAATGTCCTTGGCCATGCCGATCAGGTTGCGCGGCTTGGTGAAGTCGGCATGCCGGTACACCTGTTTGAGCAACGCGGGGTACTCGGATTCGCTCACTGTGGTCGCAGTGGGTGGGGCCGCAGCCGATGCGGTGGACGCGGGCGCAGAGGCGGTCGCTGCGGGCGTCGCCGCCTTGTCAGGAGCGAGCAGCGCCTCGCGCCGCTTTTCCGCCCGAACCATCGCGTTCAGACGCTCACGCCGATAGCCTTCGCGCTCGGCGTCCAGGCTGGCGGCGCCCACCACAGTCATTTTCAGCTTGGGGCGCTCGGCCAGCGCCTTGGCCACCTTGTCCATGCCATCACGAGCCTCGGGTGTGAGGGTGGCGCTGCCCGGCGCGAACACCACCGTATTGAGCTGCTGGCCGCCGCTGCCGCCAAATGCGTTGGCCAGCAGGCTGAACGGCGCCGTGACCGCCTTCACGATGATATTGATGATCGCCTTGAAGATGATCGGCCCCAGGCTGAACTGCGGGTCGTTCAGCGAGCCGCTGATCGGCAGGTCCAGGTTGATCACACCGTCACGATCGGCCAGCAGCGCCACCGCGAGCTTGACGGGAAGGCTGGCGGGCGCGCCCTTGACCTCGTCGCCGAAGCTCAGCTGGTTCAAGACCAGGCTGTTCTGGGCGGTGAGTTGGCCGTTCGGCAGCACCACGTAGTGCACGTCCATGCTCATCTTGCCGCGCTCGATCTCGTGCCCCGAGTACTTGACGGCGTAGGGCGACAGCGGTGGCAATTCAAGATCATGAACCTTGCCCGTGATGTCGAGCGCGAGCGGCTTGGCCAGCGGATTGAGCTTGCCGGTGATCTCCAGCGACGCCGTGCCCTCGGCGCGGCCGTTCAGCTCCAGATCCGCCATCTGGGGAGCGCCGGCCAGCGCCACGCTGGAGAATGCGCTGAGCTTGCCGGTGAGCTCGGTCAGATCGGCCGAATAGTTGGGCTTGATGAAGTGATCCGAGAACAACACCTTGCCGTTGATCAGGCTGATCGGACCGATATGGATGATCGCCGCCGGACCACTGTCCGCGGCGGCTACTGGCGCAGCGGCCGTGGCGACATGCGGGGGCGGCGTTGCGGGCCCCGAGAACATGGAATTCTCGCGAGCCACGGGCCCGCCGGCCGACATCGATACCGCAGGCGGCACCGCGGCCGCACTGGCCATCGATGCGACTGCGCCCGGCTGCGCGGACGACTTCACCAGATCCTGCAGGTTGATGCGACCGTTCGGGTTGATGATGATGCGCGCGAAGAAGTCGCTGAGCGCGGTCTCGCGCACATTGACCCGGGTGGCGCTACCGGGCTTCATCGCCAGGTCGAGGCCGCGCACGCTCAGAGCCTTCCACTGCAGCAGCGGCTCGCTCACAAGGGGCCGGCTCTCATCGGGCGACGGCAGTGCCGTGGCCCCGGCAGAAGATGGCGCGGCAGCGGGCGCGCGCCCAATGGCCGACGTGGCCGCCGTTGGCGCCGCTACAGTCGCGGCCACGCCCGTTGGCAACACGCTGTTGGCGCGAAAGTCTTCCAGCACCGAGTCTCCCGTGACCTTGACCAGCGGGCCGCCCTTGGTATCAAGGTAGTGGACCTGCCCCTTGAAACTGGCGTCTGCACGCAGTAGCCGGATGTTCAGCGCAGCGCCGAAGTAAGGCTCGAACGCATGCAGCGGAAGTCGCACCGCCTGCAGCTGGCCCTGCGCCGAGATGGGATTCAAACCCAGATCACCGTGGAAATCAAGCCGACCGGGCTCGGTGCGTCCGGCCCCGATACGCGCCGAGACGACGAGTGGCGATGTCTTTTTGCTGTCCAGCGCAAAATCCTGCAGCTCGACCTTGAGCGCCGACACCTCGAACGCCACCGGCCGCGGCGTGGCGGCATCCCGGTACGACACGGCGCCGCCCTCGACCGCTAGTTCATTGATAGCGACCTGCCAAGGCCTGGCAATGGCTACGCGCCGTTTTGATTCAGAAATCCGGGACGTATCGGTGGCTGCCGGCTTTTTGAGCCAGTGCTCGAACATCCAGCGCTTGTCGGCGCCGCGCTCCACGCTGGCGTGCGGATCGGTCACGGTCAGCTTGCCGACGCTGACAATCTGCCGCTCCAGATCGACCTGTGCATCTGCCACCTCGATTTGCTTGACGCTGGGCAGCGCCGGGTTGCGCGGTTGCCCGCGCAACGGCTTGGTCACCGACTTGCCGTCTGTAAGCGCCAGATTCTGCAGCGTGAGCTGTTTCACGCCAACCTGCAAGCCGGACGCCGAGCCCGCGGGTGCGCCATCGGGCGGCGCCGCCCTCCAGTCCGCGTTCAGTTCGGCCGTCAGCTGGCCATTGAGCCCCGGTTCGATGAACGACGCCAGGTAGGGCGCGGCCAGCGCCAGCGGCAGCGCCTTCACGTTGGCCGCCATGCTGAGCGCCCGGTCCGTGGCCGAGCCGCCAAAGCTCAGGCTCGCCGCCTGCGCTGTCGGGCTCGCCGGTGCACCGGCGCCCGGCCCGGCCGCAGCGGCTGCCGCGGAAGACAGCAGCGCGGAGCCGCTGAACTGCAGCGGCTTGGTAAACGGCAGCGCGATGGCGGCCGCATCAAGTGTTAACTCGCGCAGCTCCAGTTGCGCATGGGGCGCCGTGGTCTCGTCGGTCCACGCGAGCGTGCCACCGTACACCGCGACCTTGTCGATTTCGATTTTCCAAGCGCCGGTTTCGCTGTATTTTGAGGCTGTAGCCGTTGCCACACCTTCGCTCTTTGCTCCGTCCTTGGTAGCAGTCGGGACTGTCGAGCCGGCTGCCGGCGTGCTCGCGAAATCCAGGTTGAGGCGCCCTGCCACATCCCGACGAACCGCCAGATTCGGGCCCGTCAGTTCAATCGAAGATATCCTGGCTTGCTGCGCGAGCGGCTGTACTTCGGCCAGCGTGAGCTTGAGCGCATCGAACGCCAGCAAGTCCTGCGTCCTTGCATCGGTCAGCTTCACATGGCTGGCCTGCACCATGCCGCTCAGCTTGACCGAGGTGGCAGGCGCCTGCTCGAACGCCACCTTGATATCGGCGTCGATCACGCCGCTCTGCAACCGCACCGGCAAGCTGGCAGGGAGGTAGCCCAGGTAAGGTGCAAGATCGAAGCCGGCGAGCTTGAGGGTCGCGTCGGTCTTGTGCGTCTGGGCAAACGGCGTGGCTTCGGCGGACGAGTCGAAGTGACTGCCATTGAGCGTGAAGGCCAGCCGTGGCGCCACCAGCACGTCGCGCTTGGAGTCGAAATTGCTCACGAACGGCACGCTCAGCGCCAAATCACGCAACTGCTGGGTCTTGCCCACGACCTTGTCGGTAAAGTCGACAGAGCCGCCACTCAAAACAAGGTTGTACAGCGCAAATTGCAGCGGCTTGCCCGCCGGCTTGGAGGACGGCTGATTGAATCGGGCCAGGATGTCATCGATGTCGTAGTGGCCATCGCTCACCCGTGTCAACTTCAGACTCGGGTCATCGACCTTGACGCCATCGACCACCGGCGCCAGTCGCAGGATCGACTGAACTGAGCCATCTATATAGATACGCTGCACATGCAGTTGCTGCCCGGCCCCATCGGCCGTCGCCACCGCCAGGTCGGTCACCGTCAGCTCCAGCGTCCAGGGCTTGAACGCGACCGCGCCGATGGTGACTTTGCGCCCCAGTTGCTTGCTGGCTATTTTCTGGGCCTGGCTCTTGAGGATGGGCGGCACGGCCAGCCAGCCGATGGCCCAAAGTACCAGGACACCCACAACGGCCCACGCGCCTCGACGCGCCCACTTGTTGCTCTTGATGGATTGCACGTTCATGCGGCCTAGTTTATTCAATAAGCCACGCGTTAACGACAATAAGAAAGCCCGGTGGGTTGACCTGCAGCCAACCCACCGGGCCTGACGGTAGCCAAAAGGCCAATGCCGTCTCGGTTCGCAGGTCGGAGATTGAAGTCCGGCACTGCGCAGGAAGCAATGGATTGCTTCCACAATAAGCCGGGGCTGCTTCGTCGGCCACGCCTTTCAGCGGGGACTGGCTCCTACCGGCGGTCGCCCAATTGCTCAGGCTCTTTCAAGATAGGCGCCAGGCTCCGAAATTGCAAATCGGGTTTTCAATGAGCGTTGGCGCTGCGATTGGAAGATTTCAACAAGTTACGTGTGCCGGCAAATTTCCCCGCACCGATGCGGATTCCGCGAGCCGCCGAGCTGCAGCCGCCTGGCCCGGCTAACACGGGGCGGCTGCAAGTCGCAAGGCCAGCCAAGGCCGACAGCGGTTTTGGCAAGCTGGCTCGCAGCTATTGTTTATGCAGCGATCCAGGCCGAAATGCAGGTCAACACCGTCTGCCTACGAGGTCAGAGCGTCGCTGGATTTGTCATTATTTTGCATTAATGCTGTGTTTGCATACACTATTTATAGATCAACACTTGGCTGATTCCTCTATTCATTATTCTTGACCAAGTATTTAAGATGCTCCTAGAATCCAGCATTCTTGGGAATATCTAGGGATAACCCGTAATCGCTGCCGACCCACGGCTAAGTCGATTCACTGCCAAAGTCTTGATGACTCCGCGTGGATCCGACGGCGTACCAATCCAAACGAGGCGCCCTGTTCGTCGTGCTGCATCCAAAGCACGGCGCTGCAGCCCCCGCGTAGAAAGGAAGAGCTATGACAGCGCTAACCCAATCGGCCAGGAGCGTGCGAATCTTCGCCTCCGATGTGGCTGACGGCTTTTTTGAGATCACACACAACGGTCTGGCCCTGCTGGGCGTGGCCTTGGTGTTCTTCGTTATCACCTTGGTGGCCCGTCCCGACCTGCGCCAGGTGGGTGAAGAAAAGCTCACAGGCTGGCTGCAATCGCGCCAGATCGTCGCAAGCGTCGACGTTCAAGCCGAACCGGACGCCGTGGACCGCGCCACCGCCACGGACCCCAAGGACTTGCCCAAGCAGCAGGCCGCGGTGGCCTACTGGCTAAGTAAAAAGTACCACGTCGCTCCCGAACCCGTGAGCGCGCTGGTGGCTGAAGCCTATCAAATCGGTGCCCGCACCAAGCTTGATCCGACGCTGATCCTGGCCGTGGTAGCAATTGAATCGGGCTTCAACCCGTTTGCCCAGAGTTCAGTCGGCGCCCAGGGACTGATGCAGGTCATGACCAAGATCCATTCCGACAAATACCAGAGCTTCGGCGGCATGTTCGCCGCCTTCGACCCGGTCACCAACCTGCGGGTCGGCGTCAAAGTCCTGCAGGACTGCATTGCGCGCGCGGGCTCGGTGCAGGCGGGACTCAAATATTATGTGGGCGCCGCCAACATCCAGGACGACGGTGGCTATGCCGGCAAGGTCATGGCTGAGCGCGCCCGGCTGTACAAGGTAGCGACCGGCCGCTCCGTTCCAGTCGAGACCGCTCCCGCTGTAGCACCCAGGGTGGCGGCTGCTCGCGATGAGGTGAAGGTCGCAACAGCCTCGCTGAACTGATAGACGACCCTGCACGACAGCTGCCTTGGGGCACGCGTGTTCGGCGGCAGTCAGCTACACTCATGCGGTACGCGACTGGCGATAGGTGCGGCGCCCACAAGAACTGGGCTGCTGACGCTGACGTGGGACACCACCAGGGAGCGTACCGCCGAATCTTTTGAGAGCGGCGTTCCGCCGTTCGCCTGGGCAGCCCTTGTTTCATTCGCGCAATGACAGGGAACCTCGTCTTTAAGGACTGCCATGTACCACCGCAACATCCTCGTTGAGCAAACCGATCCCGAACTGTGGACCGCTATCCTGGCCGAAAACACGCGCCAGGAGCAGCACATTGAACTGATCGCCTCCGAGAACTACGCCTCGCCCGCCGTGATGGCAGCGCAAGGCAGCCAGCTCACCAACAAATATGCCGAGGGCTATCCGGGGCGCCGCTACTACGGCGGTTGCGAATACGTGGACGTGGCCGAGCGACTGGCGATTGAGCGCATCAAGCAAATCTTTGGCGCCGAAGCGGCCAACGTGCAGCCGCACTCGGGTGCACAGGCCAACGAAGCGGTGTTCCTCGCCTTTTTGAAGCCCGGCGACACCATCATGGGCATGAGCCTGGCCGAGGGCGGCCATCTCACCCACGGCATGGCGCTGAACATGAGCGGCAAGTGGTTCAACGTGGTGAGCTATGGCCTGAACGAGAAGGAAGAAATCGACTACGACGCGATGGAGCGCAAGGCCCACGAATCCAGGCCGAAACTGATCATAGCCGGTGCCAGCGCTTATTCTCTTGCTATTGATTTCGCGAGATTTGCCAAAGTGGCGAAAGAGGTAGGCGCGATCTTCATGGTCGACATGGCGCACTATGCCGGCCCGATTGCAGCGGGCATCTACCCCAATCCGGTGCCACATGCCGACGTGGTGACCTCAACCACCCACAAGAGCCTGCGCGGTCCGCGCGGTGGCTTCATTTTGATGAAGGCCCAGCACGAGAAGGCGATCAATAGCGCCATCTTCCCCGGCTTGCAAGGCGGCCCGCTGATGCACGTGATCGCCGCCAAGGCAGTGGCCTTCAAGGAAGCGCTGGCGCCTGAATTCAAGGTGTACCAGCAGCAGGTGCTGAAAAACGCAAAAATCATGGCCGAGACCTTGACCCAGCGCGGCCTGCGCATCGTGAGTGGTCGCACCGAAAGCCACCTGATGCTGGTCGACCTGCGCGCCAAGGGCATTACCGGCAAGGAAGCCGAGGCCGTGCTGGGCCGCGCCCACATGACCATCAACAAGAACGCCATCCCGAACGACCCTGAAAAGCCCATGGTCACCAGCGGCGTGCGCATCGGCACTCCGGCCATGACCACGCGCGGCTTCAAGGATGAGGAGGCCCGACAGACCGCCCATCTGATCGCCGATGTTCTGGACAATCCACGCGATGCAGCGAACATCGAGGCCGTTCGCGCCAAGGTCAATGTCCTGACCACGCGCTTCGCGGTGTACGGTTAAATGCCATGAAGTGCCCGTTCTGCGGCCACACCGACACCCAGGTGGTCGAAACCCGGATATCGGAGGACGCAGACTTCATTCGCCGCCGGCGCCAGTGCGCCGCTTGCGAGAAGCGCTTCACCACCTACGAGCGCCCTGACGTGAGCTTCCCGGCGGTCGTCAAGAAGGACGGGCGCCGTATCGAGTTCGAGCGCACCAAGCTGCGCGCTTCCATGAACCTGGCGCTGCGCAAGCGCCCGGTCAGCACCGAGCAGACCGACAGCGCCATCGAGCGCATCGAGGAGAAACTGCTCGGCCTGGGTCTGCGCGAAATCCCCTCGCACCGCATCGGCGAGCTGGTGATGCGTGAACTCAAAAAGCTCGATAAGGTGGCCTACGTACGGTTCGCCAGCGTGTACCGCAGTTTCGAGGATATCGACGAGTTCAAGACACTTGTGGATGAGGTGCGGCGGTAGGTTGGCCGCCGCTACGGCCTCGTCAGGCCCCATTTCTAGTGTTTAAAACTGGCCGGCAAACTACCGCTTATCGGCTAGCTTGCACCGCTTGTCTAATAAAAAGAAAGTAAAGTGAAAAATACGTAAATTTATGTAAACTCCCGCAAACATGACGTCGGCGCTTGTCGGCGGCTGGCGCCGAAACTCGCGGCACTGCCGCACCACGCCAAGCTGCCTTACAAGATTTGCGGGAGAAAAGAAATGCAGTTTGGTCGCGCAAAAAGCCGATTGACCTCTCTAAACCAAAGTGGTTTTTCGCTCATCGAGGTGCTGATCTCGATCATCGTTCTCTCGTTTGGCTTGCTGGGAATGGTCGGAATGCAGTCCGCGGCATTGCAAGCGAACCGGGAAGCCCGCCTCCAGTCATCTGCAGCCATTCTGGCGCGCGAACTCGCCGAAATGATACGAGGCAACAAGGACGTCGGAATTCTCCCAACGGGCAACCCCTATGTGGGGTCATTCGATACCAGTCCATTGGTGTCGAAGGATCCTACGTATTGCCTCAATGTGGCGACCAGCACGACAGCCTGTGCGGACCGGGTCGCCATCGCCAATGCAGAAATGACGGAATGGCTCGGTCGCGTCAACGCGCAACTACCGGGAGCTCGCGTCAGTGTGTGTTTCGACTCGACTCCCTACGACGGAAACGGTTTGCCACAATGGGGATGCAACAGCACCGGTGCCAACGGCGTCCTCGTGGTCAAGATCGGCTGGACCCGAGGTTCCACGAACCGATCGGAGACAGGAAACGCGGCATTTGACCGAGCGACCACCCCATCGATCGTGTTCCCGATCACGCCCGGGAGCTCCACATGAAGCCTTTCCTGCCCACTGGCGCCGGCTCCAGCATATCTGGCCAGCGCGGCCTGACCATGGTGGAGTTGCTGGTTGCCCTGACGATCAGCATCCTGATCGCGCTGGCTGCCGTGGCAGCATTGGTTGTGACGAGACAGGGGTTCAGTGCCGTAGACGCTGCTTCCCAAATGCGCGACAACGGACGTTTTGCGGTGGACCTGATTCAGCGCCTTGGGGTGCAAGCCGGTTACAAGGATCTGGCGTACGCGGCGACACCTGCCGGATTGAACATGGCCGGCAATCCAGCCAACCCGGATCCAAACATCACGGGCTTCAACAATGCGTTGATCCACGGCACAGACCCTCTCAACCAGTCGATCCCACGCACCACAGGAGTTGACGGGTACGGTAGCGACATCCTGATCCTGCGCTACCAGACCGGGGAGACCTTTCCTGGTTCAAACAAGTCTGACAAGGCCATGGTCGACTGTGCGGGAAATCCGGCCGGGGCGATCCCGGACAACCGCTACGACCGCATGGTGAGCATCATTCACGTTGCCGTGAGCCAGGGGGAGCCCTCGCTGATGTGCTCCTTTTCGGCAACGGGCACAGCACCGTTCACCACTCAACCGATTGTCCAGGGCGTAGAGAACTTCCAGGTGCTTTACGGAACGGACGGCGTGACGGCCGGCGTGGCCCCTCCAACCAACCCGGCATCCGCAGCAGCCCTCTCCGACTCGGTGCCCGACAGATACCTTCGCGCGGACCAGCTGACGGTTGCGGGGGACGCCATAGGGACCAATGCCAACTGGCGCCGCGTGCGCAGTGTGCGCGTCGGCATGGTCCTGCGTGGCCCGGCGAACTCGGCCCAAGACAAGACCGCGCAAACTTTCTACCCGTTCGGCGCCGCCAGGTCGGCAGCAGCAGGCACCGACGGCTCGGCCATGTCCTCCGCCGGTGACCCGGGAACCATATTCACGCCCGCCGTGGACGGCCGCCTGCGCCACGTAGTCACCGTCACGGTGCATCTTCGCAATGACCAAGGACTTTGAAATGAAGGGAAATCTGATGATGTGCACCTATCGCCGCGTTGATCTGCGCAACCCCGCGCAAGGCGGAGCTTCGCTGATCGTCGTCATGCTGATCCTTATCGTCGTGTCCGTGCTTGGCATAGGCAGCGCCCAAATTGCGCTGATGAGCGAACGCGGTGCGCGAAACGATCGCGACCAACAAGTAGCCTGGCAAGCCGCGGAAGCCGCACTGATGGATGCAGAGTTCGACATGCGCGGGGCCCGGGCGAACGTATTCGACGGCAACAGTGCAACCGCATTTTTGAGCGGGTGCGGTACATCCGGGAACTCCATCGGTCTTTGCACGACTGGCGTGACGGGCAAGCAGGCTTGGTTAGCCGCCGACTTCACGGCGACCGACTCCGGTGCGGCGACGACGCAATATGGGACGTTTACCGGCCGCCCTTTCGCCGCAGGGACGCCTGGGGTGCAGCCCGCAAAGCCCCCGCGCTACGTTATCGAACTGGTGCCCGATCCTGTCGGCGACATGTCCAACCCCACCTATTTGTACCGGGTCACCACTATGGGTTTCGGGCCGCGCGCCGACATTCAGGCCGTGCTGCAAATGCTCTACCGGATCTAGTCACGGAAACGACGCGACGTACATGAAAAAACACATCACCCTACCGAACGCGGCATCGAAAGTAAACCAGGTGGATCGCTTTGCCAGACTCACTCGCCAGTCGCTCCAGCGCAGATGCAGCCACCGCTGGGTGCCGTGGCTAATCGTGCCGGCTTTCGCCGCTGTCTCGTTCGTTGCGGTCAGCCAGAGCACGCCACCCAATATACCGCCCGTAGTCTTGTCTGCCGATCCGCTCTATGCCACGACCACCGGCGACAAGCCGGCGCTGGCGTTGGCGCTTTCAGTGGAATTCCCGACAGTGGGGGCACAGTATGTCGACGTGCCCCAAGCGACGACAGACGGCTCCTACGCCAACACCAAAGAATACCTCGGCTACTACGATGCTGAGAGTTGCTATGCCTACAACAATGCGCCGACCGAAACGCCGACCACACCGCAGACCGCGGCAGACTTCAAACGTTTCGACCGCAGCGGCGCGGCTATTGCGCTGAGCGTGCCGGATGCGGCGCATCCCACCAGAACGAGCCGGATGTGCGCCGACGCTTTCAGCGGCAACTTTCTCAACTGGGCCTCGAACTCCGCCATCGACATGTTGCGGTTGGCTCTGACCGGTGGGGATCGCTATATCGACACACCCTCGTTGACCATCCTGCAACGCGCGGTGCTGCCGGATGGCGATCCCATCAACTTCTGGAACAGCACCAACTTCCCGGGCAAACAGTTGCTGAAAAACGGAGGCACGTCGGGCACCGCGTATTTTGGCGCCGTCCCCACGGCCATGGCGAGTGCTGCGGGTACCAACGACATCTGGATCGTCAACAGACTCAACAGGATCTATTTCGGCACCGCCAAGGTTGGCAACGACGCGGGTGCTGCAGGAAGCTACACATTGGGAGGCGCAGTCACAAGTTCGCAAATGGGAGCCATCGTTTCCAGCACGGGCAGCCTCCCAAGTGACGCCGTTGCATGCACCGCAGGAGAAGGAGCCCAATGCAGCTTTTCGGGCGTGAAGGAGGTTTGGTACGGTGTAAACAATTCCGGCACAAATGGATGGAGAGTCGTTCCGGCTTCCAACGGTCTGCTCTGCGATAACTCTATTCTCGGAGACCCTTATAGTGGCATCGTGAAGCGGTGCTATGTACGCCCGTACGCAGGCAGCTGGTCGCCGGCTGTGGCTGCGGGAGCCCTGAACACGGATGGCTTCTTTTATTCGCGGGTTCAGGTATGCAATGCCGATGGGTCCGGGCTGCTACAAGACTCACGTGACTACGGTCTGTGCCAAAAGTATCCTGCTGGCACTTACAAGCCGGTTGGCGCCATTCAGAAATACAGCGACCAACTCAGGCTTGCCGCATTCGGCTACCTGATGGACCAGACCGCCAGCTACAACGCGGGCGGACGGTATGGCGGCGTATTGCGCGCGCCGATGAAGTATGTCGGCGCCAGGACGTTCGATGTCAACGGCATCGACAGCACGCCGACTACCGGTAATCCTGCCAAGGAGTGGAACGAGACGACGGGCGTCTTCATCGTCAACCCGGCAGGCGACGCCACATACGGCAAAAGCGGTGTGATCACCTACCTCAACCAGTTCGGCCGCACTGGCCCGGTCGACGGGCGCTACAAGATCTACGATCCGGTCGGAGAACTGCACTATGAAGCGCTGCGCTATCTGCAGGGATTGCAGCCAAGCCCGGATGCCGTCAGCAATATCCAGCCAGCGATGTACGACGGGTTTCCCGTGACGACAACGTGGGTCGACCCGTATGCAGGCCGCCCCACTACCAGCGACTATTCCTGCCTGAAAAGCAACATCGTCGTGATCGGAGACATCAACACTCATGACGGCAACAGACTGCCAGCCGCGAACGCCGCCAACAACGTCCCCGACATCAACTACTGGCGCGGCATCGTGCAGAGCTTCGAAAAAAATTCGTCGACTTCCTACAACGATGGTCAGGGCGTGGCACGTACAACCGGCAACCCGAGCGGCGCCAATTACAGCGTACCGGGCAACACCCAAACAAGCCAGATCATGGGCTCCGCCTACTGGGGCCACACGCATGACATCCGGGGAGCGAATTGGAGCGGCGCAGGCGGCCCTGCCAAACAAATGCCGGGTTTGCGCGTCAAGACCTTCACATTCGACGTCAATGAATATGCCGCGCAGAACGATGCGAACACCCGGCGCAACGCCAACCAACTGTTCATGGCCGCCAAGTACGGGGGCTTCGAAACGGATCCATCCAACCTGGGCAAGGCTCCCTACAACACCTTTGGCAACCCGTTCAGGAAGCAGGACGGCAGCATCGAAAACAATGTCTGGCAGAATCCCGCCGACCTTGGGGAGGCCAGCACCTACTACCTGCAGAGCAATGCACGCGGCGTCCTGAATGCGTTCGACAGCATCTTCAGCCGGGCCTCGACGGCAGCGCGAAGCATCGCCGGCGGCGCGATTCAATCGAAGAACCTGACCCAGGCCGGTGACACGATCTACCAGGGGACCTTCGATACGTCCGACTGGAGCGGCGACCTGCTGGCCATTCCGGTCAGCGTGAGCACCAGCAACGTGGTCACCATCTCGAACACCACGACCTGGACTGCATCGGCCCAACTCGCGGCGCTGGCCTCGCCGGCCACCTCGCGCAACATCGTGGTGGGCAGTGTCGGGGCGACCGCCAACCCGGTCGCCACGGCATTCAGCTGGGCCACCATCGAGGGCACATTGCAAACCGCCCTGAACAAGCCCACGCCGGCCGCTGCCAGCGACGGTTTGGGATCGGCCCGCCTCGATTACCTGCGGGGCGATCGTTCCAGAGAGAACGTGGACTTTCGCAAGCGCAACAAGCTGCTGGGTGACATCATCAACTCAGGGGTCGTTTATTCAGGCAAGCCGGCGACCAACATCAACTCCGCCAGTTACTCGCTTTTCTATGCGGCACATGCAGGCCGAACGCCAGCGGTATTCGTGGGCGCAAACGACGGCATGTTTCACGCGTTCAATGCGACCACCGGAGAGGAGTTTTTTGCCTACATCCCGAGCTGGATGGGCTCGAAGCTGTCCGCATTGACCAATCCCGCTTACGGCAACAGTCACCAGAGTTATGTGGATGGACCGCCTGCCCTGGCTGAAGCTCAGGTGGGGTCTGCGGGAACCGTGGCCGACTGGAAAACCGTGCTGGTCTCGGGCACCGGCGGTGGAGGCCAGGGCGTCTTCGCCCTGGACGTGACCAGCCCGGCCGCGTTCACGGCATCCAGCGTCATGTGGGAGTTCACCCATGCCGACGATCCCGACATGGGCAATGTGACAGGGCGGCCCCAGATATTGAAGCTGCGCACCAGCGCCGCAAAGGTGACGCCAGCCACTTACAAGTGGTTCGCGGTCGTCGGCAGCGGCGTCAACAACTATGTCGCCGACAGCGCGGGCGCTTTCAGCGACACCGGAAACCCCACTCTGTTTTTGCTGGACATCAGCAAACCCGCCGGCACGGCGTGGACGCTGGGTACGAACTACTACAAGATCTCCATGCCGGTTGATAGCACGCTGAGTGCCACCAGGGCGACGGGCCTGATCAACTTCAGGGCTGCGCTGGGCGCGGCAAGGGAGGTCACGAGAATTTACATGGGTGACCTGCATGGCAACCTTTGGAAGCTCGACTTCTCGGCGGTCGGGTCCGTGGACTGGAACATCAACAAACTCTCGTCGTTCAACAAGGGCACCACGGCAAACCCGCTCCCCTATCCTTTGTTCATCGCAAAGGATGCGTCCGGGAATGTGCAGCCGATCACGATGGCGCCAAGCGTTGTCTACGGCCCTGTTCAAGATACCGCCTACGTCACGTTCGGGACTGGCAAGTACCTCGAGTCCGCAGACAAGAATTCCACTGCACAGCAGTCGGTCTATATGGTGTATGACAACGGCTTCACCTCCGGGGACTCGAGTCCCGTAGGGCGCAGCGCCATCAATGGTCGCGGCCGGCTGCAGGCCGGTATCTCCAACGCATCGACTGGCGTCATCACGGTTGCGGCGTTCAAGGTGGGCCGTGCCGCCAGCGATGCCGACCTCACGCAGCGCTCGGGGTGGTATGTCGACTTTCCGACTTCGGGCGAGCGTCAGATCAGCAGTTCCACAGTGGTCGGCGAATCCGTAATTTTCGGCAGTCTGATTCCCGTCGCTTCGGCTGGCAGTTGCTCGGCCGCTGGCGGAGGAAACCAGTACACGGTAAACATAGCGAGCGGCAATGGCACGGCAGTCAGTTCAAGCGTGGGCATCATGGGGGAGCCATTGGTGGGTGATATCAGCGAAGCCACGACCTATACAACCAGCGACAGCACAGGGCGACGGCTCAAGACCATCACGCACCAGGTTATCCAGCAGGGCGCCATTGGCCTGTCTCTGGGGGGAACGCCGACGACGACCGTGGCCACCGGCCGCTTGAGCTGGCGACAGATCAACAACTACCTGGACCTGAAGAACGCACCATGAGAAAAGGCTTCAATCGCGGCTTCACCCTGATCGAACTGATGATCGTCGTGGCGGTCGTCGGCATCCTCGCCAGCATTGCTTACCCTTCCTACAAGGACTCCGTGCTTAAGGGCCGAAGAGCCGAGGCACGCACGGCGCTGACCGAACTGCTGCAGCAGCAGGAGCGGTACATGACGCAGTCCAATACCTACCTTGCGTTCACCAACGTGGACGGAACGACGACACCTGCAAACGTCCCATTCAAGACCTTTTCGGGTGACTCGCCGGCAAAAACCGCTTACTACCTGAGCGCCTCCGCATGCCCGTCTTCCACCATCGCCGAATGCGTGATGGTGGCGGCCGAGCCCGTCATGGCCGACCCCGATGCAGGTACCTTGCAAATACTCAGTACCGGCACGAAAACCTGTACGGGGGCAAAGAGTTCAGTGTGCTGGAAATGAAGATCCACCGTGCTGCCATTAAGGGCTTTACCCTCATCGAGTTGATGGTGACCGTAACTCTGGTCGCCATTGCACTGGCCTTGGGCGTGCCCAGTTTCACGGCATTCCAGCGCAATGCGGAATTGACATCGGCGGCCAACTCATTGGTCGCTGCCATCAATGCGACGCGCGGCGAGGCAATGAAGCGCGGCATGCGCGCCATGATGGCGCCGGCCGACGGTGCGAACTGGAGCAGCGGCTGGGTCGTGTTCGTGGACAAGAATCAATCGCAGGCGTATGAGGCCGGCAGCGACATCACCATTTCGACCGGCGATCCGTCGCAGACCTATCTATCGGTCACCGGCAATGGGCCTGCGGGGGCCGCAACGCCCTACATCATGTACGACGCGTCGGGCTACTCGAAGCTGAAAGGGGGCGGCTTCGGCGCCCTGACTCTCACAATTGCCCGCAATGACGTTACGGGAAACGCACTACCCAACCAGACACGCCGCATCAAAATCGCCTCCACCGGGCGCTTGCGCGTCTGCACACCCAAAACGACGACGGACCTGGAATGCAGCGCATCGACCTCGCAGTTTTGAGCCCATAATCGCGCGATCGAGTCACCCGGTCGATCCCCGGGCACAAACCATGACCTTGGCACTTTGGGCCGACGCGTTGGCGCTGGCCCGGCAATCTATCGGGCTGTCCAGCCCTAACCCCCGGGTTGGCTGCATCATTGCGACCGCTCAAGGTGAAGTGGTCGGCCGTGGCTTCACACAGCAGCGCGGCGGCCCGCATGCGGAAGTGGTGGCGATGCAGGACGCACGCGCGCACGGCCACGATCTCCGAGGCACCACTACCTATGTCACGCTGGAACCCTGCTCCCACCATGGGCGCACGGGCCCGTGCTGTGACGCGCTGATTGCGGCGGGCATAAAGAAAGTGGTTGCTTCGATAGCCGACCCCAATCCGCAGGTCGCGGGTCAGGGCTTTGCGCGCCTGCGCGCGGCCGGCGTCGAGGTACAGGTCGGGCCGGGCGCGGTCGAGTCGCGCGAGTTGAACATCGGCTTTTTCAGCCGGATGATCCGCAAAACGCCGTGGGTGCGCATGAAGGTCGCCGCCTCGCTCGACGGCAAGACCGCGCTGGACAACGGGGCCAGCCAGTGGATCACCGCTGAGGCCGCGCGCGCCGATGGTCACGCCTGGCGCGCGCGCGCCGGCGCCGTGCTCACCGGCATCGGCACGGTGCTGCAAGACAACCCGCGGCTCGATGTGCGGCTGGTCGAGACGCCGCGCCAGCCGCCTCTGGTGGTGGTGGACAGCCGGCTCGAAACGCCGTTGGACGCTCACCTTTTCATAGCTGAACGTACCCTGTACATATACGCTGCAGTGCAAAATGATGCTAAAAAGGCGGCGCTGGAGGCGCGCGGCGCAACCGTCGTTTACCTGCCGGGCCAGACGCCGCAGGCCTCGGGCAAGGTGGATCTGGCAGCCATGCTGAACGATCTGGCCCGGCGCGAAGTCAACGAGCTGCATGTCGAAGCCGGCTTCAAGCTCAACGGCTCGCTGATCCGTGAGGGCCTGGTCGACGAGTTTCTGGTGTACCTGGCGCCCAAATTGATCGGCCAGGGTCGCGGCATGGCCAACTTCGGTCCGCTGACCGAGCTCTCGCAGGCGGTGCCGCTGGCGTTCCAATCAAGTGAAATGCTGGGGCCGGATTTGCGCATTCTGGCCAGAATTCCGGGACGCGACCAGTTTTAGCGCCAATCCCTGCGAAAATAGCAGGATGTTCACCGGAATCATCACCGGCGTGGGGCGCATCGCCGCAGTCCACGACCTGGGAAGCTCTTTACAGCACGGCAAGCGCCTCACCATCGAGGCCCCCGCCGGCTACCTGGACGACGTTACCTTGGGCGACAGCATCGCCCTCAACGGCGCCTGCATGACGGTCACGACGCTAGTCACGGAAAAGCAGCAATTCAGTATCGACATCTCCGCAGAGTCGCTGGATAAAACCACCGGTCTCGCCGAACCCGGCCCGATCAACTTAGAGAAAGCCCTGCGTGCGCATGACCGCCTGGGCGGGCATATCGTGGCCGGCCACGTCGATGGCATTGGCGCGGTGAGCCACTTTGCGCAGGTCGGCGAGAGTTGGGAGCTACGCGTCACCGCGCCGCGCGAGCTCGCCAAGTACCTTGCCTACAAGGGCTCCATCACGGTGAACGGGGTGAGCCTGACGGTGAACCGCGTGGTGGACTCCGACACTGGATGCGAGGTCAGCGTCAACCTGATTCCGCACACGGTTGAAAATACAGCCCTGCGCCACCTGCGTACGGGCTCGCAGGTGAACCTCGAAATTGATTTGATCGCGCGCTACGTGGAGCGAATGCTGCGCGCCGATCCGCAAAACCCGAACAGAGACCCTTCATGACAATCCCCTCCCCGGTCCCCATCTCCCGCGTCGAAGACATCGTGGCCGACATGCGCCTTGGGCGCATGGTGATCCTGGTCGACGAAGAAGACCGCGAGAACGAAGGCGACCTGATCCTGGCCGCCGACCATGTAACGCCCGAGGCGATCAACTTCATGGCGCGCCACGCACGCGGACTGATCTGCCTGACGCTGTCGCGCGACATGTGCGAGCGGCTGCACCTGCCGCCCATGGTGGCGCGAAACAACGCCAAGCATTCGACCGCATTCACGGTCTCGATCGAAGCCGCCGAGGGCGTGACCACCGGTATCTCGGCCGCTGACCGGGCCCACACCGTGCAGGTGGCGGTGGCCAGGGGAGCGAAAGCCGACGACCTGGTGCAGCCCGGCCACATCTTTCCGCTGCAGGCCGTCGATGGCGGCGTGCTGATGCGCGCCGGTCACACCGAGGCTGGTTGCGACCTGGCCGCGATGGCAGGCTGCTCGCCTGCGGCAGTCATCTGTGAAGTCATGAAGGACGACGGCACCATGGCCCGCCTGCCTGACCTGCAGCTGTTTGCCGCCGAACACGGCCTGAAGATCGGCACGATTGCCGATCTGATCGAACACCGCAGCCGCGTCGAATCCCTGATCGAGAAAGCCGGTACGCGCATCATCAATACGGCTTACGGCGAATTCACCGCACACGCTTATCTGGACAAACCCAGCCGCGGCCTGCACCTGGCGCTGGTCAAGGGCCAGTGGCGGCCCGACGACACCGTGGTCGTGCGCGTGCACGAGCCGCTGTCGGTGCTCGACGCGCTGGAGGTCGACCGATCCATGCACACCTGGGGGCTGGACACCAGCCTCAAGCACATCGCAAAGCTGGGCCAGGGCGTAGTCGTGCTGCTCAATTGCGGCGAGAGCGCGGCCCAGCTGCTCGCGCAGTTCGAAGGCACGGCGCGCGCCAGCCACGGCCCGGAGCGCGGGCGCATGGACTTGCGCACCTATGGCATCGGGGCGCAAATCCTGCGCGAATGCGGTGTGCGCAAAATGAACCTCATGGGCACACCACGGCGCCTGCCCAGCATGGTGGGCTACGGGCTGGAGATTACCGGCTACACACCGAAGGAATAACTCATGTTTGGTGCAGAAAAAGGAACGGCCGGGCGGCCGCTGGACGGCAGCAAGCTGCATATCGGCATCGTGCAGGCTCGCTATAACGAGAGCATCACGAACAGCCTGGCGAACGCCTGCAAGGCTGAGCTCGCGGCGCTGAGCGTGCCGGAAGAAAACGTGACGCATCTGCTGGTACCCGGCGCGCTGGAAGTGCCGGTGGCCCTGCAGGCGCTGGCCGAGCAGGACAAGTTCGACGCGCTGATCGCGCTGGGCTGCATCATCCGCGGCGAGACCTACCACTTCGAGCTGGTGGCCAATGAGTCGGGCGCCGGTGTGAGCAGAGTCGCGCTGGACTACCGGCTGCCGGTGGCCAACGCCATCATCACGACCGAAAACCTGGACCAGGCCATCGCGCGGCAAACCGATAAGGGCCGTGATGCGGCCCGCGTGGCGGTGGAAATGGCAAACCTGCTGGGCGAGATGGCATGACCATGGAAAAACCTGCAACACCCGACGGAGCGGCAAACCTGACCGGGCACCCACCGCGCCAGTCCCGCACGGGCCTGACCAGCACCGGTGCGCGCAAGGCCTCCGCCAAGTCCAGCCGTTCGCGCGCGCGCGAATTTGCATTACAGGCGCTGTACCAGCACCAGGTCGGGCGCAACGACGTCGCCGCCATCGACAGCTTCACACGCGACCTGGCGGGTTTTCACAAGGCCGATGCCGCGCACTACGATGCGCTGCTGCATGGCTGCATCGACGAGTCGGCGGCGCTCGACGCGCTGATCCTGCCGTTGCTGGACCGCAAGATGGCCGAGATCTCGCCGATCGAACACGGCGTGATGTGGATTGGCGCGTACGAGTTCAAGCACTGCCTGGATGTGCCGTGGCGCGTGGTGCTCAACGAGTGCATCGAACTGGCCAAGGAGTTTGGTGGCACCGACGGCCACAAGTACGTGAACGCGGTGCTGAACGGCCTGGCGCCCACCCTGCGCGCGGCCGAGGTGACAGCCGACCGCACGAAAGGCATAGGACGATGAGCGCAAGGCCCACGACATCATGAAAATTTCCACCCGCGCCCAGCGCATCGAACCGTTCTACGTGATGGAAGTGGCCAAGGCCGCCTCCGCCATGGCCCGCGAAGTGGCCCACACCGACCGGCCCATGATCTTCCTGAACATCGGAGAGCCGGACTTCACCGCGCCGCCGCTGGTGCAGGAAGCCGCGGCCCGGGCCATCCACAACGGCACCACGCAGTACACCCAGGCCACCGGGCTGGAGCCACTGCGAGAGCGCATCAGCGACTGGTACACGCAGCGCTTTGGCGTGGCGGTGCCGGCGCGGCGCATCATCGTCACCGCCGGTGCTTCGGCCGCGCTGCAGCTGGCCTGTCTGGCCTTGATCGAAGCGGGCGATGAAATCCTGATGCCCGACCCGAGCTACCCCTGCAACCGGCATTTCGTGAGCGCCGCCGAAGGCCGCGCGGTGCTGATTCCCACGTCTGCCAAAGAGCGCTTTCAGCTCAGCGCCGACAAGGTGCAATCCGCCTGGAACGACCACACGCGCGGCGTGCTGCTGGCCTCGCCGTCGAACCCGACCGGCACTTCGATTCACCCCGACGAGCTGCGCCGCATCCACGAGGTCGTGAGCGCACGCGGCGGCATCACGCTGATCGACGAGATCTACCTGGGGCTGAGTTTCGACGACACGTTCGGGCACACAGCGCTGGCGCTGGACGATAACGTCATCAGCATCAACAGCTTCTCCAAGTACTTCAACATGACGGGCTGGCGGCTCGGTTGGCTGGTCGTGCCCGAGGCGCTGGTGCCGGTGATCGAGCGGCTCGCGCAAAACCTGTTCATCTGCGCGAGCACGGTGTCGCAGCATGCGGCGCTGGCCTGCTTCGAGGCGGCCAGCATCGCCGAGTACGAGCGGCGCCGCGCCGAGTTCAAGACACGCCGGGACTTTTTCATACCGGCGCTCAACGCCATGGGCCTGAATGTGCCCGTCATGCCGGATGGCGCCTTCTACGCCTGGGCAGATTGCTCACAAATCTGCAGCAAGCTCAAAATCAGGGGCAGTTGGGACTTCGCTTTCGAAGTCATGAAGCAGGCCCATGTCGCGGTCACGCCGGGGCGCGATTTCGGCAGCGCCGACACACACAACTTCGTGCGCTTTTCCACTGCCAGTTCGATGGCGCACCTGCAGGGTGCCGTCGCGCGACTGCAAGCCATGGTGGCATGAGCGCCGCGCCGGGCCGCCCCAAGCAAGCTCGCACCGCAGTGCGAAGCACGAAGGTACTCCAATGACCCACGCGGGGCAAGTCAGGCAGATGTTTCGCTGGCCGGTGCGCGTGTACTGGGAAGACACCGACGCTGGCGGCATCGTCTTCTACGCCAATTACCTCAAGTTTTTCGAGCGCGCACGCACCGAGTGGCTGCGCTCGCTCGGCATCGGGCAGCGCCGGCTGCGCGAAGACAGTGGCGGCATGTTCGTGGTGGTGCAAACCGATGTCCGGTACCACCGGGCGGCGCGCCTCGACGACGCCTTGCTGGTGACCGCACATTTAAGCGAATTGCGCCCGGCGTCCATGACCATCCTGCAGCAGTCGCTATTAGAATCAGAGCATGCATCGACTGCTCCGGCGGAACTTTTGTGCGCCGGCAGCATCCGAATCGGGTGGGTCGATGCGGCCACCCTCAGGCCCGCCAAAATCCCGAAAAATATCCTGGAAGTCTTAGAACAATGAATCAAGATCTGTCGATCGTCACCATGGTGGTCCACGCGAGTTGGGTGGTGCAGCTTGTCATGCTGCTGCTGGTTTGCGTGTCGGTTGCGAGCTGGGCCGCCATCTTTCGCAAGATATTTGCGCTCAAGCGCGTCAATGCACTCAATGACGAGTTCGAGCACGACTTCTGGTCCGGCACGAGCCTGAACGACCTGTTCGCCTCGGCCGCCCAGAATGCCCGGCATTCGGGGCCGATGGAGCGCATTTTTGCCAGCGGCATGCGCGAGTACCAGAAGCTGCGCGAGCGCCGCATCAGCGACGCCGGCGCCCTGATGGACGGCGCGCGCCGTGCCATGCGCGCGAGCTTCCAGCGCGAGCTTGACGCCGTGGAGATCAACCTTGCTTTCCTCGCCTCGGTCGGCTCCGTCTCGCCCTACCTCGGCCTGTTCGGCACGGTCTGGGGCATCATGCACGCCTTCATCGGGCTGGCCGGTCTTCAGCAGGTCACGCTGGCCACCGTGGCGCCCGGCATTGCCGAAGCGCTGGTGGCTACCGCCATCGGCCTGTTTGCGGCCATTCCGGCGGTAGTGGCCTACAACCGGTTCGCGCACGACATCGACCGCGTGGCGATCAAGCTGGAGACCTTCATCGAAGAGTTCACCAACATTTTGCAGCGCAACCTGGGCGCCCAATCGGCCTCGGGCCACTAAGGAAGCACACCATGGCTGCAGTTGTCTCCCGAGTCCGTGGCCGCGGCCGGCGCACCATCAGCGAGATCAACATGGTGCCGTTCATCGACGTCATGCTGGTGCTGTTGATTATTTTCATGGTCACGGCGCCGCTGATCACGCCAAGCGTGATCGACGTTCCCAGCGTCGGCGCGGCGGCCAAGCAGCCCGGTCAGTTCATCCAGCTCGTGGTCGGAAAGGATGAAACCATCGAGCTCAAGGCTCCCCAAGGCAAGTCAGTGCCCGTGACGTTGAGAGACGTCGCCAATGCGGTCCGGCAGGCGCAAGGCGGGCAGGCGGACGGCAACACTGACATGCCGGTGGTTATCAGCGCCGACCGCGGCGTCAAGTATGAAACCGTGGTCAATGTCATGGACACGCTGCATAAGGCAGGTGTCAAGCGCATCGGCCTGTCCGTGAAGTTGACCCCCCACGGATAGTCCCATTCGACAATCCCGTACGACAGCCCATTCGAAGCACCATGAACGCCGCCACCGACCGCCTTGAGTTTGCGCCGCCGCCGCAACCGGGTACGGGCCGCGCGTACGCGCTGGCGGTGCTGGTGCACCTGCTGCTGATCGCGGCGCTGACCTGGGGAGTGCACTGGAAACGCGACGCCGAGAATGTGGCGGTCGAAGCCGAGCTGTGGTCGTCGGTGCCGCAACAGGCCGCGCCCAGGGCGGTGGAGTCACCACCGCCGCGGCCGACGCCTCCTCCTCCCGCGCCTGCACCAGTACCCCGGCCGGCACCCGTCCCCGCGCCACCACCCCCACCGCCAGTGCGAGTGACACCGTCCGTGCGTGACGCCGACATCGCGATAGAGCGCCAGAAGAAGGAGCTGGAGAAGGAAAAGCTCGAGCAGCAGCTGGAACAGGACAAGCGCGATCGGCAAAAGAAACTGGACGCCGAGAAGCGCGAGCAGGAAAAGCAGGCCGCGCAGGAAAAGAAGAAGCAGGAGCAGCAGCAGGCACTAGCGCAGGCCCAGCAGCAGGAAGTCGACAGGAAAGCGGCCGAAAAGGCCAAGGCACTGGCGCAGGCGAAAGCACAAGCCAAGGCTGATGCACAAGCCAAAGCGGAAGCCCAGGCCCAGGCCAAAGCGCAAGCAGACGCGAAAGCCAAAGCTCAGGCGCAGGCCAAGGCACAGGCTGACAAATTGCACCAGCAAACGGTCAAGAACATGCTGGCGATGGCCAACGCCGAGGGCGGCGCCAACGCCACTGGCAACGCGTTGCGCTCCTCGGGCCCCTCAGGCAGCTATGGCGCGCGCGTCGCCGCCGCGGTTCGGCCGAACGTGGTCTTTCCCGATGCCGATCTTGTGAATGGCAATCCGGCCGCCGAGTTCAACGTGCAACTGGCACCGGACGGCACCATTGTCGGCACCCCCAAACTCGTCAAATCGAGCGGCGTGCCGGCATGGGACGAGGCCGCTCTGCGCGCCCTTGAGAAAACCGAGAAACTGCCACGCGACATCGACGGGCGGGTGCCGCCGGCGCTGATCGTCGATCTCAAGCCGAAGCGTTGACGCTATTTTTTCAGTAGCTACTCGCCAAGGGCCCATAAGGGTTATCGTCGCTTTTTCCTTGAAAACCAGCCGCGCACGATAGCCATGCGAGCGGCTCGATCCAGCCCAGCCCGCCTCAGCAACGCCTCAACCCGCCCGCGGCGGGTCACTCAGGTAACGCTCGGCCAGTCGCGTCCAGTAGGCCGCGCCGACCACCACGTTGCCGTCATTGAAGTTGAACCCAGGGTTGTGCACCATGCAGGCACCTGCGCTGTCGCCGTCGCCATTGCCGATCAGGAGGTAGCAGCCGGGGCGCTTTTCCAGCATGAAGGCAAACTCCTCGCTGCCGGTCAGCGCCGTCCCAGCAAAGTGGCCTTGCCAACCGCGCCATGCGGCATGGCGGCATGGCCGCCGCGCCCATTCAGGGTAATGTAGACCTTGTCCGACGAGGCCATCATCGGCCGTTCGCGAAACACCAGCGCACCCTGTGGCCAGCCTTGCATGTTGTGAGTGCCGGAAATGGCGTCGCAGCGTTACCCGTCGAACGCGCCGGCGTCGATGATCTTCATGGCGCCGCTCTCGCGCGTGCCGTATCCCTCAGCCGGCTGTCTTCGCGGGACATTCCAGGATCCATGAAAGTTGGCATGAATCAGTAGTACACCAAGCCTTTAACAGAAAAAGAACGAGCGGCACCCGAGGTCGGAATCTGATCCTGTTGCGGTTGGCGCCAAGGATTAACTTATCAGGGTTGCCTCGAGCGTGCTCAGGCTCACATTGGAGGAATTGACTAGAATTGCCCATCGCCAGCACATCGGCGATGTCGCGTGGCGACGCTATCGAAATCGCAGCGATGCCACCTTTGCGGCCGTGTACCGAGAGAAAGCAACATGTCCGTAATGCAGTGGCCGTCCCCTAACTTGTTGTTGGCTTCGCTGCCCGGCGAGGCCCTGCAACGTCTGAGTCCGAATATCGAGCGAGTGCACATGACTTCCGGTCAGTCGCTGTGCGAACCGGGTGTTCAGATGCGCGAGGTCTATTTCCCCGAGAGTTCGGTCGTCGCGATGAGCTATGCGATGGAGGATGGCAGTTCTGCCGAAGTGGCCCTGGTCGGACCCGAAGGCGTGGTCGGCGTGCGGCTATTGCTGGGTGCCACGGCATTGACGGTGCACGCCACCGTGCAGAGCGCCGGATGGGGCGTGAAGTTGCCGGCGCGGCACGTGCTGGAGGAGTTCCGACGTGGCGAAGCCTTGATGCAGGTGCTGTTGCAATACACCGAGTCGTACATTGGACAAATCGTGCAAACGTCGGCGTGCAACCGGCATGGCAGCCTTGAGCAACGCTTGTGTCGTTGGCTGCTGCTGAGCCTGGACCGGATGCCAACCAACGAATTGACGATGACGCACGAGTTGATCGCCAATGCGCTCGGCGCCAAGCGAGAAGGAGTCACCGAGACCTTGGGCCAGTTGCGCCGCGAAGGTGCGATCCGCTATGGGCGCGGCCACATCGAAGTGCTCGATAGCTCGATCCTGGCGCGCCGGGCTTGCGATTGCTACAGGATCGACAGGCACGGACCGTGCCTGCAAGAGATTCGGTCCGCATAGGTTTGTTCGTCCGCAACCGGACTTGAACGTTGGCTACACCTGCACCAGGTGTGGATGCCGTGTCTGTATGCCAAAGGACAGACGAGATGGCCACGTTGGCGGTATACCTGAAACACAGCGAGAGGCAGGGACTGATCCTGATACTTGCCGCGTTGCCTGTATCTTGCAGAGGCGTTTTGTGCACATGCACGAATCGATGCCACGTTGGTTGCGACGTGACGCCCGCACTTACAGGAAAGGGGATATTGATCGCACTTACTGGAGAACTTATTATGAATATGCGCAAGAATCTATTGGTGGCCGCGCTGGCCTTGGGTGGCGTGGCGTTTGGTGGCGTGGCAATGGCGGCAACGCCGGCAGCAGCACCGATGTCTCAGGCAGACATGAACTGGTTCGGTGGCCCGGTCTACACCGGGGCGCCCGCGCTGGAGGTCACGGCGGCGCTGGTTGAGGCCGGTGGCGGCGCCAGCGACTTCAGTTTTTCCAAGGCACTCGTATCGATGCTCGGTGAGAAGACGGTCAATGCCGAGGTTGCCAAACTCAACAAGCAGTATGGCGAGAAAGACGTCACCAACTTCATCAACGGCATGACCTTTGCCGTCAAGGATGGGCTCAAGCTCGCAACCGAGCAAGGTATCAAGTTGCCGGCGGCGCCGGCCGACCTCAAGGGTGTCAAGCTGGCGCAGACGCTGGTAACCGCTGGCACCACGTCTGATGGTGCCTGGTGGTCTGGCTACCTGTTCGACAAGGCGTTGTCGCATGACAACCACGTCAAGGTGATGGTGGACATCGATGCCAAGTTCGGCCATGGGGCTGATCAAAACACTCACAAGATCCTCAACCAGGCAATGTATGACGTTGCGCAGGCATTGAAAACGCCTGGTGTGAAGCTCGCTTCATTGCACTGACGCACAGAGTCACCCGGCGCGCTGCCGGGTGAACCTCTAGTGCTCTCGTAATCAGAGCGATATACCAAGCGCCTGTATGCATTACAGGCGCTTTTCTCTTAAGAATCAGTCGTACACGATGGCCGCCCTACCCTGATCGGCCTGCGCCATCCAGCTCGCCAGCGCGGCATCGGTCGGGAAGAACTTGACCTCATCCCCCAGTTGCAACTCGGCCGTGGCGGCGGTGTCATCACTCTGCCGCTGCAGTGTCAACCGCACGCCCAGACCCCGCAGCAGCTCACCCTGCTCCGACACCTCGCGCCGGGGCGGAAAGTCTTTCACAATCCGCGCGATGTCGGGCGCCTTGCCGTTCACGGCCACGCGAAGGAACTTGCCAAAGCGGCAGCGCGCGGCGGCCAGGTCCCACACCTGCTGCACCTGAAAGCGCGCCTCGAAGCCGCCGCGGCCTGGCTGCAACCCGCCGCTCACGATCACCAGTTCATCGTCCTTGAGCGTGTTGCGGTGCGCATTGAAGAGGGCCTCGTCGGCGGTTGCATCGATGGCGAGCGACTTGTCATCCAGCCTGAATAGCACCAGCTTGCCACGCTGGCCGTTGATCACGCGCAAATCGCCCACGATGCCCGCCAGTAATTGTGGCTCGCGCGAATCGATCAGGTCGCCGATCTCGCGCTTGCAAAAGCGCCGGACCTCGTGTGCGACCTCGTCGAACAGATGGCCCGAAAGATAAAAGCCGATGGCGGTCTTTTCGTAGGTCAGGCGCTCCTTGATGCCCCACGGCGTCGCGTCCACCAGATCCGGTTCCTGCGTGCTGGAGCCGTGGTCGTCATCTCCCATGTCGAACAGGCCGCCCTGGTTGACGTTGGCCTGCGCGGCCGTGGCAAAGTCGAACGCGCGGTCGACCGAGGCGATCATGGCGGCGCGGTTGAGTTGCAGCGAATCAAAGGCGCCAGCCTTGATCAGTGCTTCGAGGGCGCGCTTGTTGAATTTGCTGCGGTCCACGCGCACACAAAAGTCGAACAGACTCTTGAAAGCGCCCCCCTCCTCCCGAGCCGCCACAATGGCGTCGATCGCCTGCTGGCCCGTGCCCTTGACGGCGCCCAGCCCGTAGCGAATGACCGTGTCGGAGATCGGCTCGAAGCGATGAAAGCCGCGGTTCACATCGGGCGCCTCGAACGTCATGCCCATCTTCAACGCGTCTTCGTGCAACACCTTGAGCTTGTCGGTGTCGTCCATTTCCACCGTCATGTTGGCGCAGAAAAACTCTGCGGTGTAGTGCACCTTCAGCCAGGCCGTGTGGTAAGCCAGCAGCGCGTAAGCGGCCGAATGCGACTTGTTGAAGCCGTAGCCTGCAAACTTTTCCATGTCGTCGAACACGGCGTTGGCCTTGTCGGTGGTGATGCCCTTCCGGGCCGCACCATCGCGGAAGATCTGGCGATGCGTGGCCATTTCTTCGGCCTTCTTCTTGCCCATGGCGCGGCGCAGCAGGTCGGCACCGCCGAGCGAGTAGCCGCCCAGGATCTGCGCCATCTGCATCACCTGCTCCTGGTAGATCATGACGCCGTAGGTTTCGGACAGGATGGACTCCACGCGTGGGTCGGGGTACACCACCTCCTCGCGCCCCGCCTTGCGCGCGATGTAGGTCGGGATCAGGTCCATCGGGCCCGGCCGGTACAGCGCGTTCATGGCAATCAGGTCTTCCAAGCGCGTCGGTCGGGCGTCGCGCAGCATGCCCTGCATGCCGCGACTTTCAAACTGGAACACGGCCTCGGTCTTGCCCTCGGCAAACAGCCGGTAGACTGCAGGGTCACCCAAAGGCAGGTTCTCAAAGGCAAAATTCTCCTGGCCCTTGTGGCGCTTGACGATGAAGTCCTTGGCAATCTCCAGAATGGTGAGCGTGGCCAGGCCCAGAAAGTCGAACTTCACCAGGCCGATAGCCTCCACGTCGTCCTTGTCGAACTGGCTCACCGCGGAGTCGCTGCCGGGCTGCTGGTAGAGCGGGCAAAAATCGGTCAGCTTGCTGGGGGCAATCAGCACGCCGCCCGCGTGCATGCCGACGTTGCGCGTCATGCCTTCCAGTTTCTGCGCCAGCGCCAGCAGGGTCTTGACTTCATCTTCGTTGGCCAGGCGCTCGGCCAGAATCGGCTCGGCCTTGAGGGCACCATCGATCGTGATGTGGGTGCCCGGCTTGTTCGGAATCAGCTTGCTGATGCCGTCGCAGAAGGTGTAGCTCATGTCCAGCACGCGGCCCACGTCGCGAATGGCAGCGCGCGCTGCCATGGTGCCGAACGTGGCGATCTGGCTCACCGCATCCTTGCCATACTTGAGCTTGACGTAATCGATCACGCGGTCGCGGTTGCTCTGGCAAAAGTCGATATCGAAGTCGGGCATCGACACACGTTCGGGGTTCAGGAAGCGCTCGAACAGCAGGTTGTATTGCAGCGGATCGAGATCGGTGATCTTGAGCGCGTAGGCCACCAGCGAACCCGCGCCCGAACCGCGGCCCGGCCCGACCGGACAGCCGTTGTTCTTGGCCCAGTTGATGAAGTCGCCGACGATCAGGAAGTAGCCCGGAAAGCCCATCTTCAGGATCGTGTCGATCTCGAACTCGAGCCGCTCCACGTAGCGCGGGCGCTCCCGGTCGCGCTGCTTTTCTTCGGGATACAAATGCACCAGCCGCTGCTCCAGGCCCTCGTAGGACGTATGGCGAAAGTAGTCGTCAGGCGCGAGCTGCCGACCATCGACCTGGGGAGTGGGAAAGTCCGGCAATTGCGGCTTGCCCAGCACCAGTGTGAGGCTGCAGCGCCGCGCGATCTCCAGCGTGTTGGCGATGCTGGAGGGCACGTCCGCGAACAGCGCCTGCATCTGCCCGGTGGTCTTGAAATACTGCTCGCGCGTGAACTTGCGCGCACGGCGCTGATTGCCCAGGATTTCACCCTCGGCTATGCAGACCCGCGCCTCATGCGCCTCATAGTCGTCCTGCACGGTGAACTGCACGGGATGCGTCGCCACCACGGGCAGCTTCAGGCTGGCTGCCAGCTGCACCGCGGCGACCACATGGGCCTCGTCATTGGCACGGCCGGCGCGCTGCAGCTCGATGTAAAAGCGATGCGGGAACAGCGCCGCCAATTGCAGCGCAAGCGCACTGGCGCGGTTTGAGTCGCCCTGCACCAGCGCCTGCCCGACCGGGCCGGCCTGCGCGCCGGAAAGCAGGATCAGGCCTTCGCCCAACTCCGTGAGCCACGTCAGCTTGACGACCGCCTGGGCCTTGACCACGTTTTGCGTCCAGGCGCGCGCCAGAAGCTCGGACAGGTTCAGGTAGCCCTGACGGTTTTGCACCAGCAGCACCACGCGCGACAAGGCACCGGGATCCATGCCCAGCCCCTCCAGAAAGATTTCCGTGCCGATCAGCGGCTTGACGCCGGCGGAGCGTGCGGCCTTGTAGAACTTGACGGTGCCGAACAGGTTGCTGAGGTCGGTAATCGCCAGCGCGGGCTGGCCATCGTCGGCCGCAGCCTGGACGATTTCATCGATGCGGTTGGTGCCATCAACGACGGAAAATTCGGTGTGCAGACGAAGGTGAACAAACATAGCCTGCATTGTAGGAAGCCATTGCGACTTGACAGTCCCCCAAAATGGGCGGGCACAAGCCGCTATTCTCGAAGCAGCGCCTGCTTGCTACATTAATAAGAGCACAAAGTGGATGACTGTTAATGGCTGCAGCCCAAAATCGTCAGAAACCAGTGGAACTTGAGGCGTCACGCAATAAAGCGCCGCTCGGGCAACGGAATCAATTCGGTTTCGCCAGGCACCTGCCCCAGGGCCTGCGCCTGCCAATCTTGCGCGGCCTGCGCGATGCGTTCCTTGCGCGTCGAGACAAAGTTCCACCAGATGAAGCGGTGCTCGACCAGCGCATCACCGCCCAGCACCACCAGCCGCACCGCTGCGCGTGCCTCAAGCTGCACGCTCGCGCCCGGCGCCAGCACGGCCAGCGTGCGAGCCGCCACCGGCGCGCCATCGACCAGCACCTCGCCATCGACCGGGTAGGCGGCCAGCTCCGGCGCCAGCTGCGGCAACGTCAGTCGCCCTTGCGCAGGCAGCGCGATGTCGAGGTAAATGGTTTTGGAATAAGTGGCCACCGGCGAGGTTGCGCCAAAGGCTTCGCCAATCATCACGCGCACGTCGGCATCGTCGGCCTTGAGCCTGGGCAGCGCGCTGGCTGGCGTGTGCACGAAGCTGGGCTCGACTTCTTCATGCTCGGCCGGCAGTGCCGCCCACAGCTGGATGCCGTGGTTCACAAACGTCTGCTCGCGCATCTCCTGCGGGCGCCGTTCGGAATGCACGATGCCGCGACCGGCTGTCATCCAGTTGACTGCGCCGGGCTCGATTTTTTGCACAAAACCAAGGCTGTCGCGGTGCACCATGGCGCCCTCGAACAGGTAGGTAACGGTGGACAGCCCGATGTGCGGATGCGGCCGCACATCGTGGTTGGCACCGGGTCGCTCCGTCGTCGGGCCGAAGTGATCGAAAAATACGAACGGGCCTATGGACCGGCGCGAGTCGGCCGGCAGCAGGCGGCGCACCATGAAGCCGCCCCCGAGATCGCGGTCGTGCCCGGTCAGCAAAAGTTCGATGCTCACGGCAGGCGCTCCACGTGGGTGGTGATCTCGGTGGTGACCTGCGTCATGAGCTTGTGCACCGGGCACTTGGCCGCCACCGCGGCGAGCTCCTGCAACTGCGCATCGGTCAGCTCGCCGCTAATCTGCAGCCTGGCTGCAAGCCGGTACACACCGCTGCGCTCGGCCGAGTCATCGCGTTCGATCACCGTGTGAATATCGGCGACCGCAATGCCCTTCTTGCGCGCATACCACAGCACCGTCAGGGCCTTGCAGGCGCCCAGCGCGGCATCGTACAAATCGTGCGGGCTGGGACCGGCGTCACTGCCGCCCTCGGCTACGCTGCCATCGACCACCAAGTCATGGTTGCGGATGCGCAGCGTCTGTGCCATCGGCGCGGGTCCGGCCGGTGTGAATTGGCGCCTGAGTTCAATAGCCATGACAAACTCCTCGCAAAAGAGGCAATCTAGCAGCCCGGCCGCATTGCTGCAACGTCGGCCCGGGCCACCCTGCCTGCCACCAAAGGCTTCAGGCGGCGCGTCTGGCGTCCACGCTCCAGCCTCCCGCACCCCAGGCGGCAAAGGACAGCAAGCCGCCGGCAATGGCGAGGTTCTTGTAGAAATTGATCTGCTGCATCATGAGTTGCGCGGCCGGCGCATCCCAGTAGTTGTGGAAGAAGATGCCAGCTGCTGCGGCGTAGATGGCCAGTATCAGCGCGGACCAGCGCGTCTTGAAGCCGACCAGAAACGCCAGCGCCACACCAACTTCGACGACGATCGCAATCACCGCGCCGAGTTGCGGCAGCGGCAGGCCGTGGGATGCAATGTAGCCCGCCGTGCCGGAAAAGTTGCCGATCTTGCCAATACCCGATGGCAGGAACAGGACCGCGACCAGAATGCGACCGAGCAGGCCCAGAAAATTTTGAAATGAATTCGGCATGATGTTTCCTTTGGATGCGAAGTGGGAATTGAAAGGGTGAAAGTTTCAGTAAGCGGCCGTGATTCGTTGCCTGGGGTACGCGTTGCGCTCCAGCTCGTCGAGCATCGCCACGGCGAAATCGGCCACGCTGATGCGGCTGTTGCCGCTCGCATCCGCCAGCAACTGGTCGCCGCCGAGGCGGTACTGCCCCGTGCGCTCGCCCGGCTGCAGTAGTGCCGCCGGGCTGAAAAAGGTCCAGTTCAGCGGCGAGGTGGTGGCGCGGAACACCTCCAGTGCCCGGCCCTGACCCAGAGCTTCGTCCTTGTAGGCAGCAGGAAAGTTGGGAGTGTTGACCAATTGCACGCCAGGCGCGACCTCCAGGCTTCCGGCGCCGCCGACCCACAGCAGGCGCGGTACGCCCGCCAAAGGCAACGT
>JBDTCK010000078.1:0-23408 GCA_039923645.1 Rhodoferax sp.
GCGGAGCCGGGTTGGTTGAACTGCATGGAGGGGTCTACTCGGGCAATGACAGGCATGGGACTGGCCGGAATCAGGCAATCTTGAATCGCGACACAGACTGGCGCAATTCCTCAGCCATGCGGGACAACTCTCGTACCTGCTGCGCAGTGGAACGCGTGCCTTCACCGGTCTGCTCGGTCACCACAAAAATATGCTGAATGTTGCCCGCCACCACGTTGGCGGAGCTGGCCTCCTGCAACGCAGCATGCGAAATTTGCTCGATCAGTTCTGCCAGCCGGCGCGATACGCGGTCAATCTCGGACAGGGCTGTGCCCGCATTGTCAGACAGCTTCGCCCCCTCCACCACGCCGTGGGTGGAACGCTCCATGGCGGCTACGGCATCCTGGGTGTCGGTCTGAATGGCTTTAACAAGTGCGGCAATCTGGCGCGTCGCGTCAGCGGAACGCTCCGCCAGGCGCTGCACTTCCTCCGCGACCACCGAGAAGCCGCGACCGGCATCGCCCGCCGAGGCCGCCTGGATGGCAGCATTCAGGGCCAGCACATTGGTCTGCTCGGTAATGTCCGAGATCAGCTCCGTAATTTCGCCAATCTCCTGCGATGACTCGCCCAGCCGCTTGATTCGCTTGGAAGTCTCCTGGATCTGGTCGCGGATCGAGTTCATGCCTCCGATGGCGTTTTGCACAGCCACCAGCCCCGACTCGGCGGCTTGCAGGGATTGCCGGGCCACCGAGGCCGATTCCTGCGCCTGCGACGAAACCTTGTTGATCCGCCCCGCCATGTCCAGCACAGACTGCCCGGCTTCACGAATCTCGCGCAACTGCTCGCCGGAGGTCGTCAACAACTCGGCAGACGTGTTCTCGACCTGAGCCGAAGTCTGGGCGACCCGTGATGCAGTAGTCTGCACGTTGCCCACCAGCAAACGCAACTCCTCAACGGTGTAGTTGACAGAATCGGCGATGGCGCCGGTGATATCCTCCGTGACGGTGGCCTCCTGGGTCAGGTCGCCTTCCGCCACTGTCTGCAATTCGTTCATTAATCGCAAAATGGCGGCCTGGTTGGCGTCATTGACGCGCTTGGCCTCCCGCTCTTGGCGTTCCGCTTCCATCCGTTGCTGATCCGCCAGTCCCTGGCGTTGACGACTCTCTTCGAGCTGGACGTAAGCCAGACCGCCTGCACTGGCCAACGCCAAGAGCGCGGACAAAATGAGTGCCACCAAGGCGCCTGAACTTAGCCCGCTTTGGGACGAAAGGCGACTTTGCAGATCTTCGAGTTCACGACGCAGAGGTTCGCTGTCGGAATTGATGGACACCTGCGCCTCGCGCGCGATCACCAGTTGCCGAACGCTTCCCAGAATCGTGTCGGCCTGAGCGCGCATTTTCCCGTACACCTTGATCAGGGCGGATATCTGCGCCCGAGTCTGCGGGTCGTTCGTTCCCGGCAATCCCAGAAGAGCGTTGCCATCCAGCAAGCCCTTCGAAGTGTCTTTGAAAGCATCCAAATCAGCGCCGAGCAGGACCACTGCATCCGGGTTGAGCCCTTGCGAGGTCAGAAACTCGTTCGCGGACTTGCCGATACGCTGTGACAACATCACCAGCCGACTGGCGGCTGAAAGTTCCAGGGTACGCGCATTCTGTTCCAGCTCAAGCGTCTCGACAGTTTGCGCCAGGTTCAGCGCATCGACGGATTGGTGATTGATCGTCTGCAACGCGCTGCCGATCTTGATCAGAAGGCTTTTCTCGCTCAGGATGAATTGGGCGTTCTTGCCGGTACGTTCCACCACAGGTGCGACTTTCTCAACCTGGGCCATTTGTGCCGCACTCACAGGAGCCAGTTGCAGCGAAGCGTCGCCGTCCTTGAGTCCGCGTACTGATTTCGTCAGAACTTCAGCGCTCTCCTTCAACTCTGGAAACGCTGGTTCGCTGCCCAGCAGCGCTTGGGCTGCCGATTTGGCCAGACGCTGCGACTGCATCAGCGCCTGACCGGTTGCAGCCACCTGCTGGGCAACCATGTTTGCCTGGTTGAGTGCGAAGAAGGTCGCGAGCGCCAGCACCACTAGAGCGAGACCCAGCAATATCGCAAGAATGCGCAGGTGCTGGGCCGGCGTGCGCCGCCCCAGCAAAGGAACGCTCAGCAGATCTGCGCCCGAAGACTGCAGTTCCGCGTCGGAGGGCGGCATGTGGCTGTCGCCGAAGTCATCAACCTGCCCGTGCTCCGATGCCACCATGGCCTCGGCTCGGTCCGGGCCCACCGCGCCCGACATCGTGACGTCTGTCGCTGCCTGTGAGTTGGTCTGGAACTGGTTTTCAATTGAGTTGACAAAGGACATGGTAGTGAGGCCTTGCGAAGACATTCAAGCGCTGATGCTCAGGAATCGGGGTTGTTGCGAAAGCGACTGCAGGTTGATTTCCTGCCAGTGCGCGCCATCGGCGTCGGTGTAATCGCTGCCGAAATAACCTGGGGCTGCGTCGGACGCAGGCGCCGAGTCAATGAATGAGTCCATGCTGCGAAGCCCGACGAGGCGGTCAATCAGCAACGCGCAATTGACGTCCAGCACCGAATTGAGGGCCACCAGTCGCGCCTGATCGCGACTCGATTCCGCGCGGGAATCGGGAAGGGTGCCTGCGACAAAGCTGCCCAGGTCGATCACACCGTAAAGGCCACCGCGCAAATTGGCTACACCGAGAAACCAGCTCTGCGTATATGGCACAGGCTGCGTATTGGCCCAAGGAAAAATCTCGCCCGATTGATTCAGCGGAAAAAGATACCGCACACCGGCAGCTTCGACCGCCAGCCAGGATGCAGCAACGCCAGTGGTACGAGCCGCGCTCAAGCGGTTCGCCAAATGGCTCTGAAACTGCCGGAGGGCTTCGCGATTGGCCATTCGGGGAACAGGCGTCAGCTCAAAGCTTTGATTTTGGCCATCAACTCGCCAGCATCCACCGGTTTCGTGATGTAGTCCCGTGCGCCTTGGCGCATACCCCAAACCCGGTCGGTTTCCTGGGTTTTGCTGGTGCACATGATGATGGGCACGTCAGCGTATTGCGGATCACGCGAGATCGCACGCGTCAACTGGAATCCATTCTTCCCCGGCATCACAACATCCATCAAGATGAGGTCCGGCTTTTCCTGGGCGATCCGACGAAAGGCTTCCTCGGCGTTCTCGGCCGTCTTGACGGACATGCCATTTTTTTCGAGCATAGCGGTCAAAACCATCAATTCGGTTTTGGAATCGTCCACCACCAACACTTTATGAACCGGCATCAATCACTCCCGAAGAAATTTCGCAAAACTGCTGCACGGCCTGCAACAGCTGGTCTTTGGTAAACGGTTTGGTCAGGTAGTCGTGCGATCCCACCATGCGGCCACGGGCCTTGTCGAATACACCGTCCTTGGATGACAACATGACCACGGGAACGCCGGCGAACCTGGCGTTGCGCTTGATGATGGCGCAAGTCTGATAGCCGTCGAGACGCGGCATCAGGATGTCACAGAAAATCAGTTGCGGCTGATGGTCGTTAACCTTGGCCAGTGCATCAAAACCATCCTCTGCCAGCACCACTTCGTGGCCACCCTGCTTGAGAAAAATTTCGGCGCTACGCCTGATGGTGTTGCTGTCATCGATTACCAGAACCTTGAAACCCGATCCGGTCGTGGACATTGGCAGCTGCTCCTGGATTATTATTTCAACGACCGTGGTCGATCGCCCTAAAACGCTCGTGATCTAGTCTAGATTTGGACCAATTCGAAGTCTTCCTTGCGCGCGCCGCACTCGGGACAGGTCCAGTTCATCGGGACCTGCGCCCAGACCGTTCCGGGCGCCACGCCATGGTCGGGATCGCCAACCGCTTCGTCATAAATCCACCCGCAGATCAGGCACATATACGTTTTAAAGTCAGTCACAGCTTAAGGGGCCTTCAATTAGAATGCAACAATTGTATCTAGGCTTTATGTGACGGAGTTGGCATCATCGGTCGATATAAGTTGAGCCCTGACCCATGACAAACCACGAGCCCCAGGATTTGCCCGCACCCCCCGCCACGGAAGTCGCCGACGAGGACGATGATTCGAGTCCGGCCTGTGTGTTGGTATTCAATGCCAGCGACCCCAGCGGTGCAGGCGGCCTCGCGGCCGATGTCAGTGCCATCGCATCGGTTGGCGCGCACGCCCTGTCAGTCGTGACAGGCGCCTATATACGAGACACGGCGGAGATCTTCGAGCACTTTGCCTTTGATGAAGAAGCCGTGACCGAGCAGGCCCGAACCATCCTCGAAGACATCCAGGTACAGGTCATCAAGGTTGGCTTTGTGGGCAGTCCGGAAAGCGTCAGTGCCATCGCCGAGATCGCTTCCGACTACTCAGATGTACCACTTGTGGCCTATATGCCGAACCTGTCCTGGTGGGACGAGGGGCAGATCGATCTGTATCTCGATGCGTTTCGTGAACTGCTTTTGCCGCAGACCACCGTGTTGGTTGGAAACCACAGCACGTTGTGGCGCTGGTTATTGCCTGACTGGAACAGCGACCAAAGTCCCAGTGCCCGCGACATTGCAAAGGCCGCCGGCGCGATGGGTGTGACGTACACGCTGGTCACCGGTATCCCTTTGCCGGATCAGTTCATCGACAACGTGCTGGCCTCGCCGGAAGCGGTGCTCGGCGGTGAAAAATTCGAGCGTTTCGAGGCCACGTTTTGCGGCGCGGGCGACACGCTGGCCGCCGCGCTCGCGGCCCTGATTGCGAGCGGTAGCGATCTGGCCGCAGCGACCAGTGAGGCACTGAGCTACCTGGACCGCTGCCTCGATGGCGGCTTTCGGCCCGGCATGGGCAACGTGCTGCCGGACCGCATGTTCTGGGCCCAGCCGGAACCGGAATCCGACGAATCGCCCGACCCCGACATTTCCGATGCACAAGGCTTTGCGATGCCTCCTCATGAAACCAAACACTGATCACAACAAAGTCCTGTTCGAGCGCGCCAAACGCCTTATCCCCGGCGGCGTGAACTCGCCGGTGCGCGCCTTCAAGGCGGTGGGCGGCACGCCGCGCTTTGTGCAGCGCGCCAAAGGCGCCTATTTCTGGGACGCCAACGGTCAGCGTTACATCGACTACATCGGCTCGTGGGGTCCGATGATTCTGGGCCACGGCCATCCGGCGGTGGTGGAGGCGGTGCAAAAGGCCATCCTCGAAGGCTTCTCCTTTGGCGCGCCGACGGAGCGCGAGGTCGAGCTGGCCGAAACCATCATCGCCCTGGTGCCGTCGATCGAGATGCTGCGCCTGGTCAGCTCGGGCACCGAAGCCGGCATGAGTGCGATCCGGCTGGCGCGCGGCGCCACGGGACGCAGCAAGTTCATCAAGTTCGAAGGCTGCTACCACGGCCATGCCGATGCCCTGCTGGTCAAGGCGGGCTCGGGCCTGGCGACCTTCGGCAATCCGACCAGCGCTGGTGTGCCGCCCGAGGTGGTGCAGGACACGCTGGTGCTGGAGTACAACAACATCTCGCAGTTGGAGGAAGCCTTCGCACTGCACGGCCGCGCGCTGGCCTGCGTGATCATCGAGCCGATTGCGGGCAACATGAATTTCGTGCGCGCTTCGGTGCCCTTCATCAAGCGCTGTCGCGAGCTGTGCAGCCAGCATGGCGCGCTGCTGGTGTTTGACGAAGTGATGACCGGCTGCCGCGTCGCGCTGGGCAGCGCGCAAAGCGTTTATGCGCACGCCATCCCGGGATTTGCCCCAGACATGACGGTGCTCGGCAAGGTGATCGGCGGCGGCATGCCGCTGGCCGCGTTTGGTGGTTCGCGTGCCGCGATGGAGCAACTCGCGCCCCTCGGTCCGGTTTACCAGGCCGGCACCTTGTCGGGCAACCCGGTCGCGACCGCCTGCGGGCTTGCCACCCTTAAGGAAATTGGCAAGCCGGGCTTTTTTGAAGATCTCACACGCAAAACGCACGCGCTGGTCGACGGCCTATGCGCGGCCGCGCGCGACACGGGTGTGGACTTCAGTGCCGACAGCGAAGGTGGCATGTTCGGCTTCTTTCTGTTGTCGCAACTGCCGCAGAACTACAGCCAGGTCATGAAGAGCGACGGCGCGCGCTTCAACCTTTTGTTTCACGGACTGCTGGAGCGCGGTATCTACATTGCGCCGGCACTGTACGAAGCCGGGTTTGTCAGCGCCGCGCACAGCGACGCGGACATCGCACAGACGGTCAACGTGGCTCGGGACGTTTTTCAGAAAATGCAAAAATCATAGTAAACAAATACCGATGAATCAGGGCCTCAAGCATTTTTTGCCTGAACCTTGCGGCGCGGGAGGGGCGCCGTGAACCTGCGCTTCGTCGAAGCCTTCATCTGGGTCGCACGGCTCAAGAGCATCACGCGCGGCGCTGAAAAGTTGTGCCTGACGCAGTCGGCGGTCTCGAACCGGCTGGCCGCGCTGGAACAGGAACTCGGCGTCACGCTGCTCGACCGGCGCGAACGCAGTCTAAAGCTGACGCTGGCAGGCGCACGCTTCCTGCAGTACGCCGAACGTTTGCTGGCACTGCAGCGCGAAATGAAGACCGAACTGGGCAGCCCCGAGCAACTGCCGCTGTCGCTGCGCATTGGCGGCATCGAAACCGCGCTGCACACCTGGTTGATCCCGATGATCGACCTGCTGAAAAAAGCGAACCCGCAACTCGAGCTGCAACTCACCATCGAGACCACGCCGATGCTGGTGGAGCAATTGCGCCGCGGCAGCCTGGACCTGGCATTCGCCGCGCTGCCGGCGCTCGGCGAGCAGATCGGCAACGAGGTAATGACACCGCTGGAGATGGTGTTCGTCGGTCCCAAGAGGATGGCGGCCCTGGGCCCGCTCGGTGTCGAGGAACTGCTGACGCACGACTTGATGACCTTTCAACGAGGCTCGGCGCCGCATGTGGCGCTACTCGATCTGCTGCGCTCGCTCGGCTCGGCCGACAAGCGCGTGCACACGGTGTCGTCGATCTCGGCGATGGTGCGGCTGGTAGAGAGCGGGTTCGGCATCGCCACCCTGCCGCGCGCGGCGGTGGTGCAGATGCTGCCGCGCAGTCGCCTCGCGATCCTGCGCTGCAACGCCGCGCTGGCGCCGCTGCCGATGGTCGCAAGTTACTGGCGCGACCCGGCGGCGCCGGGGCTTGCAAAAGCGCTGCACGAAGCACTGGCATTTGTACGCACCCAGTAGCTGGGTCGTGACTGTTTCCTTGCCACTATGAGAAAAACTGCCTGAGGCCACTGTCTAGCCTAGTTAGCTAGCTACTCTATTAATAGCTAATTACAGCCTTCGAGCGCCCTGAACCGTTACGCTGCGAGCGCGCCGAGGGGCCGCAACTGATAGCCCTTGCGTTCCAGTTCGGCGCGCAGATAGGCAGCGGTGGCGACAGCCTCAGGGCCGTCGCCGTGCACGCAGATGCTGCCAATGGCCGTCGGCAAGCGCTTGCCGCTGACCGAGATCAGCGCCTGCTCTTCGAGCATCGCCTCGACGTGCGCAAGCGAGCGGGCGACGCCGTGGATCATGGCGTCGGGTCGGCTGCGCGGCACCAGTTGGCCGTCGTCGAGGTAGGCACGGTCGGCGAAAATTTCCTCTACCACGGCGAGCCCGGCCTCGCGCCCGGCCGTGCACAGACAGGACAGCGCGGGCGCGAGCAGGATGAGCGCTGCGTCGTAGGCCTTGACGGCGCTGGCCACGGTGCGCGCCAGCGCGAGATCGGCGCAGGCCATGTTGCTTAGCGCACCGTGCGCCTTGACGTGGCCGACCCGCAGGCCCTCGGTGCGCGCCATGCCATCGAGCGCGGCGATCTGGTAGATCAGCAGCGCTTCAAGTTCGGCCGGATCGAGCTGCATGCGGCGGCGCCCGAACCCCTGCAAATCGGGGAACGACGGATGAGCGCCTACGCTGACTCCGGCGGCCTTGGCCAGCCGCAACGTATTGCGCATCACCAAGGGGTCGCCCGCGTGGAAGCCGCAGGCCACGTTGGCCGAACCGACCGACTGCAGCAGTTCGCGGTCCGAACCCATGGTCCAGGCGCCGAAGCTCTCGCCGAGGTCGGCATTCAGGTTGACAATTTTCGACATGTCAGTTCTCCACCGCGCAATGCGCGATCCACGACGCTTGAAACCGGCGCGCCCAAAGCCAGAAACACCGCGGAACGGGCTTTGCCGGGCCTCTGGTGTTGCACCCCCTTGAGGAGAAGGCGCCAAAGGCGCTTCGGGGGTATTTCATCCTAGTTCAGCCCGGATCATGCCGCTGACCAGGTTGCCGCCGTACAGCGCCGCTTCGTCGAAGACGCCAGGCGGGCGAAAACTGGTGATGCCAGCGATCCAGTGTGCCAGCTGCTGTGCCTGTGCTGCACGCGCGGCCGCGGCTTCGGCCAGAGTCACGCTTTGGAAACGCAGTGGCATGCCCGGTCGCACGTGCGCCAGCCGCCCTAGATCGGCCAGGATCACGGTGGCGATCTTGGGGTAGCCGCCCACCGTCTGGCAATCGGCCATCAGGATGATCGGCTGGCCATTGGCCGGCACCTGGATCGCACCCGGCGTCACGCCATCGGATGCGATGTCGGCACCGAGCGCGCTGTGCGTCAGAGGCACTGGGCCTTCGAGCCGCATGCCCATGCGATCGCTGTCGCGCGTGACCGTGAAGGGCTGGCTGAAGAAGGCCTGCAACGCTTCGTCGGTGAAATGGTCGGCTTGCGGCCCGGGCACAACGCGGATCGGCCCCTCGGCGCATCGCAACGGCCCGGGTCCGCGAAATTCGAGCATTGCGTCGCCCGCGATGCCGCGGCACGGCAACAGGTCGCCTGCCGCGATGGCGCGTCCGTTCAGCCCGCCAAGGGCGGCACGCGCATAGGTCGAACGGCTCGCGAGCATGGATGGCACCTCAACCCCGCCGCTGATGCCGACATAGGCGATGCCCGGGCCGCTCGCTGATAGCGCCGCGACGGCGCCGATCCGGATCGTGTCGCCGGGGCCGAGCGTGACAGTACTCCAGGGTTCGATGCGTAGCGGTTTGCCCTGGGCCGTCTGCACTTTGGCGTCGATTTCGCCGGCGAGCGAAATGCGCACGCGACCCGCTCGCACTTTGAGCGTGGGTCCGGTGAGCAAGATTTCGAGTGCCGCGGCGTCCCCCGCATTGCCCACCAGCGCGTTCGCCGCTGCCAACAGCGGCGGATCGAGAGCGCCGGACACCGGCACGCCCAGTTGCCGGTAGCCGAAGCGGCCGCGGTCCTGTAGCGCCACGAGAAGCCCGCCAGCGATCACTTCGAGTTGCGCGCTCATCGAAACACCTTCGCCTTACAGGGTCCGGCATTCGCGCTGGGAATCGCCCGGTGGCTCATGGCAAAGCCCCGCCCGGAATGCCTTCGATCCGCAGACTCGAGCGATTGAAGTCTCCAGTCACGCAGCGTGACTGGAGGGCCTCGTAGGCATCGCGATCGACCGACCGCCACAGCACCTGATCCCCGGGGGCGAGCAGCGCCGGCCGTTTTGCATCTGTGGTATCGAACAGCGGCACCGGCGTGCGCCCGAGCAACCGCCAGCCGCCCGGACTTTCCCACGGATAGGCCGCGCACATGCGCTGCGCCACGGCTACGGAACCGGCCGGCACCCGCTTTCGTGGTGACGCCAGGCGCGGCATTTCCAGCACCTCGGGCAAGCCCCCCATGTAGCTGAAGCCAGGCTGGAAGCCCAGCATGTAGACACTGAACACAGTCTGCGTCATGAGCTCGACGACGCGCGCGCGCGACATGGCCCGGGCGGCGGCGAGTTCGTCCAGATCGGGCGCGAACTCGGGCTCGAAACACACCGGAATGCACCAGCGCGCGCCGGCGAGCGTCAGGCTGGGGGTGGTGCGCGCGAGCGCCAGCAGGTTGGCGCCCAGGGCTTCACCATCAATGCGGTCGGGCTCGAAATACACGGTGACAGATCGAAAAGTCGGCACCCATTCGACCACGCCGGCTATCTGGCCGCTCGCAGCAAGGTCTTCCAGCGCACGGGTGAAACCGAGCACCCGGGCGTGGATCTGCGGCTCGATCGCGCTGCCGAACTCCACCATCAGCGCGGCGTCGCCGAGCGGCAGCAGACGCGCCTGCGGTAGCTTTGATGAGGAAGCGTTCATGCCTTGGCGGGTAGCGGTTGGTCGCCGGCCGTCAGTTCTCGACCGGTTGTGTCTGGCAGCGCCAGCGCGGCGATCACGACCAGCAGGTAGCCACCGACCGCGAGGTAGCCAATCGCGGTACCAAGCGGAATCGACGCGCTCAGATAACCCACCAACGCAGGGCAGACGGAGCCCACCGCGCGGCCAAAGTTATAGCAGAAGCCCTGACCCGACCCGCGTACCCGACTCGGAAACAGTTCACTGAGATAGGCGCCCATACCCGAGAAGATACCCGACAGAAAGAAGCCAAGCGGAAATCCCAAAGCCAGCATCATCGCGTCGTTCACAGGAACCAACGTGTAACCCACGACCAACGCCCCGGCACAAACCGCGAACAAGATAAAGCATGCGCGCCGACCCATCCGGTCGGACAACCACGCACTGGTCAGGTACCCGGCAAACGAGCCCACGATCAGGACCAGCAGATACCCGCTGGTGTTGAGCACCGACAAATGACGCTCGGTCTTGAGGAAGGTGGGCAGCCAGGTCGTCACGGCGTAGTAGGCACCCTGCATGCCGGTGGCCAGCAGGCTCGCGAACACCGTGGTGCGCAGCAGCGCGGGAGAGAAGATTTCGAGAAAGTTGCCGCTGTCGCCATCCTTCTTCATTTGCGCGCGTGTGGCGTGATAGACCTCGGGGTCCTTGATTTGACGCCGGATATAGAGAATCAACAAGGCCGGCAAGATACCGAGCCAGAACAGCACACGCCAGGCCATCTCGGGCGCAAACAGCGAATACACAGCCCAGAACGCGATGGCCGCCACGCCCCAGCCGATGGCCCAGCTACTTTGTACCAGACCGACCGCCTTGCCGCGATGGCGTGCCCGGATCATCTCGGCGATCAATACCGAGCCGACCGACCATTCGCCGCCGAAGCCAAGGCCCTGCAGCGAGCGCGTGATCAGTAACTGTCCGGGTGACGTCGTGAAGCCGCTCAGGAAGGTGAACACGGTAAACCACAGCACGGTCAGCTGCAGAACACGGACCCGACCGTACTTGTCCGCCAGGATACCGGCGAGCCAGCCGCCGATCGCCGAGGTGATCAGCGCGCCCGTCGCAATGTAGCCCGCCTCGGCTTTCGTCATACCCCAAAGCGTGATCAGGGTCGGGATCATGAAGGTATAGATCATGTAGTCGAACGCGTCGACACCATAACCGGCGAACGCCGCGACCAGGGTCTTGCGTTCGACTTTGGTTGTTTCCTTTAGCCACATGGTTTGTCTCCTGTAAATTTTGTCTGGATTGAAGAGGCGCGGGGAGCCTGGTACGTGCAGGCCGGAGCGCGCCGGCAACGCCGGGTTTCAGGCGAACGGCAGGTCGCTGTTGAGCCGGTCCGTGATCAGCATGTAGCCTGGCGCGTGGGTGATGCAGAACGCGGGCCGCGCCGCCATGACCACGGCTTGCGGCGTCACACCGCAGGCCCAGAACACCGGCAGTTCACCGGGTTCAATGTCGATCGGATCTCCGAAATCCGGGCGATTCACGTCGGCGATGCCGATCAAGGCCGGATCGCCCAGGTGCACCGGGGCACCATGCACGGCCCGCACGCGCGCCGTGATCTGCACGGCACGAATCGCATCGGCTGCCTTCATCGGACGCATAGACACCACCAGAGGCCCGCGGAACGGACCGGCCGGCGTGGTCGGAATGTTGGTGCGGTACATCGCCACATTTTTGCCCTGACGTAAGTGGCGCAGATCGATGCCGGCATCGATCAGCGCACGTTCGAACGAAAACGAGCAGCCGAGCACGAAACTCACCAGGTCGTCGCGCCAAAGGGCACCAATGTCGGTCGGCTCGTCCACCATCTCGCCGTCGCGCCAGACCCGGTAAAGCGGCACGTCGCTGCGGATGTCGACGTCGGCGCCCAGGGTTGGCAGCATGGGGTCGCCGGGCTCCGACACGGCCAGCAAGGGACACGGCTTGGGGTTTCGCTGACAAAAACGCAGGAAGTCGGATGCCTGCGCGGCCGGCAGAATCACCAGATTGCCTTGCACGTTGGCTGGCGCCAGGCCGCTGGTGTGGCTGCGCCAGCGGCCGGCGCGGATCGCCTGCCGCGCTTCGCGGGCGCTTGTGAACGAAGGACGATCGGCAGCGGCCGACGTGTGAAGATCGATGGAAGTCATGCTTGTCTCCTTCTGCTTGGCGTGCGGGTTGGGTCGCACGGTGACAGGTGGAGCGCAGTATCGATCGCGTCGTCAAGCGCGACAAACGCTAAATTCTGTTATGTCGTCATCGATTTTTTCGATGACAGAATGGTGCTTGCCGCTGGCAGCAATTTGTCGCCACGGTATCGCGGTCCATGCTTTTCGATCCGCGGATCCGCCCGAAGCATCGTAGGCGACTTCTTCAAGAAAATATCAAAATCGTAGCTGAAAGTACTTATCTGATAAGGGCTGCGGTCACTTTTCTCTTGAATTTCAGTGCCGGAAGTGGCGCACGCCGCTGAACACCATGACCACGCCGCGTTCGTCGGCCGCATCGATCACTTCCTGATCGCGCATCGAACCACCGGGCTGGATGACGCTGGTCGCGCCCGCGTCCACCACCACGTCGAGGCCGTCGCGGAACGGGAAGAAAGCGTCGCTCGCCACTGCCGTGTCTTTCAGCGACAGGCCCGCATGCTCGGCCTTGATACTCGCGATGCGCGCCGAATCGAGCCGGCTCATCTGGCCGGCGCCGACGCCCATCGTCATGCCGTCCTGGCAGAACACGATGGCGTTGCTCTTCACGAACTTTGCGACCTTCCAGGCAAACAGCAAATCTTCAAGTTGCCGAGGTGTCGGATGTTTCTTGCTGACTACTTTGAGGTCGCTGCGCGTGAGCAAATGATTGTCCGCGGTCTGCATCAACAGGCCGGATCCGACGCGCTTCACGTCGACCGCATTGCGGCCGTTGTCCCAGTCGGTGGCGCCGCCCGGCGGCAGGGCGATCTCGAGTACCCGCACGTTGGCCTTCTTGCCTTCGTGGAACACTGCCAGCGCCTGCGGCTCGAACCCGGGTGCCATCAGGACCTCGACGAACTGCTTGCGCACCGCCTGGGCGGTCGCCGCATCGACGGGCCGGTTGAATGCGATGATGCCGCCGAAGGCCGAGGTCGGATCGGTCTTCAAGGCCTTGTCGTAGGCCTCGAGCGCATCCTTGCCAACCGCCACGCCGCACGGGTTCGCGTGCTTCACGATCACGCAGGCCGGGACGTCGAAGCTCTTGACGCATTCCCACGCCGCGTCGGCGTCGGCGATGTTGTTGTAGCTCAGCTCCTTGCCCTGCAACTGCTTCGCGGTCACGAGCGAGCCGGGCGCCGGATACAGGTCGCGGTAGAACGCAGCCTGCTGGTGCGGGTTCTCACCGTAGCGCAGATCCTGCAGCTTGACGAAGCGGCCATTGGTCTGGCCCGGGAACAGCGCATGGCTGCCGTCGCCCTGGATGCGCGAGAGGTAGTCGGAGATCGCGCCGTCGTAGCTGCTCACGCGATTGAAGGCGGCCACCGAGAGCGCAAATTTCGTGGTGTCGCCGACCTTGCCGCCGGCCCTGATGTCGTCCAGCACGCCCGCGTACTGCGAGGCGTCGGTCAGCACCGCAACATCCTTCCAGTTCTTGGCACCCGAGCGCACCATGGCCGGGCCGCCGATGTCGATGTTCTCGATCGCGTCTTCGAGTGTGCAGCCGGCTTTGGCGACGGTCGCCTCGAAGGGGTAGAGGTTGACCACGAGCAGGTCGATGGTGTCGATCCGGTGCTCCGCGAGCGCCGCCATGTGGGCTGGCACGTCGCGACGCGCCAGCAGCGCGCCATGCACGTTGGGGTGCAGCGTCTTGACGCGCCCGTCCAGCATCTCGGGAAATCCGGTCAGTGTCGCCACCTCCGTTACCGGCAGACCCTGCCCGGCCAGCAGGCTGGCGGTGCCGCCGGTGGAGATGAGCTTGATGCCCAGCCCATGCAGGGCCCGTGCGAATTCGACGATGCCGGTTTTGTCGGAGACGGAGATGAGTGCGTTCATTTGATCAGCTTGTGTTCAACGAGTTTCTTGCGCAGGGTGTTGCGGTTCAAGCCCAGCCATTCGGCGGCCCGCGACTGGTTCTGGTCGGCCTGGTGCATCACCACTTCCAGCAGCGGGCGCTCCACCACCTTGACCATCATCTCGTACATCCCACCCGGTTCGGTGCCCCGCAAGTCCCGGAAGTAGCTTTCCAGACTGGCGCGCACGCACTCTTCAATGTGCTTCTTGCTCATGCCGTTGTTCCCCTCGTCGCTCTTGTTCCTCGTCCCTGTCCATCGCCTGCAAGCCGACGCCACCACGTGGCAACCGGTCGGTACGTGATCCCAGTTCGTCAAAAAAATCGGCCACGGCCGCCGTCTGCGCCGCGCAATCTTCCAGCAGGTTCATGCGCGCGCGAAAGGCTTCGCCACCGGGCAGCGCGCGCACATACCAGCCGATGTGCTTGCGCGCCGTGCGCACGCCGCTGAATTCGCCATACAGTGTGTAGTGGTCCTGCAAATGCGCCAGCAGCAGGCGCCGCGCCTCGGCCACCAGCGGCGGCGCCAGGTGCTCGCCGGTCGCCAGGAAATGCGCGATTTCGCGAAAAATCCACGGCTGGCCCTGCGCCGCGCGGCCGATCATCACGGCGTCGGCGCCGGTCGCTGCCAGCACGTCCCGGGCCTGCTCCGGTGTGGTGATATCGCCGTTGACCACCACCGGAATGCGCACGGCGGCTTTCACTTCGGCAATCGTGTGGTACTCGGCGCGGCCCTTGTAGCCCTGCTCGCGCGTGCGCCCATGCACCGCGAGCATCTGCACGCCGACACCCTCGAAGGCGCGCGCCAGCGTCACGGCGTTCCTGTGCGCCTGGCACCAGCCGGTACGCATCTTGAGCGTGACCGGCACGTTGCGCGGCGCGCACACGGCCACTACAGCCTGCACGATCGACAGCGCCAGTGCCTCGTCCTGCATCAGCGCCGAGCCGGCCCATTTGTTGCAGACCTTCTTTGCCGGACAGCCCATGTTGATGTCGATGATCTGCGCGCCGCGGTCGATGTTGTAGAGCGCTGCCTCGGCCATCATGGGTGCGTCGGTGCCGGCGATCTGCACCGCAATCGGACCGGGCTCGCCCGCGTGGTCGGCGCGGCGCGAGGTCTTGAGCGTGTTCCACAAATCGCGCCGCGACGTCACCATCTCGCTTACCGCATAGCCGGCGCCGAGCCTTTTGCAAAGCTGGCGAAACGGGCGGTCCGTCACGCCCGCCATCGGGGCCACGAACAGGTTGTTCGCCAGGGTGAATGGACCGATATTCATGGGCGGGGAAAGCAGACGTGTCGCTGAAAAACAAGGCGTTGACCGGGGCCTGCCATTGTAATCGTCCCCCTGTCGGTGCAACCGAAACGGCGCGGCGCGCCTTGCCTATACTCGCAGCACTCATGCCGAACTGGATCGAACAACTGCTCACCCTGCTGGCCTTGCCGCAGCTGGGACTGAGCACGGTGTTTCTGGTGTCGTTCATCTCGGCCACCCTGGTGCCGCTGGGCTCCGAGCCCGTGGTGTTCGGCCTGATCAAGCTCAACCCCGACCTGTACTGGCCCACGGTGCTGGTCGCCACGCTGGGCAACACGCTGGGCGGCGCGGTGGACTGGTGGATGGGCTATGGCGCGCACAAGATGCTGGACAAATACCGCCATTCACCGACGCATTTGCGAGCGCTGAATTGGCTCGAAAGACTTGGCCCCGTCGCGTGCCTGCTGTCGTGGCTGCCCGGCATTGGCGACCCACTGTGCGCCGTCGCGGGCTGGCTCAAGCTGCCGTTCTGGCCCTGTCTGGCGTGGATGGCGGTGGGCAAGTTCCTGCGCTATATCGCCATGACGGCGGCGCTGTTCTGGATTTTTCCGGGGCGCTTCACTTTCTGAGCCGCGGCTGACTTGCTATCACATACATAGCTATTAACCATTACCCATCATTGGTTACAGCCCTGTTTTCTGTAAATCTCAGGAACTGAACAGGAAGTTCATCACGTCGCCATCCTTCACCACATACTCCTTGCCTTCGGCGCGCATCTTGCCGGCGTCCTTGGCGCCCTGCTCTCCCTTGAATGCGATGAAGTCGTCGAACGCGATGGTCTGGGCGCGGATGTAGCCCTTCTCGAAATCGGTGTGGATCACGCCCGCTGCCTGCGGGCCGGTGTCGTCGACGTGGATGGTCCAGGCGCGCACTTCCTTGACGCCGGCGGTGAAGTAGGTCTGCAATCCCAACAGTTTGAAAGCCGCACGGATCAGGCGATTCAACCCTGCCTCGCTCTGGCCGAGTTCGGCCAGGAACATCTGCTTGTCTTCATCCTCCATGTCGGCCATTTCGGCTTCCATCTTGGCGCAGATGGCGACCACGGGCGCATTCTGCTTTTCCGCGTAATCGCGCAGCCGCTCCAGCAGCGGGTTGTCATCGAAGCCATCCTCGGCCACATTGGCGACAAACATCGCGGGCTTGGCGGTGATCAGGAACAATTGCTTGACGAGCAATTGTTCCTCCTTGCTGAAGCTCAGCGTGCGCACCGGGTGGCCCTGGTTCAGTGCCGTCTGGCATTGTTCCAGCAGGGCCACCAGCTTGATCGCCTCCTTGTCGCCCGAACGCGCGGTCTTGGTGTGGCGGTGCAGGGCCTTCTCGACCGACGACAGGTCGGCCAGGCACAGCTCGGTCTGGATGATTTCGATGTCGGAGATCGGGTCCACCTTGCCGGCGACGTGGATCACGTTGTCGTCTTCAAAACAACGCACCACGTTGACGATGGCATCGGTCTCGCGGATATGCGCCAGGAACTGGTTGCCCAGACCTTCACCCTTGCTCGCGCCCGCGACCAGCCCCGCGATGTCCACGAATTCGACGATCGCGGGAACGATGCGCTCGGGCTCGACGATCGCGGCCAGCTGGGCCAGCCGCGGGTCGGGTACCTCGACCACGCCCACGCTGGGCTCTATGGTGCAGAACGGGTAGTTCTCGGCCGCGACGTGCGCCTTGGTCAGCGCATTGAAAAGGGTGGATTTCCCCACGTTGGGCAGGCCCACGATGCCGCACTTCAAACTCATGACGAACCTCGGAAAACAGGGTGCCCAGTGTAAGCGACGGCCACCCGGACCACGTCAATCGAACAGGTAGTCCGCCACCACACTCTGGCCGACGCGCAGCACCTGGTCGGCGCCGGCAAGCACGATCGCATTCATGCCGAAGGTGATGCCACCGTTCATGCGAGCGTCCTGCCGGTAGGTTTGCAGGGTGTCGCCGACTTCGGGACTGGGGATGCCGGTTGCGGGGTCGACATTCGGAATCGGGCAGCGTACGCAGGGCTTGACGGGTTTGAGCCGGGTCGGCCCCTGCTCGGTCGCCACCTGCATCTCGCCAATGCGGTCCTCGTCATGCGCATGCACACCGGACAGCACCAGATTGGGGCGAAAGCGCTCCATACCCACCGCCGTACGGCTGGCCGCCTGCAGCCGGGTGTTGAGGTCGTCCAGCGCCGCCTCGCTGATCACCAGCAGCGCAAAGGCGTCGCTGAACTGCATTGGCGCCTCCACGCCGCCAGTCCATTGCATGCTGGACAGACGCCGCACCTCGGGATCGAACCGCACCAGCCTGAGCTTTTTACCCAGAAAATCGCTGAACCATTGCGCCGCCAGTGCGCCCATATCCCAGGCGTCCACCACGTCGTCCCAGACCTTTACGCGCGCTGGCTGCTCCACGGCGTCCAGCGCCACGTGCAGGGCCAGCATGCCGGGCGCGCGAAGTACCATTTCCTCCGTCTTGAGTTGCGGGCGGATCAGCGCCATGCGCGGGAGCACACGCTGTGTCACCAACTCACCCTTCTCGTCCACCACCATCCAGGCGCGGTCCCACTCCAGTCCGGTCTCCAGCAGCAGCGCCTGCTGCACCTCGACGCCGGCGCATGACTTTATGGGGTACACGAAAAGCCGCGCAATGCGGCCCGTTACTTCGGGGCTGGAAGAGGTCACAGGGCTTTTCCTCGGGCAAATTGCTGATTGTGCCTCGCCTCCTACAATTGCGACCATGGCTCAACCGTTTGATGTGTGTATTCGCGGCGCTGGCGTGGTGGGGCGCACGCTGGCCCTGCTGCTGGCACGCGACGGCCTGCGCGTGGCGCTGCTGGCCGAGCCCTCTGCTGCGGGCGCACCAGGGGTGGACGTGCGCGCCTACGCACTCAATGGCGCGGCGCGCGGGCTGCTCGAATCGCTGCGCAGCTGGCCCGACGATGCTTTCGCCACGGCCGTGCTGGGCATGCAGGTGTGCGGCGACGATGGCGGCGAGGTCAACTTCAGCGCCGCCATTCAGGGCGCGCCGGCACTGGCCTGGATCGTCGACGTGCCGGCGCTCGAAGCCAGACTGATCGACGCGGTGCGCTACCAGCCGCTGGTCGAGGTGGTGGATACACCGCAAAGCGCCGCCTTGATCGTGGTCTGCGAAGGCCGCGGCAGCCGTGCGCGCACGGAATTCGGCGTGGACTTCGACGTCACGCCCTATGCGCAACAGGCCATTGCCGCGCGACTGAGATGCGAAAAACCGCATGCCCAGATTGCGCACCAGTGGTTCGCTGACAACGAGATCCTGGCTTTTTTGCCACTCGGCGGCGAGCAGGGGAACTCTGTGGCGGTGGTGTGGTCTGTCCCCCAGGAGCAGGTTGCGCACCTGCTGGCCCTGGAGCCGGAAGAATTCGCACGGCAACTCGGCGCGGCCAGCCACGACGCTCTGGGCACGCTCACGCTGGACAGCGAACGCGTCGCCTGGCCACTGCAATTGGCACGCGCGAACCGCTGGGTCGGTCAGCACGCGGGCCAAAGTTGGGCGCTGGCCGGGGACGCCGCACACACGGTGCATCCGCTGGCCGGGCAGGGGCTCAATCTGGGGCTGGCGGATGCCGCAGAGCTGGCCCGGGTCCTGCACGAGCGGGAATACTGGCGCAGCGTCGGCGACCCGCGGCTGCTGCGCCGCTATGAGCGTGCGCGCAAGGCCGACGTGCTGTCGATGGGGCTGGCCACCGACGGCTTGCAGCAGTTGTTTGCGCGCGAGACGGGGCCCTGGCAGGCGCTGCGCAACTGGGGCATGAACGGGTTTGAACACAGCGGGCCACTGAAGACCTGGCTGGCGCGCCGGGCGATGGGCCTGCGCTGAGCGGGCCGCCGTCGCGGCGCCAATTGACCATAACCGGATAAAAGACGATGAAATTACTGAAAACCCTGCTGCACACTTTGCTGGCGCTGACCGCGTTGGCGGCATGCCTGGGTGCCAGCGCCCAGGAATCCGTGATCCGCAAGAACCTGGCCGAACGCGTGCCGCAAATGCCCAGGATCGATGAGGTCAGCAAGACCGCGATGCCCGGTCTGTACGAGTTGCGGGTGAACGGCTCGGACATTCTGTATACCGACTCGGAGGGCAACTTCCTGATCCAGGGCGCGCTGATCGACACCAAACTGCGCCGCAACCTGACCGAGGAGCGGGTCGACAAACTGACCGCGGTGGACTTCGCGACGTTGCCGGTGAAGGACGCCTTCACCGTGGTGCGCGGCAACGGCAAACGCAAGCTGGCCGTGTTCGAGGACCCCAACTGCCCCTACTGCAAGCACTTCGAGCGCGACCTGCAGTCGGTCAACAACGTCACGATCCACATGTTCCTGCTGCCCATACTGGGGCACGACTCCCCCGAAAAATCGAAGAACGTGTGGTGTGCCAAGGACCGCTCGAAGGCGTGGCAGGACCTGATGCTCAAGGATGCCACGCCGCCGGCCGCGACCTGCGACATCACGGCGCTGACGCGTAACCTGGCATTCGCGAACCGCTACAAGATCACGGGCACTCCGACCCTGTTCTTCGCGAACGGCGCGCGCGTGCCGGGCTACATCGACGCACAGCAGGTCGAAAAATACCTGGCTGACGCCAAATAGACACCGCCAGCCGCCCATCTTGAAGTCCGCATCCAAGGCACCGCCAGTTCACTACCGCGTGGAAGTGGCCGATCTGTACGCGCACCTGTACCGGGTCACACTCACCGTTGCCGAGCCTGCCGCACAGCAACGCGTGTCATTGCCGGTATGGATCCCGGGCAGCTACCTGGTGCGCGAATTTTCCCGGAGCCTGCAGAACCTGCGCGCGACGCAGGGCACCAGGGCCGCCACGCTGCGCCAACTCGACAAATGTAGTTGGCAGGTGGAATGCGTACCCGTCAAACCACTGGTATTGATCTACGAGATCTACGCGCTGGACCCGTCGGTGCGCACTGCGTGGCTCGACCTGTCGCGCGGCTTTTTCAACGGCACCAGCTTGTGCCTGCGCGTCGAGGGACAGGAGGATCAAGTGCACGGGCTGGAGCTGGTTGCTAGTGAAACCATAGCGCACTGGGAAGTTGCCACACCGGCTACAGCCCAAAGAGTTGACAAAAAGGGTTTTGGCAGCTACCTCGCCACAAGCTACGACGAGTTGGTCGACTGTCCGGTGGAAATGGGCACGTTTCGCAGCGGCAGCTTCGCGGCTCACGGCGTGCCTCACCGGTTTGTGGTGGCAGGCGCGCCGGCGTCGTTCGACTTTGAGCGACTGCTGGCGGATGCTCAAAAAATCTGCGATGCCGAAATCCGCCTGTGGCACGGGCTCGCGGCCAAGGGAGCGCGGGCCCGGGCGCCGCATAAGGGCTATCTGTTCATGCTGAATGCCGTGGACGACGGCTACGGCGGACTGGAGCACCGCAATGGCACCGCGCTGATCTGCAACCGGCGCGATCTGCCACGGCTCAGCGAGAAAAAGCCGCCCGACGGCTACGCCACGCTGCAGGGTCTGATCAGCCACGAATATTTCCACACCTGGAACGTCAAGCGCCTGCGCCCGGTGGAGTTCACCCGCTACGACTACACGCAGGAAAACTACACGCAACTGCTGTGGTTCTTCGAGGGCTTCACCAGCTATTACGATGACCTGTTGCTGCGCCGCGCCGGCCTGGTCGACGATGCCGGCTATCTGCGCCTGCTGAACAAGACCATCAACCAGGTGCTGCAGGCGCCGGGGCGCAAACTGCAGTCGGTCGCACAGGCCAGTTTTGACGCCTGGGTCAAGTACTACCGGGTGGACGAGAACACGCCGAACGCCACGGTGAGCTATTACACCAAGGGCGCGCTGGTGGCGCTGTGTTTTGACCTGACCTTGCGGCTGGAAGGCAAGATCACGCTGGACCACGTGATGCGCGCGCTGTGGCAGCGCTGTCAGGCGGGCCCCATGACCGAGTCCGACTTCGCCGCGGTGCTGCAGGAACTGGGCGGCCGGAAGTTCACCAAAGAGATTGCGCAGTGGGTCCATGGCACGCGCGACCTGCCGCTACAGGACTTGCTGGAACGGCACGGCGTGGCGGTGCTGGCGGAGCCGGCGCAGCTGGCGCAGCGGCTGGGCCTGCGCGTGAGCGAGACTAACGGCATTCAGATCAAAACCGTGCTGCGTGGCGGTGCCGCCGAGCGCGCCGGCCTGGCTGCGGGCGACGAGTGGCTGGGCATTGAGGTCGGCACCCGGGCCGCGGCGACCGGCTGGCGCATGAGCAAGCTCGACGAGCTGCTGCTGTACGCGGGGCCCGCGCGCAAAGTGACCGTCATCGCCGCGCGCGACAAGCGCCTGCTGCGACTGGCGCTGTCCCTGCCCCCCGCCGTCACCACGTGGCGCCTGGCCTTGCGCGACGCCGCACTGGTCAAGCCGTGGCTCGCACCCCAAGACTAGGCCGCACGGCTGTCGCACTCACGCTGGTGGTGCTGCTGGCGCACTGGGCCGCGCTGGCCTGGCTGGCCAGCCATTGGCGAGAGACCTCGGTGCTGCGGCCAATGGCCCCGCCAATGCTGACACGTGAGATCGTGCCCACCGCACCAACACCGCTGCCTCGGCCTGTTTTAAGGAAAGAAGTGGCTGTAGCCAGTATCAAGCATGAGCCTTCCGCTACTAAATCAATAACAGTCGAAGCGACGGCGCCCCCGGTCGTGGCCGACGCCGCGCCCGACAAGCCAGACCCCGCGGCCAGCCCCACCGCTGCCGCTCCCGAGGCAGCCGCCTCGGCGCCCCAGGCGCCGGCGTCCGCGCCCACCGGCAGCAACAATGCCCCGCTCGACGACACGGCCAGCGCCCCCGAGAACACGAAAAGCTTCCTCGACGTCTGGCCCGACGATACGCGCCTGATCTATAGCCTCAGCGGAAACTACCGCGGCGCCCTGCACGGCGACGCGCAAGTGCTGTGGCAACGCCAGGGCGACCAGTACCAGTCCCGCATCGAGGTCAACGTCGGCTGGTTGCTCAGCATGACGATGACCAGCCAGGGAACCATCACGCCGCCAGGCCTGTTCCCGCTCGTCTATGAAGAGTTGGTGCGCAGCCGGCGCCGCAGCATCGTGCTGGACGAGCACGGCATCACGCTACCCAACGGCAACCGGGTGCCACGCCCGCAGGGTGTGCAGGACACGATCAGCCAGTTCGTCGAGCTTGCCTACCAGTTCAACACCGGGCAGACCGCCCTGCAAGTAGGCCACTCGTTCGACCTGTGGTTGGCGCGCCCGGGCGGCGTGGACCTGTGGACCTACGACGTGCCCGAGGAGGTCATGGTACCCACCCCGCGGTTGGGGCAGGTGCAGGCGTTTCACATCAGGCCGCGCCCGCCCGCCAGCGCGAGCGGCAATATCACGGTAGAGATGTGGTTTGCACCCAGTCTGCAATACCTGCCGGTGCGCATCCGCCTGAATCTGGGCGACGGCACGACTTACATGGACCTGATCGTCGACAAGATCGAGCAGCGCTAGCGCCCGCCACTTCATGGCTGGCGCTTGTCGATCACCCGCCTGGCCTTGCCCACGCTGCGCTCGATGCCGCCCTCGGCGCGCAACTCGACCTGCACACTGGAGCCCACAAAGACCTTGATCTCGTGCTGCAGCAGCTGGGCGCTGGCGCGCGCCTCCAGACCATCGGGCGACACGCCGGGACGCGTCTCGACCGCCACCGTGAGGTTGTCCAGCGGGCCCTCGCGCGTCAGGATGCACTGGTAGTGCGGAGCCAGCTCGGCGCGCTTGAGGATCAGCTCCTCGATCTGCGTCGGAAACACATTCACGCCACGCACGATCATCATGTCGTCGCTGCGGCCTGTGACCTTTTCCATGCGGCGCATGGTGCGCGCCGTGCCCGGCAGCAGCCGCGTCAGGTCGCGTGTGCGGTAGCGGATGATAGGCAGCGCCTCTTTCGTGAGGCTGGTGA
>JBDTCK010000079.1:0-10223 GCA_039923645.1 Rhodoferax sp.
GATGCGCGCGTGATCGCCGCCACTTCGCGCGACCTCGCGGCGCTGGTGCAGGCCGGCGGCTTTCGCGAAGACCTGTTCTACCGCCTCAACGTGCTGCCGCTGCGCGTGCCCCCGCTACGCGAGCGCCGCAGCGACATCCCCGCGCTGGTCGAGGCGCTGGGCGAAGACATGGCGCAGCGCAGCGGCGAGGCGCCGCCTGAGCTGATGCCCGATGCGCTCGCGCTGCTGGCCGCGCAGCACTGGCGCGGCAACACGCGCGAGCTGCGCAACGTGCTGGAGCAACTGGCGATGCGCAGTGACCAGACGCGCATCGACGCCAACGAGGTCAAGCGCGTGCTGGCCGAAACCGGGCTGGAGCAGATCGCGTCGCCGGAGCCGGTGGCGCCGGCCGAGCCGGGCGAGGGCAGCGCCGACCTTCTGCGGCCGCTGTCGCAACAGATTGCCGAACTGGAGCAACGCGCCATCGCCGCCGCAATGGCCTCGACCGGCGGCAACAAGCTGGCCACGGCGCGCCTGCTGGGCATCTCGCGCGCGACGCTTTACGAACGTCTGGAAAACCCTGTCTGATAATTATGCAAATGTCTAAATAATAGACATATAGATCGCCTGAAAAGTGATCGATTAGAAGGAATCAAAGAGAAAAAGCCTTTTAAATCAACTCTTGGCGCATTGGCACGAACTGTGCAATATTCAGTCATCACTTTCAGGAGATAGAAGAATGCAACGTCGTCACCTCGTCGCTACCGCGGCACTGGCCGCACTGGCCGCCAATGCCCCGGCCTGGGCTCAATCCAGGGAAATCCGCATTGCACACATCCACAGCATGACGGGCCCGCTGGAGGCGTATGGCAAGCAGACGCAAACCGGTCTGATGTTGGGCCTGGAATATGCCACGGGCAGCACCATGATGGTCAACGGCAGGAAGCTTGTGGTCATTGAGAAAGATGACCAGGGCAAGCCGGACCTGGGCAAGTCTTTGCTGGCCGCAGCCTACTCTGACGACAAGGCCGATCTGGCCGTTGGCCCTACTTCTTCGGGCGTCGCGCTGGCCATGCTCCCAGTAGCTGAAGAATACAAAAAGATCCTGCTGGTCGAGCCTGCCGTGGCGGACTCGATCACGGGAGACAAGTGGAACAAATACGTCTTCCGCACCGCACGCAACAGCTCCCAGGACGCGATTTCCAACGCGGTGGCACTGGACAAGTCGGGCACGGTGATCGCGACGTTGGCGCAGGACTATGCCTTCGGTCGCGATGGCGTGAAGGCGTTCAAGGCGGCGCTGCACCAGGCCAAGGTGGTGCACGAGGAATACCTGCCGGCCAACACCACCGATTTCACCGCGGGTGCGCAACGCCTGATCGACAGTCTCAAGGACAAACCGGGCCGCAAGGTGATCTGGATCATCTGGGCTGGCGTGGGCAACCCATTCAAGATCGCCGATCTGGATCTCAAGCGGTACGGCATCGAGATCTCGACTGGCGGCAATATCCTGCCGGCGATGGTGGCCTACAAGAAATTCCCCGGCATGGAAGGCGCCACCTACTACTACTACGGCATTCCGAAGAACCCGGTGAACGACTGGTTGGTAGCGGAGCATTACAAGGAATTCAAGGCCCCGCCGGACTTCTTCACCTGCGGTGGCTTCGCGGCCGCGATGGCGATCGTCACGGCGCTCAAGAAAATCGGCGGCGACACCAATACCAACAAGCTGATCCAGACGATGGAAGGCATGAGCTTCGAGACGCCCAAGGGCAAGATGACATTCCGCAAGGAAGACCATCAGGCCATGCAGAACATGTATCAGTTCAGGATCAAGGATGATCCGGCCTTTGCGTGGGGCGTGCCCGAACTGGTGCGCGTGATCACGCCGGCGGAGATGAACGTGCCGATCCTGAACCACAGGTAAAAAAGAACGTGCTCGGCTACTGCGCCGGCGCATGGCGTCGTTGGGCGGTGCTCGCAATCCTCATGGACCGAAGTCCATTCCGGTTGCTGCGCTCCGTCCGCCTAGCCCTGCACCGGCTCGCTACGCCGCTCCCGTTCTTTTGGACCCCATTGGGTGTCCATGAAACATGCTTGAAACCAAGAACCTCACCATCCGCTTTGGTGGCCATGTCGCGGTCAACGACGTCACGTGCAGCTTTGCGCCTGGAACGCTGACGGCGATCGTCGGGCCGAACGGGGCCGGCAAGACGACCTACTTCAACCTGATCTCGGGGCAGCTCAAGGCGAGCGCCGGCACGGTGTCGCTCGACGGGCAGTTGCTGTCAAACCTGTCGCCCTCAGCGCGCACGCACGCCGGCCTCGGGCGCGCGTTTCAACTCACCAACCTGTTCCCGAACCTCACGGTGCTGGAGAACGTGCGGCTTGCCGTGCAGGCCACGCGAGGCGGCGCGCACCGGCACGGCATGAACCTGTGGAGCATCTGGAGCGACCACACCGCGCTGATCGAACGCGCCGACGAGTTGCTTGCGCAGATCAACCTGAAGGAGAAGGAGCATGCGACCGTGGCGAGCCTGCCGCACGGCGACCAGCGCAAGCTCGAGGTGGCACTCTTGATGGCGCTGGAGCCCAAGGTCTTCATGTTCGACGAGCCCACCGCCGGCATGAACGCGGCCGAGGTGCCGGTCATCCTCGACCTGATCCGCCACCTCAAGGCCGACAAGAGCAAAACGATTTTGCTGGTCGAGCACAAGATGGACGTGGTGCACGAGCTGGCCGACCGCATCATCGTGTTGCACAACGGGCAACTGGTAGCCGATGGCGAGCCGGCCGAGGTGATTGCTTCGCCGATCGTCCAGGAGGCTTATCTGGGCTTGCCTGCGGCTGGCGCCGAGGACGCTTCGCGGCATGTGCCCACTCCCATCCCGGCCTTCCCCCGCGCGGGGGAGGGAGCAAAACCATGAGTCACGACCCGCTGCTGACGCTCGAAGGCGTGCATACGCATATCGGCGCGTACCACATCCTGCACGGGGTTGATCTTGCCGTGCCCCGGGGCCAGCTCACGATGCTGCTGGGGCGCAACGGCGCTGGCAAGACGACCACGCTGCGCACCATCATGGGCTTGTGGCATGCGTTGCAAGGCAGGGTGCGTTTCGGCGAGCGCGACATCACCGCGCTGCAGACGCCGCAGATCGCGCAACTCGGCATCGCCTACGTGCCCGAGAACATGGGTATTTTCTCGGACCTCACGGTGAAGGAGAACATGCTGCTGGCCGCGCGCGGGGCGAAGAACGCGGGTCAGATGGACGACTCGCGGCTGCAATGGATCTTCAAGCTCTTTCCCCCGGTCGAGAAGTTCTGGAACCACCCGGCGGGCAAGCTGTCGGGTGGGCAAAAGCAGATGCTCGCGGTGGCGCGCGCCATCGTCGAGCCGCGTGAGCTGCTGATCGTCGACGAACCCAGCAAGGGCCTGGCGCCCGCCATCATCAACAACATGATCGACGCCTTTGGCGAGCTCAAGCGCAGCGGCGTCACGATCCTGCTGGTGGAGCAGAACATCAACTTCGCGCAGCGGCTGGGCGACACGGTCGCCGTGATGGACAACGGCCGCGTGGTGCACAACGGCTCGATGGAGACGTTCTCCGCCGATGCGCAGTTGCAGCAATCCTTGCTGGGGCTGGCATTGTGAAGAAGTTTGAACAAAAAGTGGCCGAAACCATGATGGAGTCTTCACTGTCAGCTATCAACAACAGAGCATTGGGGTATGCGGGAGAAATCGCATGAAGGCACTGGAGTTCGACTGGAAGCCTCTTTTGCTGGTTCCGGTGCTGGCGCTCGTCGCATTGCCGCTGACTGGCTCGTTGTCGACCTGGCTCACACTCACCGTGGCGGGGCTGGCGATGGGCATGATCATCTTCGTGATCGCCTCGGGTCTGACGCTGATCTTCGGCCTGATGGACGTGCTCAACTTCGGCCACGGCGTGTTCATCGCACTGGGTGCGTTTGTCGCCAGCAGCGTGCTGGGGCTGATGAGCGACTGGACTGGCTCTGGCGAGCTCTGGCGCAACCTGGCCGCGGTGTTTCCGGCCATGCTGGTGGCGATGGCGGTGGCCGGAGTGGTTGGCCTCGCGTTCGAGCGTTTTATCGTGCGGCCGGTCTATGGCCAGCATCTCAAGCAGATCCTGGTCACGATGGGCGGCATGGTCATCGGCGAGGAACTCATCAAGGTCATCTGGGGCCCCGGGCAGATCCCGTTGCCGCTGCCGCAGGCGCTGAACGGCTCTATCCTCGTGGCCAACGCGGTGATCAGCAAGTACCGGATTCTCGCGTTCGCGGTGGGCCTGCTGGTGTTTGGTGCGCTGGCCTGGACGCTGGGTCGCACCAAGATCGGCCTGTTGATCCGCGCCGGCGTGCAGGACCGTGAAATGGTCGAATCGCTCGGTTACCGCATCGGGCGGCTGTTCGTCGGTGTGTTCGTGGTGGGCAGCGCGCTGGCGGGTCTGGGCGGCGTGATGTGGGGCCTGTTCCAGCAGAACCTGGTGCCGCAGATGGGGTCGCAGGTTCTGGTGCTGACCTTCATCGTGATCATCATCGGCGGGCTGGGCTCCACTGGCGGCGCGCTTATCGGCGCGCTGCTGGTAGGCCTGATTAACAACTACGTGGGCTTTTTGCTGCCCACGCTCACGCAGTTCGCCACCATTTTCCTGATGGTGGTGGTGCTACTGTGGCGCCCGCAGGGCGTCTATGCGGTGACGAACCGCTGACAGGGCGCCAGTAATGATCAAACGTCTTCTGTCCAACGACCTGCCGCGCAGCCGCATGCTGGCGCTGCTGCTGGTCGCGCTGCTGCTGGCATTGGCCTTCGCGCCCTTCATCTTTCCCGGCGTCAAGGCGCTCAGCGTTGCGGCCAAGGTGCTGGTCTTCATCGTGCTGGTGGCGAGCTTTGACTTGTTGCTGGGTTACACCGGCATCGTGAGTTTTGCGCACACCATGTTTTTCGGCATCGGCGCTTACGGTGTCGCGATCTCGGCGACGCGGCTCGGGCCGGGCTGGGGCGCGGTGCTGGTGGGACTGGCCGCCGCGCTCGCACTGTCGCTGGTGTTGTCGTTCGCCATCGGGCTATTCTCGCTACGCGTACGCGCCATCTTCTTCGCCATGATCACGCTGGCAGTGGCCTCGGCGTTCCAGGCGCTGGCCTCACAACTTTACGGCTTCACGGGCGGCGAGGACGGCTTGACCTTCAGGCTGCCCGAACTGATCTCGCCGAGTTTCGAGTTCAGCGACAACCCATTCCTCGGCGTCTCGCTCGACGGCAGGCTTCTGTGTTATTACCTGCTCTTCGTGGTATCTCTGGTGCTGTTGCTCGCGCTCTTGCGCATCGTCAATTCACCTTTTGGCCGCGTGCTGCAGGCGATCCGCGAGAACGAGTTCCGTGCCGAAGCCATCGGCTATCGCGTGGTGGTGTACCGCACCGCCTCCAGCATCCTGTCGGCGCTGTTTGCCACGCTGGCTGGCGCGCTGCTCGCGATCTGGCTGCGCTACAACGGGCCTGACACTTCGCTCTCGTTTGAAATCATGGTCGATGTGCTGCTCATCGTCGTGATCGGCGGCATGGGCACGATCTACGGCGCGGCCATTGGGGCGGCACTGTTCCTGGTGGCGCAAAGCTATTTGCAGGACTTGCTGCGGCTTGCTGGTGAGGCCGTGAGTGCTCTGCCGTGGCTCGCGGCACTGCTCTCACCGGACCGCTGGCTGCTGTGGCTGGGCGTGCTGTTCGTGCTCTCGGTCTATTACTTCCCGAGCGGCATCGTCGGGCGGCTACGCTCCGGCAGGCATCAGGCGAATCAGGCAAAGGCTCCCACATGACTTCGTTTACCTCCAATTATCTGACCTGCGCCGGGCGCGAAATCCACTACACCGATTGGGGCGCCGCGGATGCGCCGGTCGTGATCGCCTGGCACGGGCTGGCGCGCACCGGGCGCGACATGGATGACCTGGCCGCGCACCTGAGCCCGCGCTACCGCGTGATCTGTCCGGACACGATAGGCCGTGGCTTGAGTCAGTGGAGCCCTGACCCGAAGAGCGAGTACTGCCTGACGTTCTACGCGCGCATCGCGGCCGAGCTGATGGCGCAACTCGGAATCAAGCGGGCGCACTGGGTCGGCACCTCAATGGGTGGCGCCCTTGGCCTGGTCTGCGCCTCGGGCCTGTTCGAGCCCGCGCTCAAGGGCTGCATCAGGAGCCTAGTATTGAACGATACGGCGCCGCAGATCGCCGATGCGGCCATCGAGCGCATCAAGTCGTACGCGGGCAATCCACCGGCATTCGCCACGGTGCTCGAACTCGAAGCCTTCTTCCGGCAGGTGTACAAGCCCTATGGCTGGCTCAGCGACGCGCAGTGGCGCCGGCTCACCGAAACCTCCACGCGTCGCCTGCCAGATGGCCGCGTCACGCCGCACTACGACCCGGCCATGGTGCAGCAGTTCATCCACTACCCGAACGACTATTTGATCTGGGACCACTACGACGCCCTCGACATTCCGGTGCTGTGCCTGCGCGGTGCGCGCTCGGACCTGGTGCTCCCACAGACGACCGCGGCAATGCTGCAACGCGGCCCGGGACTGCGGGGCCAGACGCAAATCGTGGAAGTGTCCGATTGCGGCCACGCGCCGGCGCTGAATGTGCCAGGGCAATTGAACCCGGTAGCGGCATTCATTCACGCAGCTCGTTGAGGCCGGATGACGACTGAGTCGACCGCGGGCAGGGCTTTGTTGTCGAGGGGCTAGAGCACACCCCACATTCAGGCAGCCGATGCCTGGAAAGCCCCGCGAACTCCTGTCAACAGGTCCAGGGCGGCATGCGTTGATGGAAGTTCGATACATGTCATGTCAAAGGGGCAACGATGAAATCAAAATTTGCGATGGCGATGGTGTGCGCGATGGTATTGGCCGGGACGGCCGGCATGGCAAGCGCCAAGGGGTGCATCAAGGGCGCCGCCGCGGGCGCCGTGGCCGGTCATTACGCGCACCATCATGCCGTGATCGGGGCGATTGGCGGCTGCATTGTGGGCCATCATCTGGCCAACAAGAAGGCGGCGCAGCCAAAGGCACAGGCCACCACAGCGGCGGGCGGGGCGGTGCCGGTCAAGTAGCCGGGCCAGGGTGCCCCGCGTTTGTGTCGGTTTTATGCAAAATAGGCCTCCAACCCATATTCAGTCTTGGTATGACGCTATCAAAGGAATAGTTTTGATGCACTGGGCGCCAGTCTACGGACGGGCCCCCAGGGCCCGCGCCGCTGCGCGCGAATCGGCGAGTTCCTGTGCATCGGCCACCGACTTGGTCGGCCAGCCCGCCATGTGTTGCTCGGTCACACCGCACAGTGCGCCGATCCACTCGGGTTGGTCGTTCAGGCACGGGATGTAGTGAAACTCGTTTCCACCGGCCAGCAAGAAGGCCTGACGCGCTTCCTGGTTGATTTCTTCCAGTGTTTCCAGGCAGTCGCTGGTAAAGCCGGGGCACACCACATCGACCCTTTTTATGCCGGAGCGGGCCAGCGACACAAGCGTCGGTTCGGTGTACGGCTGCAGCCACTTGGCCTTGCCAAAGCGTGATTGGAAGGTGAGCGTGTATTGCTCCGCGCGTAGCCCCAGCTTTTCAGCCAATAGCCGGCCAGTCTTGCGGCATTCGCAGTGGTACGGATCGCCCAGATGCAACGTGCGCTCGGGCACGCCGTGAAAGCTCATGACGAGCTGATCGGGTCGTCCGTGATCCTGCCAATGGCTTTTGACCCGCTGCGCCAGCGCGCCAATGTAGCCCGCGTCATCGTGATAGTGGTTCACGAAGCGCAGCTCGGGAATGGCGCGCGTCTTTTGCGCCCACGCATAGACGGCATCGAACACGCTGGCCGTAGTGGTGCCCGAATATTGCGGGTAGGCAGGCAGGATCAACACCCGTGTGACACCTTCGGCCTTGAATGCGTCCAGCTCGGACGCTATCGACGGACTGCCGTAGCGCATGGCGTAGCGCACTGTGACGTGATGGCCGCGTTCGCCTAGCCAGCCGCGCAGCATCAAAGCCTGTTTGGCGGTCCAGACCTTGAGCGGTGAACCCTCGTTGCTCCAGATGTTCGCGTATTTCGCCGCCGACTTTTTGGGCCGCGTACGCAGGATGATGCCGTGCAGGATTAGCCACCAGAGCGCCCTGGGAATTTCGACGACGCGGTGATCGCTCAGGAATTCGGCCAGATAAACGCGCAGCGCCGCTGCCGTGGGCGCCTCGGGCGTGCCCAGGTTGCACAGCAGCAAGGCGGTTCGGGCGGCTTGTCCATGGGTGTACGCCGGCTCGGGCGCGAAGGGGGAGGCGAGGGTCATGCGGTATTCTCCCGCACTATGCTGGACATCCGAAAAGTCAGGGCCATCTCGCTGGACCTGGACGATACCCTGTGGCCCGTGTGGCCCACCATCGAGCGCGCAGAAAAGGCGTTGCACGGCTGGCTCGGCGAGCATGCGCCGGACACCGCCGCGCTGTATTCCAGCCCACCCGCGCTTCGCGAGATCCGCGACAGCCTGACGGCGCAGCGCCCCGATCTGCTGCACGACCTGAGCGCCCTGCGTCGCGAGTCGATTCGCCTCGCCCTGACTCGCGCGGGCGACGCGCCGGAACTGGCCGAGCCCGCGTTCGACGTTTTCTTTGAGGCGCGCCAGCAGGTGGATTTCTACGATGACGCGCTCGCGGTGCTGACGTATCTGGCGCGCCGTTATCCGCTGGTAGCCTTGTCCAACGGCAATGCCGATGTTCAGCGGGTCGGTATCGGGCAGCACTTTCACGCGGCCCTGAGCGCACGCGAGTTCGGCGTAGGCAAGCCCGACCCACGCTTCTTCCACGCCGCCGCCAGTGCTGCGCAGGTTCAGCCCGCCGAGGTGCTGCACATCGGTGACGATGCCACGCTCGATGCACGCGGCGCGCTCGACGCGGGCCTGCAGGCGGTCTGGATCAACCGGGCAGGACTGGCTTGGCCGCACGACGGGGAAATGCCGTTGACGCTGACGAGCCTGAGCGCCCTTTGTGCGCTGTTTTCCGAAGCAGGCCGCTCGCCAGCCTGACGCTGCAACGCCGAGGCCTTCTGCGCCGTTGCACTGCGGTGACTTGACGCCGCTGTCGTCAAAGAAGCTGCGCAGCCGCTACGCCGCTGCGCGTGGCGCCCTCCAGCGTCGCGGGGTAGGGGCCTTCAATGTAGTCGCCGCAGGCCAGCAGGCCCGGCGCGATCTGCGCGGATGGACGCACCAGGCCCGGCGTGCAGGCGAAGGTCGCGCGCTTTTCGACGATGGTCTGGAGCGGCAGGACCTGCAGACCGAGCTCACTGCGGGCCTGCGCGACCACCTGCGCCTGCAGGTCGGCGCGGCTGCCGTTGCTGGTGCTGATCACGAAGGCCAGCAGGTTCGCGGGGCCACCGAGCTGGCCGCGGTCGAACACAAACTGCGCGGGGGCGGCGCGTGCCGGGTCGGGACTGCTGCGCAGCGCGAGCATGGGGCAGGGTAGCAGGGGCGCAGCGCCGGGGTCCGTTGCGGCCAGTGCGTATACAGTGGTGATGGCTTGAAAGCGCAGGGTGCGAGCGATGTCGGCCCAGCCCTGCAGCTGACGTGCTATGGTTTCTGAGGCGCCTAGCGCAGATGCGGCAAGGGCCTCGGCCGCATCAAGTGCCGAAGTCGCGAGAATTACGCGATCGAACGCTTCATCGTTGATGTGCCATTGGACACTTGGTGGCGCACTAGCCTGAGCCGCGCTCCAGCGCAGCGTCTGCACCCGCTGCCCGATGCGAAGCTCGCCGCCTTGGGCCTGAAGCCAACGTGCCGCTGCGTCGGGGAACAACGCTCCCAAATCCACCTTGGGCAGCAGCAGATTGGAGCCGCCATGGCCCGCGAACAGGCTGTCCCGGAGCACCCGCAGGAATACCTGGGCGCTGGCTTGATCGGCCGGGGTATTCAGTGCGGCCGCGCACAATGGTTCGACGAATTCGCCGCGCAGCTTCGCGGGCAGCGCTGCGCACAGCTGGGCCACGGTCATGCTGGCCGCACACCGGAAGCCGCCGAGCCTCCAGCCGATGGCGCTGCGCAGCAGCGCCAGTCTGTCGCGCCAGCGCCAGCCGCGCGCCGTGGCGATGCCTGCCAGCGCATCCCACGGTGACCGCCCGTGGCGCAGCGCCAAGCCGGTGCCATCGGGAAAGCGCAAAGCCAGCGGCAGCCGCGCCAGTGCCAGCTCGGGGTCCACACCCACCAGTCGCAT
>JBDTCK010000080.1:0-30360 GCA_039923645.1 Rhodoferax sp.
GAGCCCAGCAAGGCGCCCGCCATCAGCGGACCCCATTGGTAGACGTCGCCCTGCACCAACTCGGTCACGACGCCTACCGACAGCGTCTTGATCTCCGACGACGAAATGAAGGTCAGCGCATAGATGAACTCGTTCCACGACAGCGTGAATGCGAAGATGCCGGCCGAAATCAGCCCAGGCACCGACAGCGGCAGCACGATCTTGACCAGAATCTGCCAGCGGCTGGCGCCGTCGATCAGCGCGCACTCCTCGAGCTCGAACGGAATCGAGCGGAAGTAGCCCATCAGGAGCCAGGTGCAGAACGGAATAAGGAACGTGGGATAGGTCAGGATCAGCGCCAGGCGCGTATCGAACAGGCCGAGTTTGAACACCACGTTGGCCAGCGGGATGAACAGGATGGTCGGGGGCACCAGGTAGGCGAGGAAGATCCCCAGTCCGACGTGCTTGGAGCCGCGAAAGCGCAGCCGTTCGATGGCGTAGGCAGCGAGGACCGCCGCCGCCAGCGAAAAAGCGGTTGCCACGACAGATACCAGTACCGTGTTCCACATCCACGCGGGGAACGAGGTCTCGAACAACAGCTTGTGGAAGTGTGTCAGGGTCGCACCGACCACCCAGAAGGGGTTGCCGTCGCGCGAGAGCAACTCGGCATCGGGCTTCACCGACGTGATGGCCATCCAGTAGAACGGAAACAGCAGAACGATCAGGAATACGATCAGCGGCAGGTACACCGTCACCGCGCGGCGCGGCACGGATTCCAGGAAGCTCATGCCGCCGGAGTCGGCTTCGGGGGTCTTGCTCATTTGTCGGCCCCTCCCTGTTGCCAGGCGCGGCGTTGCAGGCCGAAGAAGCTGACCATGATGCAGGCGAGAAGGAACGGCACCATCGAGATCGCGATCGCTGCGCCTTCGCCGAGCGCGCCGCCATTGATCGCGCGCTGGAACGCGAGCGTGGCCATCAGGTGCGTCGCATTCAGCGGACCGCCACGGGTGATCACGTAGATCAACTGGAAGTCGGTGAAGGTGAACAGCACCGAGAAGGTCATCACCACCGCGATGATTGGCGTCAGCAGTGGCAGCGTGACGTAGCGGAACTGCTGCCACGGCGTGGCGCCGTCGATGGCCGACACTTCGTAGTACGAGGGCGAGATCGTTTGCAGGCCCGCCAGCAGCGTGATCGCCACAAAGGGAACGCCGCGCCAGACGTTGGCGGCAATGACGGAGAAGCGCGCGTTCCACGGCGAGCCGAGGAAGTCGATGTACTGATGGATCAGCCCCATCTTGACCAGCGCCCAGCTGATGATGGAGAACTGCGAATCGTAGATCCACCAGAAGGCGATCGCCGACAGCGCCGTTGGCACGATATAGGGCAGAAGGATGACGGCGCGAAAAAAGGTTTTGAACCGGATGTTGCGGTTCAGCAGGGTCGCGAGCCACAGCCCCAGGAAGAACTTCAGCGCCGACGCTATCGTTGTGTAGAACAACGTGTTGAACAATGCCAGTTGGGTGACACTGTCGCCCAGCAGGAACTTGTAGTTGTCCAGGCCGATCCAGACGCCAGGACGCCCGACCTTGGCATCGGTGAAGCCCAGCCAGATGCCCAGCCCCAGCGGATACGTCAGAAACAGCACCAGCAATACCGCGGCCGGCAGCATGAAAATAAAGCCCAGGGCGTTGCGACTGTTTTGCAGTTTTTGCAGCATGGTGGCGTTCAGTCAGTCCTGCCGTGAAGAAAAAGGCGAGTCACCTTGCACCCCAAGCCGCCGCCCCGGGCAGCCTGGAGTGTGGGATCCTCGGTACAAGGGGTGTCAACAGGCACGTGCCGTCAGACCTTGTAGTAGCGCTCGGCACGCTTTTGCGCGCGCTCTGCCGCTTCCTTCGGCGTCTTGGCGCCGCTCCCCGCCTCGGCCACCATGTTGGCGACGATAAAGTCGGCCGCCGCGCCGGCCGATGCGTAGCCAAGTTTGCCGTCGTAGCCGCCAGGCCGCAGGTTCTTCACGGCGTCGCGATACGGCGTGTTCTTCGGATCGGCGGTCCAGATGGCGATCTTCGCGTAGGCGTCGAGCGGCGGCGCGATGTAGCCGCCGGAAGCCGTCAACCATGGGTCGAACTGGTCCTTTTCCATCATGAAGCGCAGGAACTCCTTGGCTGCGTGCGGGTACTTGGTGTACTTCATGATCATCTGGTTGAAGAACAGATGCGACTCAGTCGGCACGCCGACCGGGCCGATCGGGAACGAGGCGTGCTGGATGTCGATCGCCATTTCCTTCAGCTTCGGCTCGGGCGAGTTCTTCGCGGCGTAGTAGATCGAGATGCCGTTGTTGGTGACGCTGATCTGGCCATCGAGGAAAGCCTTGTTATTGTTCGGGTCGAGCCAAGACAGGGTGCCCGGAATGAAGGTGGCGTACAGCTCCTTGCCGTATTCGAGCGCCTTGATGGTCTCCGGGCTATCAATCACGACCTTGTTGTTCTTGTCGACCAGCTTGCCGCCGAAGGCCCACATCAGCCAGTTGGTCCACATGCTGTCGCCGGTGGCGTTACCGAGCGCCATGCCGCCCGGCGTACCCTTGGCCTTCAAGGCCTGGAACATCTTCAGGAAACCGTCGGTGTCCTTCGGGAAGCTGTCGAAGCCGGCCGCCTTCAACTGACTCTCGCGATAGACCATCATCGCGCCGGCCGCGCCGAGCGGCACGCCGATCCAGTGCTTGCCGTCGGGCCGCAGGAAGGCGTCGCAGGCCGGGTACCAGCCACCGTACTTCTTTCCGAGGTATTCGCACAGGTCGGTCACGTCGAGCAACTTCTCGGGGTACAGGTTGGCGTCGTCGTTGGTCGACAGGATGATGTCGGGACCCGCCCCGGTGTTGGCCGCGACCGCCGCCTTCGGTCGCACGTCTTCCCAGCCTTCGTTGTCGACGCGCACCTCGACGCCGGTCTTCTCGGTGAACTTCTTGACGTTGACCATGTACGAGTCAATGTCGCCCTGCACGAAGCGGCTCCAGCGCAGCACGCGCAACTTCGCCCCTTTTTCAGGCTGGTTGGTCCACTGTGCGTGAGCCGCGGACGGCCAGAGCATCGGCACCGCGACCGCGACACCGGCGGCCGACGTTTTCTCGAGGAACTTGCGACGATTGAAATCGGACATGACAGTCTCCTTTTGGTTGGGATCAAACAACAAAATCAGGCGCTGCCACAGGCCTTCAGCCCGTCAGGCGCACGCCACTGGCAGCATCAAACAAATGGGCGCGGGCGGGGTCGGGTCGCAGGCGAATGGTTTCACCCGGCCTGAACGCATGGCGCTCACGAAACACGCTGGTGATCTCGACGCCAGCCATCTTGGTGAAGATCTGGGTGTCGGCTCCGGTGGGTTCGACCACCACCACTTCGACCGCAACGCCGTCACTCGCGCCGGCCAGGTCGATGTGCTCGGGCCGGGTACCGTAAATGACTTTCTGACCGTCCTGGCCGCCCGCATCGACCGGCGCGGGCAGGGACAGGCCGCCACTGAACTCAACGGTGGCGGCGCCGGCGCCGTGCTTGAGCACACCGGGCAGGAAATTCATGGCCGGCGAGCCGATGAAACCGGCCACGAACCGGTTGGCCGGATGGTCGTACAACTCCAGCGGCGAGCCGGTCTGTTCAACGATGCCGTCGTGCATTACGACGATCTTGTCGGCCATGGTCATGGCCTCGATCTGATCGTGCGTGACATAGATGGAGGTCGTTTCGAGGCGCTGGTGCAGTTCCTTGATCTCGGTGCGCATCTGCACCCGCAATTGCGCGTCAAGATTGGACAGGGGTTCGTCGAACAGAAACACCTGGGGATCCCTCACGATGGCGCGACCCATGGCCACACGCTGACGCTGTCCGCCAGACAACTGGCGAGGGAAGCGGTCCAGCAGATCGACCAACCCCAGGATGTCGGCTGCCTTCACGACCCGCTCATTGGCCATGGCCTTGGACTGCTTGGCCAGCATCAGGCTGAAGGCCAGGTTGTCGCGCACGGTCATGTGCGGGTAGAGCGCATAGTTCTGGAACACCATGGCGATGTCCCGCTCCTTGGGCATCAGCTTGTTCACCACTTTGCTACCGATGATGACCTCTCCGGCGCCTATTTCTTCAAGGCCCGCGATCATGCGCAGCAGGGTGGATTTGCCACAGCCTGACGGTCCCACCAGCACGGTGAACTGTCCGTCTTCAATGTCGATGTTCACGCCGCGAATGACATGGGTGGCACCGAAATATTTTTCGACCCCTCTGATTTGAACGGCAGCCATGGTCTCCTTGGCAGTGTGTTTTGAACCGTGAACCTGAAACTTTTTAGCATGAAAGAATCAGAATGTCATCAGTATCAACCAACGTGTGGGCCCTATGCAGGCATAAGCGGTCAATGGTTGTCGCGCGGCACGAACGAGCCCCGTTGTCCCACCAGAAAGTCCAGATCAACGCCTTCATCGGCCTGCAGTACGCGGTCGATGTACAGTTTCCAGTAGCCCGACGACATTGGCGGCTCGGGCGGCGTCCACTGGGCCAGCCGGCGCGCCAATTCCTCCTCGCTGACGTGCAGGTGCAGCAGGCGGCGCGGCACGTCGAGCTCGATCATGTCGCCGTTTTGTACGACGGCCAGCGGTCCGCCAGCGGCGGCTTCGGGCGCAGTATGCAGGATGACCGTGCCGTAGGCCGTGCCGCTCATGCGCCCGTCGCTGATGCGCACCATGTCGGTGATTCCCTTGCGCAGCACCTTGGGCGGCAGCGGCATGTTGCCGATCTCGGCCATGCCGGGGTAGCCCTTGGGCCCGCAGTTCTTGAGCACCATGACGCAGTTTTCGTCGATGTCGAGCGACTCGTCGTCGATGCGCTTGTGAAAGTCCTCGATGTTTTCGAAGACCACCGCGCGGCCCTTGTGCACCATCAATTCGGGCGTGGCGGCACTGGGTTTGATGACGGCGCCGCGCGGCGACAGGTTACCGCGCAACACCGCGATGCCGGCGTGCTCCTTGAAAGGCGCGGCGAGCGGCTTGATCACCTCGGTGTTGTAGTTTTGTGCGTCGCCAATGTTCTCGCCGAGCGTCAGGCCGTTGGCCGTGATGGCATCAAGGTGCAGGTGCTGCGCCATCTCCTTGAGCACGACGGGCAGGCCACCCGCGTAGCAGAAGTCTTCCATCAGGAATTTTCCCGACGGCTGCAGGTTCACCAGGCAGGGCAGTTCGCCAGCGAGCCGGTCGAAGTCGTCGATCGTGAGCTTGATGCCGATGCGCCCTGCCATGGCGATCAGGTGGATCACGGCATTCGTGGAGCCGCCGATTGCGGCGAGTGTCTTGATGGCGTTCTCGAACGCCTCGCGCGTCAGGATTTTCGACAGCTTCAGGTCCTCGTGCACCATGCCGACGGCGCGCCGACCCGCCATGCGCGCCAGCACGTTGCGCCGCCCGTCGACTGCCGGGTACGCCGCGTTGCCCGGCAGCCCGATGCCCAGCGCTTCCACCATGCTGGCCATGGTGCTGGCCGTGCCCATGGTCATGCAATGGCCGTGGCTGCGGTGCATGCAGCTTTCGGCCTCGAAGAAATCCTGCAGCTTGAGCGTGCCGGCGCGCACCTGCTCGCTCATGCTCCACACGCCGGTGCCCGAGCCCAGGTCCTGCCCGCGCCATTTGCCGTTGAGCATCGGGCCACCGCTGACGCCAATCGTTGGCAGGTCCACGCTGGCCGCGCCCATGACCAGCGAGGGTGTGGTCTTGTCACAGCCCATCAGCAGCACCACGCCGTCCAGTGGGTTGCCGCGAATGCTCTCTTCCACGTCCATAGACGCCAGGTTGCGGTACAGCATGGCGGTCGGGCGCAGCAGCGTCTCGCCCAGCGACATGACCGGGAACTCGAGCGGAAATCCGCCGGCTTCGTACACACCGATCTTGACCTGCTCGGCCAGGGTGCGGAAGTGGGAGTTGCAGGGCGTGAGTTCGCTGAAGGTGTTGCAGATGCCGATAACCGGGCGGCCGTCGAACTGGTCATGCGGCACGCCCTTGCCCTTGACCCAGCTGCGGTAGGCAAAGCCGTCGCGGTCCTGGCGGCCGAACCATTGCTGGCTGCGGAGTTCTTCGGGCTTTTTCTTGGGTGGCTGGTTCATGGTGTGGAGAGTTACGAAGTTTAATTTCGGGGAATACCCTGAGGGGTGTGATCGTATTATGGTAATACCATAAGCAATCGGCCGTGATCTGTAAAGCTCAATTTGGGCGTCCGGTCAATACGGCGAATTTCAACGGAAGCGGCTGGCACGGGGTGCCAACCAAATGTGGATCTTGGTTTGCTGCCTGGAGTGTGTCTTGTCAAAACCCGAAATTCTGGTGGCTGCGAATTTGTGGCCACCATACATGGAGTCCCTGCAGGCAGCCTATGTTGTGCACGATCGTGTGCATCAGTTGGATCCGGTTGCGTTTGCGGCCCTCGCACCCCGCATCCGCGCCATTGCGGGCAGCGGCGAGGCCAAGGTGCCGCGCACGCTGATCGACCAAATGCCGGCACTGGAAATGATTTCCGTGTTCGGCGTGGGCTACGACGGGGTCGATGTGCAGGCGGCGCGCGAGCGCGGCGTGCCGGTCACCAACACGCCTGATGTGTTGACGGATGATGTGGCCGATATGGGCATGGGTCTCCTGCTTGCCGTGGCGCGGCGTATTGGGCAGGCGGACCGGTTCGTGCGCGCCGGCGAGTGGTCGCACGGGCGGATGACTTTGGGACGCAAGGTCAGCGGCGCCAGGTTGGGCATCGTGGGCTTGGGGCGGATCGGCATGGCCATCGCGCGCCGGGCCGAAGGCTTCGGCATGTCCATCGCCTATACGGCGCGCCACGAGAAGCCGGCAACGGCGTACCGCTTCTACCCGACGCCGCAGGCGCTGGCGGCACAAGTCGATTTCTTGATGGTCATCACGCCGGGCGGAGACCCAACGCGCGGGCTCATCAATGAGCAAGTGCTGGCGGCGCTGGGGCCGCAGGGCTATCTGATCAACGTCGCGCGGGGCTCGGTGGTCGACCAGGGAGCGCTGATCCGCGCTCTTGAGCAGGGCCTGATCGCGGGCGCGGCACTCGATGTGTTCGAGGACGAGCCCCAGGTGCCCGCCGAACTGTGCGCGCGGGACGATGTGGTGTTGACCCCGCACGTGGGCAGCGCCACCTGGCAGACGCGCCGCGCCATGGCCGATCTGGCCTTCGGCAACTTGCAGGCCCACTTTGCCGGCCAGCCCTTGCTGACGCCGGTGCCGCAATGACGACCCTGATGAAAAATGTGCACGGCAACACCGTCGATTTTCTCGGCGAGGCCATTGTGGCCGGTCGCTATGCGGTGGGCAGCGCGATCCCGCCCGAGCCCTTGCTGTGCGAGGAGCTTGGTGTGAGTCGCACGGTGGTGCGCGAGTCCATCAAGTCGCTGGTCGCCAAGGGACTGATTCATACCGGCCCGAAGGTGGGGACTCGCGTGCTGCCGTCCGATGACTGGAACTGGTTCGACTCGGATGTGATTGCCTGGCAATCCAGGATAGGGCTCAGCACCGAATTCATCCGCGACCTGCAGGATTTGCGTCTTGTCGTCGAACCGGCGGCGATCCGGTTGGCCGCGGAGCGGGCGACCGACGAAGACATCTCGGGCATCGAAAGCGCCTATGCCGGCATGAAGCATGCGGTGCTGCAAGGGGGGGACTACGTGACGTTCGACCTGCGGTTTCACCAGGGGCTGCTGCGCGCCTCGCACAACCGCCTGCTGGTGCAGATGAGCAAGGCACTGGGTGCCTTGTTGCGTACCAGTTTCGAGATATCCACCCGCAAGAAAAACGGCCCGCGTCGATCACTTCCACTGCACCGGGCCGTGCTCGATGCAGTGATCGCCGGGGATGTGCCTGGTGCCGAGCGGGCAGTCCTGGTACTTATCGATGGCGCACACCAGGACCTCGAGCAGGTACTGGCCTCGCGCCGGCACCTGCCGAGTCTGGGCCGACCCGCGCGGCAGCTGAAGGCGGCGCCGCGTGACGCTAAAAGTTTTCCCTCAACGACCATAAAGGAGACTCTCTGATGAAGTTCAAGCTAGTTGCCACTGCGGCCCTCATGACCACGGCGCTCATGGCGTCGGGTTATGCGAACGCCCAGCAAACACTCACCGTCTGGTGGGTCAAGGGGTTTTACAAATCCGAAGACGACGCGCTTTTTGCCGCGATCAAGAAGTTCGAGGCCAAGACCAAGGTCAAGGTCGAACTCTCCCAATACGCGGTACAGGACACCATTCCCAAGACGGTGTCGGCGCTGGACTCCGGCAGCCCGCCCGACGTGGCCTATTCGGATGTCTACGATTTCCAGGTCACCGGCAAATGGGCGTATGACGGCAAGCTCGAGGACATCAGCGACGTGATCGAGCCGATCAAGGACCGGTTTGCGCCCAACACGGTTGAAACCACGTATCTCTACAACAACGTCACCAAGAAAAAGGCGTACTACGCCTTCCCGCTCAAGCAGCAGACCATGCATATCGAGTACTGGATCGATATGCTCAATGAGGCGGGCTACAAGGAATCCGACATTCCCACGGACTGGAAAGGCTATTGGTCGTTTTGGTGCAGCAAGGTGCAGCCCGCGTATCGCAAGAAGACCGGTTCGCGCACCTACGGCATCGGCATGCCCATGGGCGTCGACAGTACCGACTCGTTCTATTCATTCCTGACCTTCATGGATGCCTACAACGTCAAGCTGGTTGACGACAACGGCAAACTGCTGCTGGACGATCCGAAGGTACGCGCGGGCCTGATCAGCGCCTTGACCGACTACACCCGGCCCTATGTCGAAGGCTGCACGCCGCCCTCGTCCACCAGCTGGAAGGACCCGGACAACAATGTAGCGTTCCATAACAAGACTACCGTCATGACGCACAACGCCACGATTTCCATTGCGGCGAAATGGCTGGATGATGCGAACAACGAGGCGCTCAAGCCCGAGCAGCGCGCCATCGCCAAGAAAAACTACTATGAGCTGATCCGCACGGCTGGCTTCCCGAACAAACCGGACGGCAGCAAGATGCAGTACCGCTCGGCGGTGAAGACGGGTGTGATTTTCAAGGACTCCAAGAACAAGGCCCTTGCAAAGGAGTTTGTCAGCTTTCTGCTGCAGGAAGACAACTTGACGCCTTACGTGGAAGGCTCACTGGGTCGCTGGTTCCCGGTTACCAAGGTGGCACAGCAAAGTCCGTTCTGGAAGGCTGACCGGCACCGTCTGTCGGTGTACAACCAGTACATGGCCGGCACGGTGACTTTCGAGTTCACCAAGAACTACAAGTTCACCATCGTGAATAACGAAAACGTGTGGGCCAAGGCCATGAACCGTGTGGTCAGCGAGAAAATCCCGGTCGACCAGGCGGTCGACGAAATGATCGCGCGCATCAAGGCCATCGCCAGCTAGGCCACGGGCTCGAACCACGATAGAGTGATGCCGGCCTCCCGACCTCGGGGTGGCCGGCTCAACTAATCACCATGAACACAATCACGCTGGAACAATCCCGACCGCCGGTCCGTGCAGCGCGCCGCGCTATGTCTTCGTGGCAGCGCTGGGGAATGATCATGGTCATTCCCTATCTGCTGATTTTTCTTGCGTTTGTGATTTACCCTGTGGGCTACGGCCTGTGGCTGGCTCGCCATCCACACAGTTACGTCAAACTGTTTGCCGACCCGATATTTTTCCGTACGGTGATCAACACGCTGGTTTTTCTGCTGGTGGGTGTCAACATCAAGATGCTGATCGCGTTGGGGTTGTCCGGCTTTTTTCTACAAACCCGAGGTTGGATCAAGTGGCTCTCGGTGCTGTTCATCCTGCCCTGGGCGATGCCCTCGATCCCCACCATCCTGTCGGTGCGTTTCATGCTCAACCCCGAATGGGGTTTGGTCAATTCGCTGATTTTTCGCCTCACCGGTGCCGATGGCCCGAACTGGCTGAACGACCCGGTGCTCGGGCTGACTCTTGCCATGTTGATGCACATCTGGAAGTCGCTGCCGTTCTGGACCCTTATTTTGATTGCAGGGCGAATGTCGATCCCGTCCGAACAATATGAGGCAGCCTCAGTGGATGGCGCCTCGAACTGGCAGAAGTTCAGGTTCATCACCTGGCCTTCCATGAAGACGCTGTACTTGACTTCCACCATCTTGTCGATGATCTGGACCCTGGGCGACTTCAACAGTGTGTACCTGCTCACGGGCGGTGGCCCGGCCGATCTGACCCACGTGCTGGCCACCCTGGGCATTCGTTACCTGCGGCTGGATCAGGTGGATCTGTCAATGGTGTCCATCGTCGTGGCCATGCCGCTGGTGCTACCGCTGATCTACTTCATGATGAAACGGTTGTCCAAATGAAGCGTCTGACCTTCAAGGCCGTCGCGACCGAGGCGAAGCTGCTGCTGATTGGTGTGCCGTTATTTTTGTGGACCATTATTCCGGTCTATCACATGGTCCTGTTCGCCGTGTCTCCCCGTGACACGGCGACCTCGGGACATCTTTGGCCGACACACCCGACCCTGCGCAACTTCGAGATCGTACTGACGGAGAAGCATTTCTATCTGAATCACTTCTGGCTGCAGTTCTGGAATTCATTGTTCATTGCCGTCACGGTGGGCTTGCTGACCCTGTTTGTGTCGACTGCGGCGGCCTTCGCCATCAGTCGCCTCAAGGTACGCGGAGGGCGCACAGTGATGAACCTGGCGCTGTTCACGTATTTCATCCCGGCCGCCTTTCTGGCGGTTCCCATGTACAAGACCATGGGCAACTACGGCTTGCTCAATAGTCAGTGGGCCCTGATTCTGGCCATGGTGACGATCGCCGCGCCGTATTGCATCTGGGTCCTCAAACAGGCCTCCGACAAATTGCCCTTTGAGCTGGACGAGGCTGCCAAAATGGACGGCGCATCGGCGCTACAACTCTTCCGGCTCGTGTACCTGCCGCTGATGGTGCCGTCGCTGGTGGCGGTTGGCACGTATGCGCTGCTGCTGGCCTGGAACGAATATCTGTTTGCGTTCCTGCTGTTGTCCAACGACCGCACCATCACGCTGGCCGTTGCGTTGGGCAGCTTTCTGCAGGCTGACGACTCGCCCTGGGAATTGCTCATGGCCACGGGGCTGATCTACGCACTGCCGCCGGCGGCAATTTACTACACCTTCAAGCGCTACATGGTGTCCGGCCTCACGGCAGGTGCCGTGAAGAGCTGAACCACAAGAGGTCCGCCCTATGGCATCCGTATCGTTTCGCAGTGTCGAAAAAAACTTTGACAAGACCAAGATCATTCACGGCATCAGCTTCGACATTGCCGATGGGGAGTTCATGGTGCTGGTTGGACCTTCGGGCTGCGGCAAATCGACCTTGCTACGCATGCTGGCGGGTCTGGAAGAGATCAGCGGCGGCGAGATCGCCGTGGATGACCGGGTGGTGAATGACGTCGAGTCCAAGGACCGCGACATTGCCATGGTGTTTCAAAGCTACGCGTTGTATCCGCACATGACCGTGCGCGAGAACATGGGCTTTGGCCTTAGGCTGCGCAAGGCCGAGGCGGCTCTGACCGAACAGCGGGTCGGCAATGCCGCGCGCATCCTTAACCTCGACCCTCTGTTGGACCGATTCCCGCGGGAGTTGTCGGGGGGTCAGCGCCAGCGCGTCGCGATGGGGCGCGCGATAGTGCGGGATCCCAAGGTTTTCCTGTTTGACGAGCCGCTGTCCAATCTGGATGCCAAGCTGCGAGTGTCCATGCGCGCCGAAATCAAGTCGCTACACCATCGACTCAAAACGACCACCGTGTATGTGACCCACGATCAGATCGAAGCCATGACTCTCGCCGACAGGATCGTGGTCATGCATGACGGCACCGTCGAGCAGATCGGCACGCCGCTGGAGTTGTTCGACCACCCCGGCAACCTGTTTGTGGCCCAGTTCATTGGCTCGCCGTCGATGAATATCCTCCAAGGTTCACTGCGCAAGGCGGAAGGCCGGTGTTGGGTTGACGCGCGGGGTCAGCAATGGCCGGTGGGTACGGTCACCGAGGGCCAGGATGGGCAGCCGGTTCACTATGGCGTGCGGCCCGGCGATCTGACTCTTTCCAGCTCGGGGCAGGGCATTCCAGCCAAGGTCATCGTGGTGGAGCCCACCGGCGCCGAGACGGAACTGTTGCTCGATGTCGCAGGTGCGCAGATCATCGTGGTGATGCACGGGCGCACGACCGCCCAGCCCGACGATATCGTTCGGCTGGAAATTGACGCCACCAAGGTTCATTTGTTCGACGACGCCCATGGCACGCGCCTGGCATCGGCATGACGACCTCCCCTTCCTTCCGATTGGACGGGCGCATGGCGCTCGTCACGGGTTCCTCCAGCGGTATTGGCTTCGCACTGGCGCGCGCCCTGGGCCAAGCGGGCGCCACCGTTGTGCTGAATGGACGCAATTCCGGCAAGCTGGAGCAGGCGGTCGCGGCGCTGCGCGGTGAAGGGCTGCAGGTGCATGCGCGCGTCTTTGACGTCACGCAGGCGGCGTCCGTGCGGGCGGCGGTGGACGATATTGAAGGCACGCTGGGCGCGATTGGAATATTGATCAACAACGCCGGCTTGCAGATTCGTGGCCCGCTGCAGGATTTCCCCGAGCAGGACTGGCACCAGCTCATGCGTACCAATGTCGACAGCGTGTTCTTCGTGGGTCAGACCGTGGCGCGCAAGATGATTGCGCGCGGGTGCGGCAAGATCATCAACATCTGCTCGGTGCAAAGCGAGCTCGGCCGGCCCGGCATCGCGCCCTACACCGCCAGCAAGGGTGCGGTGAAAATGCTGACCAAGGGCATGGCGATCGATTGGGGGCCGCATGGCATCAACGTCAACGGTCTGGGTCCGGGCTATTTCAAGACCGAACTGACGGAAAAGCTGGTGGCGGACGAGCAGTTCACCGCTTGGCTGGTGGGCCGCACGCCGAGCCGGCGCTGGGGCAACGTGGAAGACCTCGGCGGTGCAGCGGTGTTTCTGGCCAGCGACGCGGCCAGCTTTGTCAATGGCCATATTCTGTATGTCGACGGCGGCGTGACCGCCACCCTGTAGATCCCAATCCTCGGGAGAACTCAATGCGCGCACTGGTCTGTCATGCTCCTCTCGATTTGCGTCTGGAAGCCTTCGCTGCCGAACAGCCCGGGCCGCGGCAATTGCGGGTTCGTGTTGCCTTTGGCGGCATCTGCGGATCCGACCTGCATTACTTTCAGCACGGTGGCTTTGGAGCGGTGCGGATCAAGGAGCCGATGGTCCTGGGGCACGAGGTGTCCGGTGTCATCGATCAGGTGGGCAGCGAGGTGACGGGGTTTCGACCTGGCCAGCGCATTGCCATCTCGCCGTCACGCCCTTGCGGGGTGTGCCGGTTTTGCCAACAGGGCTTGCACAACCATTGCATGGACATGCGCTTTTATGGCAGCGCCATGCGCTTCCCTCACGTCCAGGGGGCATTTCGCGAGATGCTGGTGATCGACGCCGCTCAAGCCCATGCGATTGCCGACGATTTGCCGCTGTCCGAGGCGGCGCTGGCCGAGCCGTTGTCGGTCGGCCTGCACGCCATTGCCCGGGCTGGTTCGGTCTTTGGCAAGCGCGTTCTGGTCACAGGCTGCGGCCCCATTGGTGCGCTGTTGATCGCGGGCCTGCGACGAGCCGGCGCCGCCGAGATCGTCGCGGTCGATATTGCGGATCTGCCGTTGGCCTGCGCGCTCAAAATGGGCGCCGATAAAGCGTTCAACCTGGCGCAGAACTCTGACGCCTTGGCGCCCTACGCGGCGGACAAGGGACAGTTCGACGTGATGTTTGAAGCGTCCGGTAGTGACAAGGCGCTGCGCAGCGGCCTCGATGTGGTGGTGCCTCGCGGTGTGATCGTGACGATCGGGTTGGGCGGTGACATTTCAATGCCGCTGAACGTGCTGGTGGGTAAGGAGATCGACCTGCGCGGCACCTTCCGCTTTCATTCGGAGTTTGCGGTGGCAGTGGCGTTTCTGAACCAGCGCCTGATCGACGGGCGCCCGGTGATCAGTGACATTGTGGCGTTCGACCAAGGGCCCGAGGCCTTCCAGCTGGCAGGAGACAAGCGCCAGTCGATGAAAGTCCAGATCGCCTTCGACAAGGCTCTGGTTTAATGACTGTGGCTGTCTCGCGCCAAAATTTCGGGATTCCGACATGAACGTTTTTACCAGAGTGGTTCTGTACACCGACACGGACGGGCGCGCGAAATTTCGCGAGGAGCCCATGGCCCTGGGCGAAGGCACGCCGCAATCCATGCTTTCACCGCTCTCTCCGTCTGGGGGCTACCAGCTGCGCCACAGTCCGGTGGGTTTTCGCAGCCAGTTTCATTGCACCACCACCCCGCAATGGGTGTTCATTCTGGGTGGCGAGATGGAGATTGCTTTGCAGGACGGCAGCTTGCGTGTGTTCAAACCTGGCCAGCACTTTTATTCCGCCGATGTCCTACCCAAGAGCACCAGTTTCGATGCGGCCGTGCACGGCCACTGGAGTCGCCAAGCCGGCCCGGACCCGCTCGTGACCCTGTTCGTACGGGATTGAGGAGCCACCACCGAGCAGGCCTCAGAGGACTTGCAGACGGCCCGAAGGGATGCCTTGCACGCCCGGCTGCCCAGCCTTGACCGCCCGGATCAAGGCGCGGGCAACCTGATCCGGTCGAATGGTCTTGTAATTGGCGGGAACCAGCGGATCAAGCAGCCGCATGGCGCGCAGTGCCCATCCTTCGGCGCTGCGCCCCGGCTGCTGCAGGCTGCCGCGATCGCCGGCAATGAAAGATGGTTGCACGATGACGACGCTGTCGAACCCCTGCTGGCCGACCGCCTGTTCCATGTCGCCCTTGACGCGGTTGTAGAAAACGCTTGATCGGGAGTTTGCGCCCATGGCGCTGACGACTCCCAATCTCGTAGCGCCAGATGACCGCGCCGCCTGGGCTACAGCCACAACGGCCTCATAGTCTACGGCGCGGAACGCAGCCTGACTGCCGGCCACCTTGATGGTGGTGCCGAGCGCGATGTAGACATCGTCCACGTGCGGCAGAGCCGGCAATGCGCCGAAGTCAACCGTGTGGCAAGTCAGCCTGGGGTGGCTGACAGGCGGGGCGCGGCGGCCCACGCAGTGAACTGCCGAATACGTCTCATCGGCCAAAAGAGCCGCGAGAACCTCCCGGCCCACGAGACCCGTTGCCCCGGCCACCAAAGCCACCCGTGCCGCCGCCTGTTCCGCCATAGGAGCCTCCGTTGCGATTGCCGCCACCGAACCCGCCGCCGCCATTCCTGCGCCCGCGTTGTTCCGTCATGCTGTCCACGCTCGTGCGCATGGGGTCTGGCTGACCACCGCCTTGGGCGGGGCGCGGCGCCGGGTTCAGGTTGGCGCCGCTGGCGGTGCGGTTGTGATCGGGCTGGCCTGCGCCGTCACGGTAGCCGCCACCGTTGCCGCCCCCCGAACGACCCCGGCCTGCGGCGGGACGCGGTCCACGCGCTGTGGAGTCTCCGTGAGGCGCGCCGCTGTGCGGGCCACTGCGCGGGGCGCCACGGCCATTGCCGCCACGGTCGCCCTGTGTCGCCTTGTTGTCACGTACGCGCTGCATCATTTCGGTGCGTGCGGCCTTTGCCGCCGCCTGCATGACGTCGCGGCTCGGTGGTTTGCCGGCGCCACCCCAGATCGTCTGACGGCCCATGGCAATCGGCTCGGCCTTTTCACCGGGTTCGGGCATGAAGCCTTCGATGATCTTGACGGCGATCTGCTGCTTGGTGAAGCGCTCGATGTCCTGCATGAAGCCTTCTTCGTCCAGGCACACCAGATTCACGGCGGCGCCATCGGCGCCGGCCCGGCCAGTGCGGCCGATTCGGTGAACGTAGTCTTCGCTGACGTTCGGGATTTCATAGTTCACCACATGCGGCAGGTCATCGATATCAATGCCGCGCGCGGCAATATCGGTGGCCACCAGCGCCCGGATGTCACCATTCTTGAAGCCGCTCAAGGCCTGGGTGCGTGCCGCCTGACTCTTGTTGCCGTGCAGCGCCATCGCCTGGATGCCGTTCTTGGTCAAATACTCGGCGACGTTATTGGCGCCGAACTTGGTGCGCGTGAAGACCAGCACCTGGCTCCAGTTCTGTTCCTGGATGATGTGGGCCAACAGCGCCTTTTTCTTGCCGCGCCCGACCGGGTGGATGACCTGCGTGATGCGCTGCACCGTGGTGTTGCGCGGCGTGACCTGGATGCTTTGCGGGTTTTTCAGCAGCGTGGCCGCCAGATCGCGAATTTCGTCGCTGAAGGTGGCCGAGAACAGCAGGCTTTGTTTGTCCTTGGGCACGACGGCGAGCACCTTCTTCACATCGTGAATAAAGCCCATGTCGAGCATTCTGTCGGCCTCGTCGAGCACCAGGATCTGCACCTGCCCCAGGTCCAGCACGCCTTGCTGCAACAGGTCGAGCAGACGGCCAGGCGTGGCGACCAGGACGTCTACGCCCTTTTTGACCTTGGTGATTTGCGGGTTCATGCCGACCCCGCCGAAAACTACGGTCGAGGTCAGCGTCAGGTATTTGCCATAGTTCCGGACTGACTCTTCCACCTGGGCCGCGAGCTCGCGTGTGGGCGTCAGCACAAGGGCGCGGATGCCCTTGCCGCCGAATTTGTTCTTCGGGGCCTCGGCCAGGCTCAGGCGGTGCAGCATGGGCAGCACGAATGCAGCCGTCTTGCCGGTGCCGGTCTGGGCGCCGCCCATCATGTCAAGCCCTTCCAGGACCACTGGAATGCCTTGTGCCTGAATGGCTGTGGGAGTTTCGTAGCCAAGCTCATGCACGGCCTTGACGAGGGCCGGAGCCAGGTTCAATTCTTCAAAGTTCATAGTTTTGCGCCATCCAGGGCGCTGGGATATCGGCCTGTCGCGGAAGTCAGACAACCGCACCAGTCAAAGGCAGATGGATTCAGGATTGGGCGCTGAACAGAAGGTTAAGGCCCCAGCAAAGTTGCTGACATTGCGGGCAACTGGAGCGCCGCAACAGTTCGTATTGTCGCATGCTGGGATAATTGATGCTTTCCAGCACCCTAGCACGAGATAACGCACCAGATGGCTCAATACGTTTTCACCATGAATCGCGTCGGCAAGATCATTCCGCCGAAGCGTCACATCCTCAAGGATATCTCCCTCAGCTTCTTCCCCGGCGCCAAGATCGGCGTGCTGGGCACCAATGGCTCGGGCAAGTCCACGCTGATGAAAATCATGGCGGGGCTCGATACCGAGATCGAAGGAGAAGCCACACCCATGGCGGGCCTGAATATCGGCTACCTGCCGCAAGAGCCACAACTTGACCCCGAGCAGACGGTGCGCGAGAGCGTTGAAGCTGGCATGGGGGCGGTGTTTGCGGCCAAGGCCCGGCTCGATGAGGTGTATATCGCCTACGGTTCGGAGGACGCCGACTTTGACGCGCTGGCTGCCGAGCAGGCTGAGCTGGAGGCCATCATCGCCACCGCCGGCACCGACTCCGAACATCAGCTCGAGATTGCGGCCGACGCCCTGCGTTTGCCGCCCTGGGACGCCAGGATCGGCCTGCTGTCGGGTGGCGAAAAGCGCCGGGTCGCGTTGTGCCGCCTGCTGCTGTCAAAGCCCGATATGCTGCTGCTCGACGAGCCGACCAACCACCTGGACGCCGAGTCGGTTGACTGGCTCGAGCAGTTCCTGCAGCGCTATTCCGGCACCGTGGTGGCCATTACCCACGATCGATACTTCCTCGACAACGCGGCCGAGTGGATTCTGGAACTCGATCGCGGCTCCGGCATTCCTTACAAGGGCAACTACAGCGACTGGCTGGCACAGAAGCAGGAGCGTCTGGTGCTGGAGCAAAAGGGCGAAGAGGCCCGTGCCAAGGCGCTGAAGAAGGAACTGGAATGGTCGCGCCAGAACCCGAAGGCGCGCCAGGCCAAGAGCAAATCGCGGCTCGCGCGCTTCGAGGAACTGTCTGATTTCGAATACCAGAAGCGCAACGAGACCAACGAGATCTTCATCCCCGTGGCCGAGCGGCTGGGCAACGAGGTGATCGAGTTCGTCAACGTGACCAAGTCGTTTGGGGACCGGGTGCTGATCGACAACCTGAGCTTCAAGGTGCCGGCGGGGGCCATCGTCGGCATCATCGGACCCAATGGCGCGGGCAAGTCCACGCTGTTCAAGTTGATCGCTGGCAAGGAAAAGCCGGACAGCGGCGAGGTCAAGATCGGCTCCACGGTCAAGATGGCGTTCGTCGATCAAAACCGGGACGCATTGTCGAACGAGAAGACGGTCTGGGAAGACGTCTCGGGCGGCCTTGACATCCTGAACGTCGGCAAGTTCCAGATGGCCAGCCGCGCCTACTGCGGGCGCTTCAACTTCAACGGTGGCGACCAGCAAAAGCGCGTGGGTACGCTGTCCGGTGGCGAGCGCGGGCGCCTTCACCTGGCCAAGACCCTGATCGCGGGCGGCAACGTGCTGATGCTTGATGAACCGTCGAACGACCTGGACGTCGAGACCCTGCGTGCGCTCGAAGACGCCCTGTTGGAATTTGCCGGCTCGCTCATGGTGATCAGCCACGACCGCTGGTTTCTGGACCGCATCGCGACCCATATCCTGGCGGCAGAAGGCGACAGCCAATGGGTGTTCTTCAACGGCAATTACCAGGAGTACGAAGCGGACAAGAAGAGGCGTCTGGGCGAAGAAGGTGCCAAGCCAAAACGGATGCGCTATAAAGCGCTGAAATAGTCAAGGCCACAGATCTGCATGACCACTCCCGACACGCAACCAGCGGCCCGGCACGCGGCCTTATTTGACGACTGCCTGCGCGAAGCGGCGCATGCTGGCGGATCCCTGATGGAGATGATGACCGGCAAGCTGCGCTTGACCCTGCAGCAACAGGTACGCGCCGTCTCCGCGGATGAGCGCGAGACCCCGGCTGCGTCGCTGCGCATGCTGGACAAGCACGAAGCCTGGCTCCGTGCCGGGTATCCGCGAGCCTTGCAGGCTGCCTTTGCCGAAGAGGTGTCGGGGCAAAAGGTCAAATCCACGGTTGCGACCCTGAGTTTCGACGAGCTGGAGTTGATGGACGAGACACAGGTCCAGGAAAGTGTCGAGGTCGCGCGCGCGCTGCAGGTGGCGCTGCTTGCAAGCGACCACCAGTTGACCGATCTCAATGCGCTGATTTGCGCAGCGCAAGGCCTTAAAACAGTTCAGGCTCATCGCAATCCGGTGCGCCCCGAGTTGTATGTACGCACGCTGCGCAGCCTGCTGGCGCAGACGGACGTGCCCCCGCTGGTCTGGTTGAACTGGATGCAGCACATGGGTGCGACACTGGGCGCCGAGTTGGGTGCCGTTTATGCGTCGTTGAGCGCCTCATTACGCGCCCAGGGCGTGGCGCATGCGGCCTACGTCGTGACATCGTCGCCTGATGTGTTCCGGCCCGCCGCGGCGGCCCGTGATGCGACCGGGCTGACGCTAGGCCAACTGCGCCGGCTGCTGGCGGGAGAACTGGACACCCATCCGGCTCCAGACTCGTTCGCGGCCCGGTTCGCGCGGGAATTTGAATCCGGCGGCAAGGAGCCACCGCCGCCCGGCTTTGCGAACACGGTGCCGGCTGCGTTCGAAGCGCTGCAGGAGATGAACCAGGTGGACCAGGTGATGCAGCGTCTGGCCAAGCGGGCGAGCGATCCCGCACCGGCTGCGGTGCAGGCCGCGCCGCAGCTGCGCGAACAGTTACGCCAGCAGGCACGTGGGCTGGGGCAGGCACTGGGGCTCGAAGTGGTTTCCCTGATGGTGGACAACATCACGCGCGACACGCGTTTGCTGGCGCCGGTGCGGCAGGCGGTTCGCGATATCGAGCCCGCCCTGTTGCGGCTGGCCCTGATTGATCCCCGCTTTTTCAGCCACAAGCAGCACCCGGCGCGCCGGCTGATCGAGCAGATGACGCATCGAAGCCTGGCCTATCGGGCGGCGGACGCTCCGGAGTTCGAGACCTTCATGCGGCCACTGCGCCAGGCAGTTGACGTCCTTTCGCGTGGATCGATTGACAGCGCTGAACCCTTCGAGCTCGCCCTCAAGTCGCTTGAGCCGGTCTGGGTGCGCCAGGAAGAGCATGAGCGTGAAAAGCAAAAAAAGGCGGCTCAGGTCCTGGCCCAGGCGGAGCTGCGAAACGAAGTGGCGCGAAGCGTTGCGAAAGAGATGCGCGAGTGGACCGAAGTCGCGCAGGCATCAGCATCTGTCGTCACCTTTCTGTGCGGCCCCTGGGCACAGGTGGCGGCACAGGCAAGGCTGGCGCAGCCGGCCGGTGTGGCTGATCCCGCGGGTTGCCTCGGTGTCGCACGCGACCTGTTGTGGAGCACCCAGCCCGGGCTGCAAAAGGCGGACGTGGCCCGGTTGACAAGCATGATTGCGCCCCTGCTCGGCAAGTTGCGCGAGGGACTTGCGGGTATTGAGTATCCGGCGGCGGCGGCAGACCTGTTCTTCAACCAGTTGATGGTGTTGCATCAGCGAGCACTCAAGCCCGCAGCCACCGCTGCGACGCCACCCGACGCCAAAGCGCTTGTGCGCGCCAGGCTGGACGCGATGTTTCGCGACGGGGACGAAGCCCGGCTGTGGCTGGCTCCTTCCGAGGCGCAGCAATCGGGCTTTATCGAAGCCACGGACTCGCTGCTGTCCAAGCCGCGTTTTGAGCCGACCCAGCCTCTGGCGGGCCCGGCAGATACATCGCAAGATGCTGCGGCGGCGCCTATCGCGTCGACTGGGGAGTCCCCCATTTCACTCGGTGCCTGGGTGGAGCTGCAACTGCATGGACGCTGGACGCGCATGCAGCTGACCTGGGCCAGCGGGCGTGGCAACCTGTTCATGTTCACCGGTGTCAACGGCGGCACTCACTCAATGACGCGGCATTCACTTGACCAGTTGGTGCAGGTCGGCACCCTGCGCTTGTTCTCGGATCAGGCGGTGCTGGACAGTGCGCTCGATGCGGTGGCGCAGACTGCCATGCGCAACAGCGTGGACGTCACACTTTAAGCAGCTTCTGGCGCACCAGATCGATGTGATTGCGCAGCGCGTAAAGCTCGTTGGCGTACGACAGCGGAACCGCGACATGGTTGACCACGCGGTCGAGGTGGTCCAGGTCTTCGAGCATGGCGTCGTGCTGGCCCGGTTCGGCATCGATCCTGGCTTCGATGTCGCGTAGCCGCGCATACCAGCGGAATACGCGCCGGCGCACGCGGAACTGGTAGAGCGGCGGCACCAGGCGGCTGAGCGGCAGCATCAGCACCAGCAGGCCACCGAGCACCAGCCACATGCGCTCGACCAGGTTGCTGGCCCAGAACGGCAAATAGCGCTGGTAGAAAGGCGGTGTGCCGTTGATGGCCTGTTCGCCCTCGGGGCTGACCGGCAGTTCGCTGGTTTTGGTGTTCGGGAAATCGCCCACCCGGTGAAACCAGCCGGCACCACCATGCAGTTTCAATGCGGCTTGCGCAAACAACTGGCGCAGGGCCGGATGGGTTTGTTCGCGCGACAGCAGCGAGGTGGTGGCAGCCAATAGTTCGACATCATGTGGCGGCATATCGCGCGCGAGGTCGACCACGCCGCGCGGCAGCGTGACTGCCGACAGAAATGCAAAGCGCCTCGAATAAGCGTCGTTTTGCGGAAAATCCATGAGCTCGATGCCGGGCGCGCGCAGCAGCTTTTGCACCAGCGGTGATTGCGGTGCCGACGCCAGTACGACGGCGTCCAGTGAGCCGGCCAGCAGCGCCTGCATGGCAGGGGCCGGCTCGAAGTACGAAAGCTGGATCGACTGCGCGTCCAGATGGTTCACCGCGAACAGCTTTTCCATGATGGCTGGAACGCCACTGCCAGGCTTGTCGACGTTGACGCGCAGCCCCTTGAGTTGCGTGAGCGAGCCCAGCACGCCGCTCTTGCGGTCGATGCGGCGTGCCACATCGCTGCGGTAGAAGATCCACAGCGGCTCGTAGAACAGGCTGCCCAGCGAGGTCAGGCCGGCCGTCTCGTCGGCGACCGGGTCGGCGCTGCCGCCGCGTACGAAGGCGACGTCGGCTTCGCCATTGCGCAGCAGCTGCAGGTTGTCGGACGAACCGTCCGTGGGTTTGAGCACAACGCGGATGTGATTGGCCGCGAGCGCTTTCGCGTAGCGCGTACCGAACGTGGCATAGGCACTCCCGGTCGGCCCGGTTGCCAGCGTCACTTGCCTGGGTGGCTGCGGGTCCAGCCACCAGTAGGCCGCCACCAGCACCCCGATCAGGATCAGCAGCAGTGGCCCGATCGAGATGGACAGATCGTGGACCGACAGCAGCAGGAGCTTGAGCCGTTTGGTCATGCCATCAAAGCGGCGCGGCCAGATCGCGCGCGCAGGGAAGGTGGAGATCACCGATAGCCAGCGTACGCGCCGCCTGTACGGCCCGCAATACGGCCCTGGCGGTGACCTCGGCCGCCATGGTGCCCAAGGTCAGCATGCTCAGCGTCTTGCCGGACTGACCCGTGCCCAGTGCAAACAGTGTGTCGCCGTCGGACATGCTGTGCACCGGGTTGATGCTGCGTGCCAACCCGTCATGCGCCAGCTGTGCCAGTTTTTGCGCTTGGGTCTTGTTGATCACGGAGTCCGTGGCAATTACGCCGATCGTCGTATTCGTGCCTGCAAGCACGGGATGCAGTGGCTCTCCGCGCAAAATGGCGCGCCGGCTGTCCTGTAGTGCGCGCCCGTTGGTCGTGCGTGCACCGGCGATCACGCGGCCCGTGTCGGGATCGATCACATCGCCCAGTGCGTTGCAGGCAATGATGGCGCCCACCGTAACGCCCTGCAGGGTGACCGACGCGCTGCCGATGCCACCCTTCATGGCGCGCGGCAACCCGAACGCCTTGCCCACAACGGCGCCGGCGCCAGCGCCCACGTTGCCCTCGGCCGGGCGTCGGCGCGAGGCGGCCGCGCAGGCCCGGTATCCGGCCTGCACGTCGGGCCGGATGCGCGCGTCGCCCAGCGGCAGGTCGAACAGTACGGCAGCCGGCACGATCGGCACGAGACCAAAGCCGACATCGAGACCGATTCCCTGTTCCTCCAGCCAGCGCATCGCGCCCGATGCGGCATCCAGCCCCCAGGCGCTGCCGCCGGCCAGAACGATGGCATGCACCTGTTCCACCAGATTGCCGGGCTGGAGCAGATCGGTCTCGCGTGTTCCGGGTGCTGCGCCGCGCACATCGACGCCAGCCACCGCGCCCGCACGTGCCACGATCACGGTGCAACCGGTCGGGCGGCGCGCGTCGGTGAAGTGGCCGACCTCGATGCCGGCCACCTGGGTCAGGCTGCCGAGGGAACGGCGGCGCGGCTGCGACGGCGCGGCTTGAGGGGTGGGACGTGTCATGGCGCCTTGATTATCTACGCCGGCGCGGGATCGGCGAGTGGGCTGGGGCCGGGGTCCCGCGTGTGACAGGGAAGGTCTGTTGCGAAATGCGGGTACTCTATTGTTCGGTGTGGCGCTTGACCAGACCATGACGAGAGGAAGATTTTGTATGACCGACGTGACGTCCTTGCAGCCCGGACAGGCTGCTGCCAAAGTACCCGCGCACTACCGCTTCTGGCCCCGACGCCTGCCGTACCGGCTCACGCCTCCGTCCAATTCCCTCTGGCAAAACCTCGTGGTGAGCGCACTGCGCTACCCCGACAAGGCCGCGCTCGTGTTCTTCGGCCGCACCCTCAGCTATGCCGAGCTGCTACAGAAGGCAGAGCGCCTGGCGGCCTGCCTGCATGGGGTCGGAGTCAAAAAGGGTGACCGTGTCGTGCTGTGCATGCAAAATTGCCCGCAGCTCGTGATTGCCCATTTCGCCATCCTGCGGGCCAACGCCGTGGTGGTGCCGGTGAATCCGATGAACCGCACGGAAGAGCTCAAACATTACATCAACGACCCTGACGCCAAGGTTGCCTTCACCACCGCCGACCTGGCCGGCGAACTGGCGCAGGCCAGCAACGCACTGCCTGTCGCCGAGCGCCTGTCGCACCTGATCGTGACGCACTTCACTGACGCCTTCGACGCTGGAGTGCAGGGCGACAGCGCGCCGCCCGCGGCCTGGATGTCGTGGCTGACGACCCGCCATGCCCTGCCGAGCCTGATCGGCGGCAAGGTGCTGGCTTGGGATGACGCGTTGGCGGGCACGGGCGAGCCACCCGTGCACACGGTGGGACCTGCGGACCTCGCGATCCTGCCCTACACCAGCGGGACCACGGGCCTGCCCAAGGGCTGCATGCACACGCACGCCAGCATCATGCATAACACCGTCGCGAGCTGTCTATGGGGAAATGGCACACCGGAAAATATCGTGCTCGCGGTGGTGCCGATGTTCCACGCCACCGGCATGGTCAGCCAGATGCACGTGGCCATTTACGTCGCGGCCACCATGGTGGTGATGCCGCGTTGGGATCGCGACCTGGCCGGGCGTCTCATTTCCGCATGGCGCGTCACGCACTGGACCAATATCCCGACCATGGTGATCGACCTGTTGGCCAGTCCGAACTTCCAGCGCTATGACCTGTCCACCCTGGTCTCCATCGGCGGTGGTGGTGCGGCTATGCCGCAGGCGGTCGCGCAGCGGCTGCTGGAGCAGTTCGGGCTGCGCTATGTGGAAGGTTACGGGCTGACCGAGACCGCCGCGCCTTCGCACAGCAACCCACCGGACAATCCCAAGCAGCAATGTCTGGGCATCCCGTTCATGAGCACCGACGCACGCGTTGTCGATCCGGACACGCTGCGGGAGATGCCGCAGGGCGAGCAGGGCGAAATCATCATCCATGGCCCCGAGGTGTTTGCGGGCTACTGGAAGCGGCCCGAAGCCACTGCAGAGGCTTTCATCGATTTTGAAGGCAAGAAATTCTTCCGTTCCGGCGATCTGGGCCACGTGGACGAGGATGGCTATTTCTTCCTGACCGACCGGCTCAAGCGCATGATCAATGCCTCGGGTTTCAAGGTCTGGCCGGCCGAGGTCGAAGCGCTGATGTTCCGACATCCTGCGATTCAGGAAGCCTGCGTCATCCCGGCCAGCGACAGCCACCGCGGTGAAACGGTCAAGGCCGTGGTGGTCCTGCGGGAATCGCACAAGGGCAATGTGACCGAACAGGAGATCATGGACTGGTGCCGCGAGCACATGGCCGTTTATAAGACGCCGCGCATCGTGCAGTTTGTCGATGCCTTGCCCAAGAGTGGCAGCGGCACGGTGATGTGGCGCACGCTGCAAGAGGCAGAGCGCCAGAATTCATAGTAAAAAGTGCCTCTCGCCCATATTCAGCCAACACATAGAGCTATCAATACTGTAGTTTCGTGGGCGTGCGGCGGTTCATTTTGAGTACCTGGAAAGAGTGGCACGCATGAGTTCGACTTCCCCGTTTTCCACTGCGCTGCCGGCCGATGTGGGGCTCGACGCCTCGCGCCTGGACCGGCTACGGCTCATCCTTCAGTCCGAGATCGACCGGGCGCGTCTGCCCGGCGCTGTGGCGTTGATCGGGCGCCGTGGCAAGCTGGCACTGTTTGAAGCCTTGGGACAACAGGACCCCGCTGGCGGAACACCGATGGCGCGGGACTCGCTGTTTCGTATTTACTCCATGACCAAGCCGATCGTTTCGGTGGCGGTCATGATGCTGCTGGAGCGGGGCCGGCTCCTGCTGAGCGATCCGGTCTCGAAATACCTGCCGGAATACACGGCACAGCAACTGGCTGTGGAACATCACGGCAGCCTGGAACTGCAGCCCGTGACGTCGGGCGCCACGGTGCAGGACCTGTTGCGCCACACCGCAGGGCTGACCTATGAGTTTCTCGGGATGTCGGCCGTGCAGCGCCAATATGCGGCGGCGCGCATCGGTTCGCGTACGCGCGACACGACGGAATTCTCCCGCGCACTGGCCGCGTTGCCCCTGATGGCGCAGCCGGGCACCGTCTGGGAGTACAGCCGCGCCACTGACGTACTGGGCCGGCTGGTGGAGGTCCTCGGCGGCCAGCCGCTCGGCGAATTCCTGCACGAACAGATCTTTGTGCCGCTGGGCATGCTCGAGACCGGCTTCTGGGTGCCGCCCAAGCACCATGGCCGCATTGCCGAGCCCTTTGCGCGCGACCCCGAAGGCGGCTTGACGACGGCGCTGTTCGATCCGCGGCAACAGCCGCAGATGGAGTCGGGGGGTGGTGGCCTGGTTTCGACCGCCATGGACTACGCGCGCTTTCTGCAGTTCATGCTGAACAAGGGTGAACTGGGCGGCGTGCGGCTGCTGGGTCCACGCATCGTGGACTGGATGACGGCCGATCACCTCGGCGCTATCCCGGTCAATCCGCGTAGCGGCTCCGCCGCGCTGCTCACGCCCGGGAACGGCTTCGGGCTGGGATTTGCGGTGCGTACTGCGGCCGGGTTGTCGGCGGTCCCGGGTTCGGTCGGTTCGTACTTCTGGGGCGGCATCGCGGGCACCACTTTCTTTGTCGATCCAGCCGAGGACCTGTTCGCGCTGATGATGATCCAGGCCCCGAACCAGCGCGAACTCTACCGCCCGCTGTTTCGCGACCTGGTGTACGCGGCTTTGATCGATTGATTCCTGTCCCACCCGCCGGCCCGGCTTCCAAACCTCACAGGTGCCCCCATGAGTACGCATCATTCACATGGCCCACACGGGCACGATCAGTCAAATGACGCTGCGGACGAAACTTGGAAGCACGATGGCGTGCGGGTGGTCCCCTGCAACCAGCTCGATGGCAACACTGCCCAGACGTCAGGCATGGACCGCAGGGCGGCCATCAACTTCGCGCGGGTCGGCGCGCAAAAATTGTGGGCCGGCACCGTCACCATCCATGCCAACGCCAAGACCGGCGCCCATCACCATGGCCATCTGGAAAGCGTGATCTACATCGTCAAGGGGCGCGCGCGCATGCGCTGGGGCGAGCACCTGCAGTTCACGGCCGAGGCCGGCCCCGGCGACTTCATTTACGTGCCGCCTTATGTGCCTCACCAGGAAATCAACGCCAGCCCCACCGAGCCGCTGGAATGCGTACTGTGCCGCAGCGACGGCGAAGCGGTGGCGGTCAATCTGGCGATCGAGCCGGCCGAGAAACCTGAAACGGTGTTGTGGATCGACCCCACGCATCCGTATGGTGCGGTCTGACCGACCGGACGCGGAGTCAGTCTTCAGCGACCTGGAGCACCAGTTTGCCGAAGTTCTCGCCCGTGAAGAGCTTGATCAGCGCTTCGGGAAAGGTGTCCAGGCCTTTCACGATGTCTTCCTTGCTCGTCATGCGGCCATTCTTCAAATAACCCGCCAATTCGGCCACGGCCAGTGGGTAGCGGTCGGCGTAGTCGAACACCACGATGCCCTGCATGCGCGCGCGGTTGACCAGCAGGCTCAGGTAATTCCTCGGTCCCTGCACCGGCGTGGTGTTGTTGTACTGGCTGATGGCGCCGCAGATGATGATGCGCGCGCCGCGCGCCAACCGCGCCAGCGCCGCGTCCAGGATTTCGCCACCCACGTTGTCAAAATAGATGTCCACGCCGGTCGGGCAATGTTCCTTGAGGCCGGCTTTTACATCGCCATCCTTGTAGTCGATGCAGGCGTCGAAGCCGAGCTCTTGCACGACCCAGTCGCACTTGGCCTTGCCACCGGCGATCCCGACCACCCGACAGCCCTTGATTTTGGCCAGCTGGCCGACCGTCTGGCCCACCGCGCCCGCAGCGCCGGAGACCACGACGGTCTCGCCCGGCTTGGGCTGACCGACGTCCATCAGCCCGAAATAACCCGTCATGCCGGGCATGCCGAGCACGTTCAGCCATTGCGTCAGGCTGCCCAGCGCCAGGTCGATTTTGGCCAGGCCGCTGCGTTTCATATCTTCTTGTGCGATCTGCAGATATTCCTGCACACCCAGCCCGGCCGAGACGATGTCGCCGACCGCATAGTTCGGACTTTTAGATGCAATGACCTTGCCGATGCCACCGGCACGCATGACTTCGCCGACGGCCACGGGCGGGATGTAGCTCTTGCCTTCGTTCATCCAGCCGCGCATCGCGGGGTCGAGCGACAGCGCCAGCGTCTTGACCAGCACGCCGCCCTCGGCTGGCTCGGTGATCGCCTCCGTGGTGTTGCTCCAGTTGGCGCGCGTCGGCGTGCCGACCGGGCGTGCGGCCAGGCGGATCTGGTGATTGGTGATGGTGTTCATGGCAGGGCTCCTGGAGTTTGGTTGAGTAGTGGGTCGGGTTGGATTGGTTGGCGGATCGGTACAGGTTCGCGCGCGCTCGCATGTCACGCGAAAAGCGCTTCGAAGCCTTCCAGCGGTTCGAAACGCTGGTTGCAATAGTGGAGCCGGGTCGGTCCTGGGAGCGCGCGTTCGTGGATGGAATGACGCTCATCGCCGGGGTAGCAGATCACGCGCTCCCCACCTTGCTCGAACGACTCTGGCCGGATCACCGGGGGCCTGCGCCCGCGTGCTTCCCGCAACACGCTGTCAACTGTCGCGTGGTGCGAAAGATGTGCCAGGCTCATGATTTGCGGCGGTATCAGCTCAATGCGGCCGTCCCGGTATTGCTCCAGGGCAGCGCGGGGGCGCAGCCACGCGCTCTCCGTGGTTTCGTGCTCGTCGTGACGCGCGATCTGGTCGGGCGGCACGGCCGACACAAAGAATCGCGTGTCAAAGCGCTTGTTGATCACCGATGGCACCTTTGGAGTGATCCAGCGCGACCACGGAACCACGCTGCGGGTCTGCAGCCGCAGTGCCATGCGCGACAGCATTTCGTCAAAACCGCAACCCTGGCGCAGCAGATCGCCAGCCTGTGCAACCTGCTGCGCGGATGCTTCCTGTGCAAACAGGACACCCGATTCCTCGAATGCTTCGCGCAGCGCGGCCACATACAGACTGGCTGCGGTGACGGCATCGATCTCGGGCTCGTTCAATCCTGCATGCAATTGTTGTGGCGACTGGTCCAGCCGGGCCGCCATGTCCAGTTCGGCGTCGTGCGCATCCACCTTGCCACCGGGGAAAACGTAGGCACCCCCCAGCACGTCGGACAAACTGTGGCGCCGTAGCAGGAAGACTTCCAGCCCTGCGGCGGCGTCACGCAGCATGACGACCGTGGCGGCAGCTCGGGGTGGGGTGGTGATGACCTCGGAGTTCAATTGCATCAACGGCTTTCGATGGGCGCGGCAGTTTCTAAATTAAAGTACAGCGCGTGTCCAGCAAAGGCTATCAGAAGCCGGGCCGGGCACGCATCCCCTAAATGACAGGAAGAAAAAATCATGAGTATCGACTTCAAGGACCGCGTTGCCATCGTCACCGGCGCGGGTGGCGGACTCGGCCGCCAGCACGCACTCGCCCTGGCGGCACGCGGCGCCAAGGTGGTGGTCAACGATCTGGGCGGGGCGCGGGACGGTTCGATCGGTGCGCCTTCGGGCGCTGCCGAGGCCGTAGCGGCCGAAATCCGCGCTGGCGGCGGTCAGGCCATTGCCAACGGCGCCTCGGTGACCGACTACGACGCCGTTCAGGCGATGGTGCGGCAGGCGGTCGATGCCTGGGGCCGCATCGATATCCTGGTCAACAACGCCGGCATCCTGCGCGACAAGAGCTTCGCCAAGATGGCGCTGGACGACTTCCGGCTGGTGATGGAGGTGCACCTGATGGGCGCCGTCCATTGCTCCAAGGCGGTCTGGCCACTGATGACCGCGCAGAAGTACGGCCGCATCGTGATGACCACCTCGTCGTCGGGCCTGTACGGCAATTTCGGCCAGGCCAACTACGGCGCGGCCAAGATGGCGCTGGTGGGGCTGATGCAGACCCTTTCGATCGAGGGCATCAAACACGACATCCGCGTCAACTGTCTGGCGCCCACCGCCGCGACCCGTATGACCGAAGGCCTGATGCCCGAAGCCGTTCTGCAAGCCCTGAAGCCCGAAGCCGTGGTGCCGGCGATGCTCGTGCTGGCATCGATCGATGCACCGAGTCGCACCATCCTGTGCGCCGGCGCCGGCACCTTCGAGGCGGCGCACGTCACGCTGACCCACGGCGTCTGGATCGGCACGCACGCCGATGCGCCTGAACAGCTTGCCGCGCGACTGGCCGAAGTCACGGAGCGGGCGGGCGAGATCGTGCCGCATAGCGGTTCCGCACAGGGCACCAATGAAGTTGGCAAAGCCATGGCCCAACTTGCCACAACGTGAGCCGAACCCGGGTGGCCCCGTGCCACCGTTGACGCACCGTTTTGGGTAAAAGCAACTTTTTTGGAATCACGGAATCAAATAAGACTGATTCGCATTTATACTTTCTACTGATCTTGAACGCAGCCAGCACAGCGCCAGCGCGACGTCGGGTTCTGTT
>JBDTCK010000081.1:0-45582 GCA_039923645.1 Rhodoferax sp.
CGCCATGATGGCCATGCCGATGCCACCGAGCAGACCGTCCGGATAGCGGCCGATCAGGCGGCCCACAACGGGTGCGATGGCCACGATGGCGAGTGGCCAGGCGGTGATCAGCAGGCCGGCCTGCAGCGGCGTGCGGCCGTAGCTGTCGAGCAGCAGGAACGGCAATGCGATGTAGGCCAGCATCTGCGCCGCGAAGGCGCCGATGGATGAACACATTGACAGCGCGAACACGGGAATTCGCAGCAGGTCCAGCGGAAACAGTGGCAGCGGCAGTGCCCACTGGCGTCGCACATAGACCACGCCAATCACGAGGCCTCCCACCAGCAAGGCCAGTCCGGTACTGGCGCCGGCAGATGTGAGGGAAGCGCCGGAGCGCGAACCCAGCGCATCAACCCCCAGGAACACCATGCCGAACATGAGCGCATTGAGAAGCACGTCGATCCACGGCAGCCGCATGCCGGCCGGCGGCGCCACGCCGTTCTGCGGCAGGGCGCGCAACCCCAGCCACAGCACGGCCACGCCCAGCGGCAGGTTAAAGATGAACAACCATTGCCAGGACGCAATCGACAGGATACCGGCGGCGATCGACGGCCCGGCCACCGAGGCCGTCGCCACCACCATCGAATTGATCGCTACGCCGCGGCCCAGCATGCGTCGGGGGTAGATCAGGCGCAGCAGCGCCGAATTGACCGACATGATGCCGGCCGCGCCCAGCCCCTGGATGGCGCGTGCCGTGGCCAGAAACAGCAGCGAATTGGACAGCGCGCAGGCGAGCGAGGCCACCGTGAACAGCACCACGCCGCTCAGATACACACGCCGGTAGCCCACCAGGTCGCCCAGCGTTGCGAGTGGCAGCAGCAGACCCAGCGTGGCCACCTGGTAGGCATTGACGACCCAGACCGCCTGAGAAGCACTGGCGTGCAGGTTGCGCGCAATACCGGGCAGCGCCAGGTTGACGATGGTGCCATCCAGCACCGACAGCGCCAGCCCGAGAAAGATGACCGCCATGGCGCTGTACCGCGCCGGCGTAGGCAGACCGTCCTGGACGAGCATGGGGATCTTGATAGGGAGTTGCCGTTCGGGGTGGCCGGAAAATGATAAAGGCTGCTAGCGCACATTATCGCCAACAGCCTTGTCAGAAGTGGTGGGTTCTGAGAGATTCGAACTCTCGACCGACGGATTAAGAGTCCGCTGCTCTACCAGCTGAGCTAAGAACCCACTTTGAAAAATGATACTGTGGTGGAGAGGAGGAGGATCGAACTCCCGACCTCTGCATTGCGAACGCAGCGCTCTCCCAGCTGAGCTACCCCCCCAATAACACCGGCTTTTCGCAGCCCTTCGGCATGCAGGAAAGCCAGGGCGCAATTATGCCGCAAATTCAGGGCCGATCCGGATCACGCTCCGATCACATCAGCAGGTGTTCGCCCGCGTTGTCGCCGCCCAGGATGACGTAGTTGACCTTGCGAATGTCCATCAGGCGTTTGCCGCCCGAGTAACTGATGGAGCTTTGCACGTCTTCTTCCATCTCGCGCAGCGTGTCGGCCAGTTTGCCCTTGATCGGCTCCAGGATGCGCTTGCCTTCCACGTGCTTGTACTCGCCCTTGTTGAAGTCGCTGGCCGAGCCGTAATACTCCTTGTAGAGCTTGCCGTCGACCTCCACGGTCTGGCCGGGGCTTTCCTCGTGGCCCGCCAGCATGGAGCCGATCATGATCATGGTGGCACCGAACCGGATCGACTTGGCAATATCGCCGTGTTCGCGGATGCCGCCGTCGGCGATGATGGGTTTGGTGGCCACGCGCGCGCACCATTTGAGCGCCGACAGTTGCCAGCCGCCGGTGCCAAAACCGGTCTTGAGTTTGGTGATGCAGACCTTGCCCGGCCCGATGCCGACCTTGGTCGCGTCGGCTCCCCAGTTCTCCAGATCGATGATGGCCTCGGGCGTGCCCACGTTGCCCGCGATCACAAAGCTTGCCGGCAGCTTTTCCTTGAGGTAGGCGATCATGTTTCTCACACTGTCGGCGTGGCCGTGGGCGATGTCGATGGTGATGTAATCGGGCGCCAGCCCCTCGGCCACGAGCTGGTCCACAGTCTCCTGGTCGGGTTTTTTTACACCCAGTGAGATCGAGGCATAGACCCCCTTGGCCTTCATGTTCCTGACGAACTGCAGGTTGTCCAGATCGAACCGGTGCATCACGTAGAAGTAGCCGTTCTGCGCCAGCCAGGTGCAGATGGGCTCATCCACCACGGTTTTCATGTTGGCCGGCACGACTGGAATGCGAAAGCTGCGGCCGCCTAGTTCGACCGAGGCGTCGCACTCGGCACGGCTTTCCACGCGGCACTTGCGCGGAAGCAAAAGAACGTTGTCGTAGTCGAAAATTTCCATGCCCCAAGCTCCGAAAGACTGTTGATGAACAGATGAGCACTTGGACTGGGCCCGGTGTTGCTTCTGGTCGCCTTGCGACGCCAAAAACGAAGAAACCGGGCCACAATTGCTTGGGCCCGGTGACTGACTTTAACAGGGTTCGCTGGCCTCAAACACCAGACCCGCATAAACCGCGTCATGGGCACGCTATTGCTCCGGGTGTGCCTTCTGCGCTCCACCGGTGTACCGCTGGTACCAGTGAGCTATTGGCGACGCGGCCACATTGATCAGGAGCGCCCACAAGGCCTCGGTGGGAATAACAAAGCTGAGGGCCAACGTAAGCAGGGAAGAGGCCAGCAGGATTCCCAGCGACACATGGCGGTCCTGCCAATGTTCGTCGCGCAACGGGTTGGCAGACAGTGCCATCAGGCGCAGACCTGCGATGACCAAGCCCGCGAAATTGGCGGCATACAGAGTCGTGGCAGCGGTGAATTCCGTATGGCGCCCCATCACCAGGGTGGTGAACGGAATGCAGGGCACCCAGCGACGCCTCGTCGGTGGGGTGGACGTTGTCGGGGATTCGCAGGTCGAGCGCCAGAATGGCCATCGCCACGGCGAAGATGCCGTCGGTCAGGACGCCCAGGCGTGTTCCGGATTACACCGGGGCGTGTCTCAGGGAGTTGTTGCGCAGCGGGAGACCGCGGCTGCCAGCAGATGGCCGTTCGCGTCCTGCAGCAGGCCCACCATGTGCAGGCGCTTTGGATCGGCGCCGTCGGCCATACGCATGGAGCGCGCCTCGTGCCATCCTGCGGCGCCAGGGGGCCGGGGAACGGCATTGCCGTCCCAGTCGACGACGAGGGCATTGCGTACCAGATTGCGTTCGACCAGCGTCCCCTCGGTGCCGGCCGGAAGGGTCTCCACCAGCAGCAACCACGCACTGACCTTGCCCTTTCCGCGCAGGGCTGTTGCAGGGGTCAGACCGATCGAAGTGCCGATGTAGTCGTTGAACGGCACGCCGTGGGCCACGCGCAAGGCCAGGACCGGCCCGGATATGCGGGCGCGATGGCTGACGGTGGAACCCGCCGGGGCGGACAGTGCCAGGCTTCGCAGCCGCTCGCCGGCATCGCGCGTGGCAATGGCCGACATCGGCGCATCGTCGCCGTGCGAGCCTGGCGTGACCCAGTCGAGCGTGAGTTCCCCTGCTGCGGGCCGAGGCACTTGTGCGTCTTTCCAGCAGGCCTCGCAATCGGCGTTCATGAAGCGTTCCAGCACGGCGGACGGTGCGGGCTGCCCGTCGCTCGAGCAGTATGACTGTTGTGCCGTGGCGGCAACGCTGATCAGGGCCAGGCCGACCAGGGCAAAAAAATTCAGGCGAGTGTGGGTGCGTTGCATGGGCTCGGTCTTTCTACAATCATGCGATGTTCCCACAATCTCCGTCGCCGGCTGCGTCCGACTCTCCGCTGCTGGAAAACCTCAACCCGGAGCAGCGCGCCGCTGTGACGCTGCCCCATGAGCATGCGCTGATTCTGGCGGGGGCCGGTTCGGGCAAGACGCGCGTGCTCACCACCCGCATCGCCTGGCTGCTGCAAACGGGCCAGGTTTCGTCCGGCGGCGTGCTGGCCGTGACCTTCACCAACAAGGCCGCCAAGGAAATGATGACGCGGCTGTCCGCCATGCTGCCGGTGAACGTGCGCGGCATGTGGATAGGCACCTTTCACGGGCTGTGCAACCGCTTTTTGCGGGCGCACCACAAGCTCGCCAACCTGCCGCAGAGCTTTCAGATCCTCGACACGCAGGACCAGCTCAGCGCCATCAAGCGCCTGATGAAGCAGTTCAACGTGGACGACGAGCGCTTCCCGCCCAAGCAGACGCAGTGGTTCATTGCCGGCAACAAGGAAGAAGGCCTGCGCCCCAACATGGTCGAAGTGCGTGATGAAGAAACGCGCAAGAAGATCGAGATTTACCAGCTGTACGAGGAGCAGTGCCAGCGCGAAGGGGTGGTGGATTTTGGTGAACTGATGCTGCGCTCTTACGAGCTGTTGCGCGACAACGACCCGATCCGCGAGCACTACCAGCGGCGATTTCGTCACATCCTGATCGACGAATTCCAGGACACCAACAAACTGCAGTACGCGTGGATCAAGATGCTCGCGGGGCCTGAAAGTGCTGTGCTGGCGGTGGGCGACGACGACCAGAGCATTTACGCTTTTCGCGGCGCGCGCGTGGGCAACATGGCCGACTTCGTGCGCGAGTTCGCCGTGCGGCATCAGATCAAGCTGGAGCAAAACTATCGCAGCTACAGCAACATCCTGGACTCGGCCAACGAGCTGATCAGTCACAACAGCCAGCGCCTGGGCAAGAACCTGCGCACCGATCAGGGTCCCGGCGAGCCGGTGCGCGTGTTTGAGTCCACCAGCGACTTTGCCGAGGCACAGTGGATGGTCGATGAAATGCGCCAGTTGATGCGCGATAACGGCAGCGAGCCGGGCTTCAGACGCAGCGAGATCGCCGTGCTGTACCGCAGCAACGCTCAAAGCCGCGTGATCGAGACAGCGCTGTTCAATGCCAGCGTGCCGTACCGCGTGTACGGCGGCCTGCGCTTTTTCGAGCGCGCCGAAATCAAGCACGCGCTGGCCTATTTGCGCCTGCTGGAGAACCCGCGCGACGACACCAGCTTCATGCGGGTCGTTAACTTCCCGCCGCGCGGCATCGGCGCGCGCAGTATCGAGCAGTTGCAGGACGCGGCTCGCTCAGCCGGCTGCTCGCTCAGTGACGCAGTCAGTACGGTGGGCGGCAAGGCTGGCGCCAACCTCGGCGCGTTCGTTGCCAAAATCGACGTGCTGCGCGAGCAGACCCTGGGGCTCACGCTGCGTGACATCATCGAACAGGTGCTCGACGCGAGCGGTCTGGTCGAGCACTACAAGGCCGAGCGCGAGGGTGCGGATCGGGTCGAGAATCTGGAAGAGCTGGTCAACGCGGCCGAGAGCTTTGTGTCGCAGGAGGGCTTTGGCCGCGATGCGGTGGCCTTGCCGATCGATGAGCTGGGCCGTCCGTTGACCCAAAGCCCGGTCAGCCAGGGGTTGGACCCCGATCAGCCGCTGGCGGAGCTGCCCCCCGATGCCGATACGGGCGAGACACTGTCACCACTGGTAGCCTTCCTGACCCACGCCGCACTGGAATCCGGCGACAACCAGGCCCAGGCCGGACAGGACGCTGTGCAACTGATGACTGTGCACTCCGCCAAGGGGCTGGAATTCGACTGCGTGTTCATCACCGGTCTGGAAGAAGGCTTGTTCCCGCATGAGAACTCGATGACCGACCAAGGCGGCCTGGAGGAAGAACGCCGCCTGATGTATGTGGCCATCACGCGCGCACGCAAGCGGCTGTACCTGAGCTATTCGCAAACCCGCATGCTGCACGGCCAGACCCGCTACAACCTCAAGAGCCGGTTTTTTGATGAACTGCCCGAATCGGCGCTGAAGTGGCTCACGCCAAAGCATCAGGGCTTTGGTTCCGGTATTGCTATTAATTCAGGAGCTGAAAAAGAACGATACTCAAGGGCTGGAGGCGGTTTCGGCCAAGATTATTCGCGGTTCACGGGGCGGTACACGAGCCCATCCGTACCGGCACAAAAAGCCGCCCCTTCGCATGGCCTGCGCTCGGGCATGCAGGTCTTTCACACCAAGTTTGGCGAAGGCACCGTCATCACGCTGGAAGGCGTGGGCGACGATGCGCGCGCGCAGGTCAACTTTCCGCGCCACGGTGTCAAGTGGCTGGCACTGAGCGTGGCCAAGCTGGTGCCGGTGTAACAGAGCAGCGGCGCTTGCCGCCCCTGATTACGCTCTGACGGCTTCGGCGCGCCCGCCTGTCAGGTCGTACCACGACGACGCAGCCAGGCCCCACGCGATGCTGTTGGCCAGGAACGGAATGACCAGAGCTCCAATGCCGTGGCTCATGCCGAAGAAGCCGGCGTGGGCGACATAGGGATAAATCACCAGCCACACACCGAGCGATGGCCCGAGACCGAACACGATGCCGCGCAGCCACCAGCTTGCGCGCCAACGAATGAGAAACAGAAAACCCCATAACCCACCCCATACGATCGCGGTATAGAACCACAGCTTGGTCGGCACGGGTAACGGGAAGGCGATGTGGATTGGCGGAATCACGGCCAGCAGGCCGAGGACCCATATCAGAATTCGGTTGGCGAGGGCGCCCAAGGCACCGGCCGTGAAGGCGAGCGACGCGCTGCGCCAGCCTGTTTGCGTGGTCATGGTTCAAATTCTCCACTGCGCACGTGATCGGCAACGACCGTCGCCAAACCAGTGCCGCCGTGCCATATCCCGGTCGCAGTGCGACCTACAGCCCCGGACTACTGTGCATGATGCCACCGTCGGCGAAGACCGTGGTGGCAGTGATGTAACTCGCGCCGTCACTCGCGAGGAACGCCACGAGGCTTGCAATCTCCTCGGGCTTGGCCATGCGTCCGATCGGAATCGCGGTGTCGAGTTTGTTCAGCAGCGTGGGGTCGTTCATGGTGGACAGATTGATTGGCGTTGCCACCGCGCCGGGGCCGACGCCGACGACAAGAATGCCATGGGGCGCCAGCTCGACGCCCGCCGTGCGTGTGAGCATGCGCATTCCCCCTTTGGATAGGCAGTAGGCGGTATTGCCCGGCATTGGCCAGTCCTCGTGCACCGAAGTGATGTTGATGATGCGCCCGCCGCCTCCCTGCTTGATCATCTGCTGCGCAGCTAGCTGGGTGCCGAAGAACGCACTCTTGAGATTGATGTTCAGCACCTTTTCGTATTGGGCTTCGGTGGTGTCGAGCACCGAAGTGCGCGTCTCGACGCCGGCGTTGTTGACCATGATGTCCACGCGACCGAACGCCTGTACGGTGGCGTTGACCAGGCGCTGCAGGTCGGCAACCTTGCTCACGTCGGCCTCCACTCCGATGACGAGGTCGCCCAATGCGCTGACCTGCTTTTCCAGCGCTTCGGCCGCGTCGGGATCTGCGACATAGTCAATGGCGACGTTGGCGCCCTGCCTGGCCAGTTCCAGCACGATGGCGAGACCGATCCCGCTGTTGCCGCCCGTCACGATGGCGACCTTACCTTTGAGATTCATGGTTTTGCTCCGTAGATGATTGTGAAGTCGTAGCGTTCCGCGCTCATGAAGTTCCTCCTGGCGTTACCACCGGCGGTTTGCGGGGCCTGAGCAGTTTGGCGATCAGGCCGCTCCAGCCCGTCTGGTGCGACGCGCCCACGCCGCGCCCGCAGTCGCCATCGAAATATTCGTGGAACAGGACGTAATCCTTGAAGTGCGGGTCGGTCGCGAGTTTGGGGTGGTATTTCAGCACCGGCCGCTGGCCGTCGCTGCCTTTCAAAAAGAGTCGGGCGAGGCGGCGCGTCAACTCGTCGGCGACCTCGTTGAGGGTGGCGAATTTTCCCGATCCGACTGGGCATTCGACCTTGAAATCGTCACCGTAATAGTGATGAAACTTTTGCAACGACTCGATCAACAGGTAGTTGATCGGCATCCATATCGGGCCGCGCCAGTTGGAATTGCCACCGAACAGGTGGCTGCGTGATTCGGCCGGCCAGTAACCCACCTCGTAAGTCTGTCCCCCGGTGACGTAGCGAAACGGATTTTGCTCGTGCGCTTTCGACAGCGAGCGCACGCCCTGGCTGGAGAGAAACTGCGTTTCGTCCAGCATCCGGCTGAGCAGTGCTTTCATGCGGTGGCCGCGCAGCAGGGACAGCAGTTTGCGGTCGCCGGTGCCGCCGACATTCCAGTCGGAGATGAGGCCCGTGAGTTGCGGGCGGTGCTTCAAATACCACTCCATCCGGGCGACAAACCCCGGCAGTTTCGTCATTACCGCCGGCTCGAGCACCTCGACGGCCAGCAATGGAATCAGGCCGACGATGGACTGGATTTTCAACGGCACATTTTGTCCGTCCGGCAGGTTCAGTCGGTCATAGTAAAACTGGTCCGGCTCGTCCCATAGCCCCAGACAATCCTCACTTTCGCCGTTGATGGCGTTGGCAATGGCGAGGAAGTGCTCGAAGAATTTAGTGGCAATGTCCTCGTAGACGTGATCGTGCTGCGCCAGCTCGAGCGCGATGTGCAACATGTTCAGGCAATACATCGCCATCCAGCTGGTGCCGTCGGCCTGGTTGATGAACCCGCCCGTCGGCAACGGCTTGCTGCGGTCGAACACGCCGATGTTGTCCAGGCCGAGAAAGCCACCCTGGAAAATGTTGCGGCCTTGCGCGTCCTTGCGGTTGACCCACCAGGTGAAGTTGAGAAGAAGTTTTTGAAAGACGCGTTCCAGAAACGCGATGTCGCCAACATCTGCCGGACTGGACTGCCGCCGCTGGCGACGATCGATCTGAAAAACGCGAAACGCCGACCACGCATGGACCGGCGGGTTCACGTCGCCGAACGCCCATTCGTAGGCGGGCAACTGGCCGTTCGGGTGCATATACCACTCGCGCATCAGCAGCACGAGTTGACCCTTGGCAAACTCGGGGTCGATCTCCGCGAGGGTCAGGCAATGAAAGGCCCAGTCCCATGCGGCGAACCAAGGATATTCCCACTTGTCAGGCATGGAAATCACGTCGAAGTTGTTCAGGTGTTTCCAGTCGGCATTGCGTCCATATTTGCGCTCTGGCGGTGGCGGCGGCTGGGTCGGGTCTCCTTCCAGCCAGAGCGGCACGTCGTAGTGGAAAAGCTGTTTGCTCCAGAGGGTTCCCGCAAAGGCCTGGCCCTGCACCAGCCGCGCGTCCGCATCGCCAATCTGCTGCTGCATGCTGGCGTAGAACTCATCCGCCTCGCCCTGTCGCTGGGCCAAAATTTCATCAAAATCTGTCCAGGGTTTTTTCGCTGATGGCGCGTCTGCTTTGGCAAGCCGCAAGCGGACTGCGGTTGATTGCCCAGCAGGCACGTTAAATTTGTAAAGCGCGCCCGCCTTCGTGCCTGCTTGCGCGGGATTCACCACCGAATGGTCGCCCGCAATCACGTAGTTATGGAAGGCGTCCTTGAAAAAACCCTGGGCGTCCGGCTGCCCGAAGAGTCGACGTGCGTTCGTTTCGTTCTCGCAAAACAGCAAATCTGGACTGCCGTCGCAGCCGAGACGGAAATTGCCAAGCTGGGCATGCTCGATTTTCACGCCGCCGTTGTCTGCCGAGAGTTTCGGTTTGTGCCCGTTGGGAATCCAGGACCAGGTGTTGCGAAAGCACAATTGCGGCAACAACGTCAGCTGGGCTGCATCCGGCCCGCGATTGTGGGCCGTGATGAGCATGAGAATGTCATCCGGACCCGCCTTGGCGTATTCGACGAACACGTCAAAATACCTGTCCTGGTCGAACAGGCCTGTGTCGAGCAACTCGAATTCCGTCTCATCCACGCCGCGCCGCGCATTTTCCTGTACCAGCCATGTGTACGGATACTCCCCCTGCGGATACTTGTAGAGCATCTTCAGATAGGAGTTGGTCGGCGTTGCGTCGAGGTAGTAATACAGCTCCTTCACGTCTTCGCCATGGTTGCCCTCGGAATTCGTCAGTCCAAAGAGCCGCTCTTTCAGGATCGCGTCCTTCCCGTTCCATAGCGCCAACGACAGGCATAGATGCTGGCCGTCGTCGCTGAAGCCGGCGATGCCATCTTCTCCCCAGCGATAGGCACGGCTGCGGGCGTGGTCGTGCGGCAGGTACTCCCACGCGTTGCCGCCGGGGCTGTAGTCCTCGCGCACAGTGCCCCATTGGCGCTCGGACAGGTACGGCCCCCAGCGTCGCCAGTTTTGCTCGCCGGACTTGTCTTGCGACAGACGCTGGCGTTCAACGGGTTCTGGTGTGACGGTAGGTGATGTTGGGGTGGGTGACATGAGAGGCAATCCTTTTCAGGACGGGGTACTACCGCCCGTCATTTACAGGTGGCGCGGGTTCGGCGAGGATGTCGCGGTCGAGCCGGAGCAACTCCCCCATCGACCAGGCCTGAAACGGGCACCCGCGCGCGGTGTGGGGTGCATCGCCGTCAGCAATCTCGCCCAGATGCCCGAGCCCCGCCGTTTCCATTCGGGCCAGCAGCGGCTGCAAAAACCTCGACCGTGCCGTCTGCCGGGTCGCCGAGTTGCTACCGTGAACCCGCACCCAGGCTTCGATGAATGCGCCCATCAACCAGGGCCAGACCGTGCCTTGATGGTAGCTGCCGTCGCGCTCGCGCACGTCGCCCTGATAGTGTGGCGCGTAACCTGCCTCGCCCGGCGCGAGCGAGCGCAGTCCCGCCGGGGTCCACAGATGCTGTTCGACGACCGTGACTACCTGGAGCGCACGCTCTTGGTCTAGCAGCTGCAAGGGCAGACCTCCGACCGCGAAAATCTGGTTCGGCCGCAGCGCAGGATCGTTCGTTCCCGCCTGATGGTTCGCGTCCACCACGTCGAACAGGCAACCGCGCTGCGGATTCCAGAACTTGTCCCGGAACGCGCCCAGTCCGCGCTCGAATAAGGTCTGCCAGTGCAGGTCGGATTTCCCGGCGAACGCGAGCGCGTTGAGCCACAGTGCCTGAACCTCAACCGGCTTGCCGATCCGCGGCGTGACTACCCAGTCGCCCACCTTTGCATCCATCCAGGTCAGCTGCACGCCGTCCTGGCCGCAACTCAGCAGGCCGTCCGTGTCGGCCCGGATGCCGTAACGCGTGCCCGTCTTATAGCCGGACAGAATGGCGTGGACGGCAGCGCACAGCGTTTGCCTGTCGGCTTGCGAAGCGGTGCCGGTGTTCAGAAACTCCGCAACGGCAATGACGAACCAGAGCGACGCGTCCACCGAGTTGTATTCGGGCTGATCGCCCTGATCGGGGAAGCGATTGGGCAGCATGCCCGCGGACACGGTCGAAGCCCACGCGAGCAAGATATCGCGCGCCACGTCCGGCCGACCACCGGCCAGGCACAGTCCGCGTAGCGAGATGAAGGTGTCGCGCCCCCAGTCGGCGAACCACGGGTAGCCGGCGATGATCGTTCGTCCTGCCGGCGCCGTGCTGGACTGGCGCTGTACGACGTAAGCGTTGGCGGCGGCATATAGCCGTGATGGGAATTTCTTCCGGCGCGCTTGTTCGCCGGCACGGAACCGAATCAATAGGTCGGCTGGCTCGATCCCTGCGGGCAAGCGCGTGGCCCGTGCCTGCGTGGTCAGAATCAACGCCGCTTCGCCCGCGCCGAGGCTCCAGTCGAACACTCCGGGTGCGCCGAGATCCTCTTCGTAATCGAGACCGCGCGCACGTTCCGCTTCGTAGAGAAAGTTGTAGTACCAAAGCGGCTCGTGCCGGTAGTTACCGTTGCTTAGCGCCACGGTCCCGGGTACGTCCGGGTACGGTCGCCACGCTACCCGGCCAGGCGCGACTTCGGCATCGAACCGAAAAGCGGGATTGCTCTTGTGCAGTGCGTGGTAATCGCGACCGGAGAGGAATGGCCGCACGAAAAGTGTGGCACCAGTACTGGGCTCGAGTAGCTTCCACGAAACGCAAGTGACAGGCTCATCTTTGACTACGAAAATCTCCTGCTGCACCCGCGTGCCATCCGCGAATCGGAAAACCCATTTGGGCCAGGGATCCCACGTGAACGACTCGATATGTTGTGTTCCTTCCCCGCCGATCACGTCGGGTGCGTAGCACTGCGAACTCAGGTCGAAGCGCCCGTCCTTTGTTTCCACCCATGCATCGAAGCCGTTCACCAGCACCATGCGCCCAGTCGGTGGCGTGGTCGCGATCAGCAGCAACGCGTGATAACGGCGCGTGCGCACGCCCGTCGCAGTGCTTGATGCGAAGCCGCCGAGGCCGTCCGCTTCAAGCCATTCCTGATTCAGGCTGAAGGTAGTCGACACGGATACATCTCCGGGGACTCCTAGGCGGCTTCCGGCTCGGTGGCAGCAAAACAGTCGCGAAACGTGAAGTAGATCGAGGTGAAGAACATGGCCGCCATGAGCAGTGCGACCGGCATCAAGGCGACGGAAACCAGCTCGGCACTTCCTACCACGGTAGCCAGCAGCGTGAACACCAGGCCGACAACGATAAACACCGCGGCCCACACCAGTCCATACACGGTGAATGCGCCAAAATTCCGGAAGCACGCCACGATGCTGAAGAACAGGCTTTTCAGCGGCGGCACACCGTGCCAGTGCACGAGTGCCGGTGCGTGCCAGAACAACAGCGATAGCGGCAGGTACAGGCCCATCGCAACCCACATCGCCGTCTGGAACTCGGGAGAAACGATCATGTCGCTCGAAACTTTGTCGCCTAGCAGGTACATCCTGGCGAACTGGCCGCCATCGAACAGAGCCGAAATGCCCATTACCAGAAGGAAGCCAGCGGCATAAAGCGCGCCCAGCACCATCATGGAGCGTAGCTGCTGGCGGCCGGCGCGAAACGCGGTGATCAGGATGGAGGGCATCGGGAACTTGCCTTTGGTCGCTTCCTTTGTGGCCGCCATCAGGCCCAGCGTGGCGGCTGGCAAAAACGCGAGTGCCAGGGCGCTGCCAATGAAGGGGATCAGCGTGGCGATCGTCATGAGGGCCATGAACATGAAGAACAAGCCTGCCAATGCCAATGGCTGCCTGAAGAATGTTCGAATACCGAGCTTGACCCATTCAATGCCGGTACGCGCGGGGACGATGTTCAATTTCATGGTGGGAGGTCAGCAGGGCAGCAATCGTCGGGGCGATGCGCAAAACCGGTTTGGCGCGTTGAAAAAGGGGTGAAACTCAAAGTGAGGGATTGGGTGACCTGCACTGTTCAGAGTGTGACAGGGTGCCGCACCCGCTCGCGCAATACCCGCTCGAAATGCGAGGGGTCATGCGCCTTCAGGATGGTGGCCTCGCGCGGCAGATGCTGATCCCAAAGCCGTGAAATCCAGAAACGCAGGGCGCCCGCGCGCAACATCGCTGGCAGCAGCTGGCGCTCGGCGCGGGCCAGCGGGCGCACCGCGGCATAGGCAGTGAGCAGGCTGTTTGCGTGCGCCGCCTGGTGCGCGCCGGTTGCGCGGTCGATGCACCAGTCGTTCAGGCACACGGCCAGGTCGAACAGCCAGGTATCGACGCCGGCAAAATAGAAATCGAACACACCCGTGAGCGTGCCGCCTTCAAACATCACGTTGTCGCGGAACAGGTCGGCGTGCACCGGCCCGCGTGGCAAGGCCGTATAGGACGGCGAGGCCGCCACGTGATTCTGGTAGGCCAGTTCACTGCGGATCAGCGCTGCCTGCGATTCGCTCAAATGCGGCAGTACCACAGGCACGGTCTGATTCCACCAGGCAAGCCCGCGCAGGTTGGGCTGGTGCAGCGCGAAGTCGCGCGCGGCCAGATGCATGTGCGCCAGCGTCGTGCCGACGGCAGCGCAGTGGGCCGGCGTGGGCTCGAGCTCGCTATGGCCACGCAGGCGATTCACCACGGAAGCGGGTTTGCCCTGCACGCTGTGCACGATGTCGCCGTCCTGATCGGCCGCCGGATCGGGCACCGGCAGTCCATGCTGTGCCAGATGCTTCATCAGATGCAGGTAGAAGGGCAACTGCGCGGCCGTCAGGCGCTCGAACAGCGTCAACACGTAGTCCGCCGGCTGGCCATCCCGTTCCGTGCTGGCGAAGTAATTGGTGTTTTCGATGCCGCCTTCGATGCCGCGCAGCGCGGTCACCTCCCCCAGGTTCAACCGGCGCAGCAGTTCACTCGCCTCGTCGAAAGAGACTTCGGTATAGACAGCCATCAATCAAGACAACATTTCAATATTTGAGGATATTCCAGACCCGCTTGCCGGGCGCCGGGCCGACTCCGTCGCGCGCCGCGGGCTGGCTATGGGTGCCGTCGGTCGGCTCGATCTCGTATGAGGGCACGTTCGCCTTGGGCTGCACAGTGATGCTTTGTGTTTCGCCGCCATAGCGCCGCTCGTCGATGCTGCTGCCGGCGTCCTCGTGGTGAATGTGGTCGATGCGCTGCTCCGGGGCCAGTTTGGGGCCGGGCGCGGGCGCCGGCTGAGGCGCGGGGGTCTGCGCCAGGGCGGCGCAGCAATACATGAGCAGCAGCATGGGAAGACGGGTGAAACGCATCCCCTCATTGTAGGCGGACCGCGTTGTGTGCGTGCGCGCCGGGGCGGCCGGTCACGATCCGGCCATAAGCGATCAAACTACTCGCGGAATTTGCTCGAAAGAGCCCCCGGTTCAAGTGGATGACCCCAACACCAGTTGACCTTGCTAGACTTCCAAGCGGAGGCCTGCGATAACTTCATCGCTAGAAAATAATGAATAAGTTTTTTCAGATCATGATGGTGATAGCGGTTTCGATGATTGCCACCACCCAGATTAGCGCCAAAGAATATATCTGGGAACCATTTGGGTACACCAACGATCTTTTTTACGCTCCAGGTCAGTCGTCAATGGCAAGTACGCCAGCAGCCGTTTGCGATATGCAAGCGTCTCTTCTAGGCAGTCCGCAAAAAGCTTGTTACTCTCAGCAGTCACTACTCTATTACTGCGTACCGAAGATTCTTCCTTGCGGCGAGGATTCTCGTTATGCAAACTCTGACACCAGCATTGATGTGCTGCCAGTTTGCACCCATTGGCCGCTCCCGGAAAATCCACCCAATCGGGGGGCATTAGGTAAAAGCGGAATTAATGTTTTTACGGGAAAGTGTTCATGCTTTCAAGACGGAAAGCTCGCCACTTTTTTGTATTCAGACCCGGATACTCCATACTGTTACGAAGCGCCTTGGTTGCAGGCTTGGGCTTCGCGAGACAAATACACGTCAAGCGAAGCGAATAAGCCGATAGAAATAACGTTTTTCGCCGCTCGCAGCCCCAACGTGATTCTCAAGAACGCAGTTTTCGAAGTCAAGGTGACGACGGACGGCAGCGACGACAGCATGCCAGGCACTGTGACTGCGCCCGTGATGAATGCTGACGGATATGTGACGGTGAATTACAGTTTTCCTGACTTCACCAAAGAAAAGACCGACACCATCATCGTGAGCTGCGACATCTGTGATGATGCAATGAATAGCGCAGTCATCAAAATCAAAATGTCGCCAACCTTGGTCGGTTTTTTCAACGGTGTCTGGAATACCGAGGAACAGGCAAACGACGGATTGAATCAGTTGAGGGTTCAGACGAATGCCGTACGGGATCGGGTATCTGTGAAGTACGATCTTTTTTACAACCAATCTGGTTGCGGGCGAACGGGCAGCACTTGTCTGCAAGACTTGGCGGAGACATTTGCGCAGCGCTCTCAGGAGCTGGATGGCGTGATGGCCAGTCGATGGGAGAATTTTTGGGATATAGCCTCGGGCCGCTATACCTCCCCGCGTTCCGGTATTGGCGACCTATTGGCCCAGCTTGACCAGTCCAGGTTGGCGCTCGCGGAGTTTCTAGACGCTACTTTCAACGCCATGCTGGGGCAGATTGTGTCGGGCTGGTCGCAGATGTTGAGTCATCCGCCCACTAGAGCCGATGTGGCCGCTCATGGGGTCAAGTTGCAGCACTATGCAGACGACGATTTCACTATGATGCTAGTTGCCCATTCGCAGGGTAATCTTTTTGTCAATGCAGCGTATGACAGTCTTCTTCAGGTCAGGCCCGCCGCGCAAGCCAAGGTGGTGCATATAGCGCCGGCCTCGTCTACTTTGCGGGGGAACTATGTGCTGGCTGACATCGACTTAGTTATCAACGGCTTGCGAGTACAAGGTGCCAGCAGCGTGCCTGCCGTCAATATTTCTTTGCCTTATAGCGGGGCAGATGCCAGCGGCCATACGCTGCTGGCTACTTATCTGGATCCATCGCGGGCTGCATTGACGCGTGTCAAATCAATGATTCAGGTTGCATTGACCTCGTTTTAAATCTCTCCGCCCGACGATAAGGAACTGCCATGAGTAGCTATTTCAACCAAACGATTCCACGGCGCCAGTCAGCGAAATCTTGGCGCTGCGCCTGTGCAACTTTGCTGGCTGCGACTCTGGTGACGCTAAACGCCTGTAGCGGAAGCGAATCCCCCTCGCTGGTGCCCTCTGATGCTCCAACAGCCGCAGGCGCGGTTTCTCCCGCAACAGTAACCCCGTCGAGCGCAGCTGCGCCGCCTGTAGCGGTTTCTCTTAAAGCTGAAACTGAAGATTTGGAAAAACGCGGCCTGCTGCCCAAGCTGGACCGCTCCGCCAGCATTGCTGGGCCGGACGAGAACGGCAATGGCGTGCGTGACGACATTGAGGCCTACATCCTCAAATTGCCACTCACCCCGGTGCAACAACGGGCTGCGTTGCAAAAGGCCAAAGCGCTGCAGATGACCTTGACGGTGGAATTAACGGACAGAGTGGCACTTCAAAAGGTGGGAGATGCGTTGATGGCCTCCACCAAGTGTGCGGCAGAAAGTTATCCCGATTCCGCTTCCTATTTTTCGGGGAAATTTGAATCCATGACGGCCAATACCCATGCGCGAGCCCGGCGTTACATGGAATACAACGCGGCGCGGGGAGGCAGCTCAACCAGTTGGCCTGATGGCGACACCTGTGAAAAATGAGAGACGACGAGTATGGTTTTCGAGAGAACTCGCGAATCGGAGTTTGTTTTTTACGTACGGAGACGTGCAATGAATGGCAAAGCCTTCCTCAAAGAAACGTCGTTTGATAGCCAGTACCTGGCGGATTTTGGCTGTGAGGGCCTGTCCAAAGCGATTCGCGTTCCCTATGACGAACGGCAGCCAATTCCTTGATATGAGTACCGATCAAAAGACCCTGCTGCTGGTGGACGGCTCCAGCTACCTGTACCGCGCCTTCCACGCCATGCCCGACCTGCGCGTCGTGCCGGGCGACCCGACCAGTGCCGCCACCGGCGCCATCCGCGGCATGGTCAACATGATGGAGCGGCTGCGCAAGGATGTGCGGGCCGACTACGCCGCGTGCATTTTCGATGCCAAAGGCCCGACCTTTCGCGACGAGTGGTACCCCGAGTACAAGGCCAACCGCTCGCCCATGCCGGACGACCTGCGCAGCCAGATCGAGCCGATCCACGAAGTGGTGCGGATGCTCGGCTGGACGGTACTGGCCGTGCCCGGTGTCGAGGCCGACGACGTGATCGGCACGCTGGCCGTGATGGCGGCGGGGCAGGGCATCGAGGTGGTCGTGTCCAGCGGCGACAAGGACATGAGCCAGCTGGTCAACGAGCGCATCACCATCATCGACACCATGAATGGCAAAAAGCGCGACGTGGCCGGTGTGACGGCCGAGTTTGGCGTGCCGCCGTCTCTGATGATCGACTACCAGACGCTGGTGGGCGACACGGTGGACAACGTGCCCGGCGTGCCCAAGGTCGGTCCCAAGACGGCGGCCAAATGGTTGCAGGAATACGGCTCGCTCGATGCCCTGATGGCACGCGCCGGCGAAATCAAGGGAGCAGCCGGTGAAAACCTGCGCAACGCCACGGACTGGTTGCCGCAAGGCCGCCGGCTGGTCACGATCCGGACCGACTGTGACCTGAAAGACTACATCGACGGCTTGCCCGCTATGAACGCAATAGCGTACAGCGCACAGGACGTAACGGCTTTGAAGGCTTTTTACGAAAAATATGGTTTCAAGGGGCTCGCGAGATCGGTGGGCACTGGGGATGCGAAGGGCGAGGCCGCTCCCGCGACGGGTGCTTCATCCACGCAACGAAGCGGCGCCGGCACTGAGCCCGCAGCCAGTCGCACGCCCGGCCTGTTCGATGAGCCCGTGGTGCCCCACACCCGCGTCAGTACTATCGCCTACGACACCATTTTGACGTGGGATGTGCTCGACGCGTGGCTCACCAAAATCGAGGCCGCTGACCTGGTGGCGGTCGACACCGAGACGACCTCGCTTGACGAGATGCGCGCCGACATCGTCGGCATCTCTTTCAGTGTGACGCCGGGCGAGGCCGCCTACATTCCGCTGCGCCACGTCGGGCCGGACGCGCCGGAGCAGTTGCCGTTCGACGAGGTGCTGGCGCGGCTCAAGCCCTGGCTGGAAAATCCCTTGAAGCTCAAGCTCGGCCAGCACATCAAGTACGACCGCCATGTGTTTGCCAATCAGGGCATCGAGGTGGCCGGCTACGCGCACGACACCATGCTGCAAAGCTATGTGCTTGAAGTGAACAAGCCGCACGGCCTGGCCAGCTTGGCCGAGCGCCATCTGGGACGCAGCGGCATCCAGTACGAAGACCTGTGCGGCAAGGGCGCGCACCAGATCCCGTTCGCCCAGGTCGATGTGGCCAAGGCCGCAGAATATTCGTGCGAGGACTCGGACCAGACGCTGGATGTGCACCGGGTGCTGTGGCCGCGCCTGCAGGCCGACAATCATGTGGACAAGGGGTTGCACTTCATCTACGAGCTGGAAATCGCCAGCAGCGAGGCCTTGTTCCGCATCGAGCGCAACGGCGTGCTGATCGATGGACCCACGCTGGCGCGGCAAAGCGCCGAGCTGGGCGCACGCATTTTGCAGCTGGAAGCGGAGGCGCATGCGCTGGCGGGCCAGCCTTTCAACCTCGGCAGCCCGAAGCAGATCGGCGAGATCTTCTTCACCAAGCTCGGCCTGCCGGTGGTCAAGAAAACCGCGACCGGCGCGCCCAGCACCGACGAAGAGGTGTTGGAAAAGCTGGCCGAAGACTACCCGCTGCCGGCCAAACTTTTGGAGCACCGCGGCCTGTCCAAGCTCAAGGGCACCTACACCGACAAGCTGGCCCAGATGGCGTTGCCGCGCACCGGCCGCGTGCACACCCATTACGCGCAGGCCGTGGCGGTGACGGGGCGGCTGTCCAGCAACGACCCGAACCTGCAGAACATCCCGGTCCGCACGCCCGAAGGCCGGCGCGTGCGCGAGGCCTTTGTGGCACCACCCGGCAGAGTGATTGCCAGTGCCGACTACAGCCAGATCGAGCTGCGCATCATGGCCCACATCAGCGGCGACGAGTCGCTGTTGCGCGCCTTCCACGAGGGCACGGACGTGCACCGCGCCACTGCTGCCGAGGTGTTCGGCGTGGCCACCGAACAGGTCAGCAGCGAACAGCGCCGCTACGCCAAGGTCATCAACTTCGGGCTGATCTACGGCATGAGCGCGTATGGACTGGCGCGCAACCTGAGTATCGACAACACGGCCGCGAAGAACTACATCGAGCGCTATTTCCAGCGCTTTGCCGGCGTCAAGCGCTACATGGACGAAACCAAATTGAGCGCCAAGGCCAGGGGCTATGTCGAGACCGTTTTCGGCCGGCGCCTGTACCTGCCCGAGATCAACTCGCCCAACGGCCCGCGCCGCAGCGGGGCCGAGCGCGCTGCCATCAACGCACCGATGCAGGGCACGGCGGCCGACCTGATCAAGATGAGCATGGTCAAGGTGCAGGACGTGCTGGACCAGGAACAGCGCGCGACCAAGATGATCATGCAGGTGCACGACGAACTGGTGTTCGAAGTGCCCGAAGCCGAGGTGGACTGGGTGAAGGTCGAAATCCCGCGCCTGATGGCTGGCGTGGCCGATCTCAAGGTGCCGCTGCTGGCCGAGATCGGTGTCGGGGCCAACTGGGATCAGGCGCATTGAGCCTGGCCTCCACCAAACGCTCGACTCGAAGATCGAGCCCGCTGCGTCAAACGCCGGGTTCTTGCTACCCACAGGCGTCTTTGTAAGTTTTATTAATGATATTTGTAGTTCGACGTTGTGCCGCCTACAGTTGCCAAGTTGGCGATTGAATTTAGGTCAAAGGTGCCCGCAGTGGTGCTGCCCCCATGGATTCGAGGGAGTTTCACCATGCAGCAAGGCAGCCCGAACGAGGCGAGCGGCGAAGCGAAGGCCCAGGCAGGGCCGTCCATTTCCCTGCCAAAGGGCGGTGGTGCCATTCGCGGAATAGGCGAGAAGTTCGCCGCCAATCCCGTTACCGGTACCGGCTCCATGTCGGTGCCCATTCAGGCGTCGCCGGGGCGATCGGGCTTCGGCCCACAGCTTTCGATCAGCTACGACTCGGGGGCCGCAAACGGGCCATACGGTTTCGGCTGGAACCTGTCGCTGCCCGCCATCTCGCGCAAGACGGACAAGGGCCTGCCGCAATACCAGGACGCTCAAGAGTCGGACACCTTCATTCTTTCGGGCGCCGAAGATCTGGTGCCCGCACTGCTGCCGGTCAATGGCGCCTGGGACCGCGATGACGTGCCACCGCGCGCCGTCTACGGCCAGACGTACAGCATCCGCCGCTACCGGCCTCGCGTCGAAGGCCTGTTCGCGCGGATCGAGCGCTGGATCAACGTTGCGGATTCGCGCGACCATTTCTGGCGTTCCATCTCCAGGGACAACATCACGACCTGGTACGGCCGCACAACAGAAAGCCGCATTGCCGACCCGGCGGACGCGAGCCGCATCTTCAGCTGGCTGATCTGCGAGACCTCCGACGACAAGGGCAACGTCGCTAACTACCGCTACAAGCTGGAAGACTCCACCGGCGTCGACCTGTCGAAGGTGCACGAACGAAACCGCAGCGACGCCACGCGCTCGGCGCAGCGCTACCTCAAGCAGGTCTGCTACGGCAACCGCACGCCGTACTTCCCCGATCTGGGCGCTGCGCAGCCGGTGGCGCAGCCCACCGACTGGTGCTTTCAGTTGGTGTTCGACTACGGCGAACACGACCTGCTCGTTCCGCTCCCGGTGGACACCGCGCAGCCCTGGATCTGTCGGCTCGACCCCTTCTCAACCTACCGTCCCGGCTTCGAAGTTCGCACCTATCGGCTCTGCCGGCGCGTCCTGATGTTCCATCAGTTCGCCGGCCAGCCCGCCGTCGGCGCCGATTGCCTGGTCCGGTCGACCGAGCTGCAGCACGCCACGCTGGCGCCGGCAGACCCCACGCAGCCCTTCTATTCCTACCTGCTGTCGGCGACCCAGAGCGGCTACGTGCGCCAGGGCAGCGGCTACCTCTCAAGTTCGCTCCCCCCGCTGGAGTTCGAGTACACGCAGGCGCAGATCGACGAAAGCGTGCGCGATGTCGACCCCGAAAGCCTGCGCAACCTGCCCGAAGGACTTGCGGGGCCGTCTTATCGGTGGGTCGATCTCAATGGCGAGGGCGCGTGCGGCATCCTGACCGAACAGGGCGGTAGCTGGTACTACAAGCCGAACCTGAGCCCGGCCAATCTGCAGGTGGTGTCGGGCCAGGCGCTCACGCTGCCCCGATTCGGGCCGACGCAGCGGGTCGCGCGCCAGCCTTCCCTTGCGTCGTTGGCCAGTGGCAATACACAGCTGACCGACCTGTCGGGCGACGGCAAGCTCGACGTCGTGATGTTCGACGGGCCGACACCGGGCTACTTCGAGTGCACCGATGAGCAGGACTGGGAGCCCTTCCGGAGCTTCCGCTCGTTGCCGGTGCTGGACTGGCACAGCCCGAACCTCAGGTTCGTCGACCTCACGGGCGACGGTTTCCCCGATCTGCTGCTCAGTGAAGACACGGCATTCTGGTGGTCGCCGTCGCTGTCGGTCGAGGGCTTCGGCCCGGCGCAACGCGTGCCGCAGTCCTTCGACCAGGAAAAGGGCCCGCAGCTCGTGTTCGCCGACGGTACCGAGTCGATCTTCCTTGCCGACATGTCGGGCGACGGCCTGACCGACCTCGTGCGCATCCGCGTCGGTGAAGTCTGCTACTGGCCGAATCTCGGCTACGGCCGCTTCGGCGCCAAGGTGACGATGGACGGATCGCCCTGGCTCGACCGCGCAGACCAGTTCGACGCGCGCCGTGTCCGCCTGGCCGATATCGACGGCTCGGGTACCGCGGACATGATCTATTTCGCCGCCGACGCCATCCGCCTGTACTTCAACCAGTCCGGCAATGCCTGGGCCAGCGTGCGCAGCCTGGCGCATTTCCCCGCCGTCGAAAGCGTGTCTTCGGCCAGCGCGATCGACCTGCTCGGCAACGGCACCGCCTGCCTGGTCTGGTCCTCGCCGCTGCCGGGCAACGCCCAGCGCCCGATGCGCTACATCGACCTGATGGGCGGGCAAAAGCCGCATTTGCTGGTGCTGTCGCGCAACAACCTCGGTGCCGAGACCGTCGTCCAGTACGCGCCATCCACGAAGTTCTATGTGCAGGACAAGCTCGCCGGCACGCCCTGGCTCACCCGGCTGCCGTTCCCCGTGCACGTCGTCGAGCGCGTCGAGAGCTACGACTACATCAGCCGCAACCGCTTCGTCACGCGCTACGCCTACCACCACGGCTACTACGACGGGGTCGAGCGCGAATTCCGCGGCTTCGGCCGCGTGGACCAGTGGGACACCGAGGAAATCGGCGTGCTGACGGCCGCCAGCCCGTTCCCGCCGCCCGCCAACGAAGACCCCTCGTCTTCGGTGCCGCCGGTATGGACCAAGACCTGGTTCCATACCGGGGCCTGGTTCGGCGAGGCCGCCATTTCGAGGCACTTCGAAGGCGAGTACTACGACGAGGGCGATGCCAGCGACGCCGTCGCCGGCCTCTCGCCCGCCCAACTCAAGGCCATGCTGCTCGACGACACCGCAGTTCCGACCACGGTCCTGCTGGCAGACGGCAGCCGCCTGCCGTTCGACCTGTCGCCCGAGGAGACGCGCGAGGCCTGTTGCGCGCTGCGCGGCTCGATCCTGCGCCAGGAGGTCTACGCGCTCGACGCAAGCGACGCGTCCGACCGACCGTACAGCGCGTCCGAGCGCAACTACACCATCGAGATGTTGCAGCCGCAAGGCTCGAACCGGTACGCCGTGTTCCTCGCCCACGCCCGCGAAAGCATCGACTTCCACTACGAGCGCACGCTGTACGAGGTGCTGGGCAACGCGCTCGTCGACCCGAATGCACCACCCGCCGGCGCGACGCGTGCGGCCGACCCGCGCGTCACCCATGCGGTCACGCTGCAGGCCGACCCTTATGGCAACGTGCTGCGCTCGGCCGGCATCGCTTATGGCCGCCGTTACCTCGACCCGGCGCTGACGCCGGCAGACCAGGCGCATCAGTCCGCGCTGCTGGTCACCTGCAGCGACATCACGTACACCCAACCGATCGACAGTGACGACACCTATCGCACCCCGCTGCCCGCCGAGGCTAACGGCTACGAACTGATCCAGCTTCAACCCGATGCGCACCAGAGCGGCCTGACCAATTTGTTTCGCTTCGACGAGCTGCAGGCCAAGATCGCCGCTGCGTCCGACGGCGCGCACGACATTGCCTTTGAGATCCTCGACCCGACCGGGCTCACGGCGGGGCAGCCGTATCGCCGCCGGATCGAACGCTCGCGCAGCTACTACCGGCCCGACGATCTGGGCTTGGCCGCCGGCAACCCGAAGGCGCTGCTGCCACTCGGAACAATCGGGTCGCTGGCCCTGGCTGGTGTCGACTACAAGCTCGCCTTCACCCCGGGCCTGCTGGCCCAGGTCTATCAGCGCGGCGGCACGCCGCTGCTGCCGTCGCCGGCCACCGTGCTGGGCTCCACCGGAGCCGACGGCGGCGGCTATGTCGACGTCGATGGCGACGGAAACTGGTGGGTGCCTTCGGGCCGCTCGTACTTCCTGCCGGCGTCGGCCAGCGCCGCGCAGGAGAAGTCCGAAGCCTTGCAGCACTTCTTCCTGCCGCGCCGCTTCGAGGATGCCTTCGGCAATGCAGCCACGGCCGATTACGACACGCCCAACAACCTGCTCGTCGTGCAGACCACCGACGCGGTCGGCAACAGCAGCAGCGCGGTCAACGACTATCGCGTCCTCGCGCCGGCACTGCTCACCGACCCCAACGGCAACCGCGCGGCGGTGAGTTTCGACGCCCTGGGTCTGGTGGCCGGCACCGCGGTCATGGGCAAGACGACGCAGAACATCGGCGACTCGCTCGCCGGCTTCGTCCCCGATCTCGACCAGAGCCGGATCGACGCCTTCTACGCCGCCGCCAACCCGCACACGCTGGCCGCCGCGCTGCTCGGCAACGCGACGACGCGGATCGTGTACGACCCGAACCGCTTCTACGTTAGCCACAGCGCCGCGCCCGACGATCCCACGCAGTGGCTGCCGGTGTTCGCCGCCACGCTGGCGCGCGAGACCCATGTCAGCGATCTCATCGGCGGGCAGATCAGCAAGATCCAGATCGGCTTCGGCTACTCCGACGGCTTCGGCCGCGAGATCCAGAAGAAGGTCCAGGCCGAGCCCGGTCCGGTGGTCGACCAGGGCCCGATCGTCGATCCGCGCTGGGTGGGCAGCGGCTGGACCATCTTCAACAACAAGGGCAAGCCGGTACGCCAGTACGAGCCGTTCTTCAGCCAGATCCCCAGCCGCGGCCACCAGTTCGAGTACGGCGTTGTCGTGGGCGTCAGCCCCATCCTGTGCTACGACCCGGTGCAACGAGTCGTCGCCACGATCCACCCGAACGACAGCTACGAGAAGGTCGTCTTCGATCCGTGGCAGCAGCAGTCCTGGGACGTCAACGACACCGTGCTGCAGAGCGATCCCTCCGCCGACCCCGATGTGGGCGAGTTCTTCCAGCTCCTGCCACTCGCAGATTACTCGCCGACCTGGCACGCCCAGCGCGTCGGGGGAGGTCTGGGCGCGCTGGAGCAGGCCGCCGCCGCCAAGGCCGCGGCACACGCGAACACACCATCCACCGCCTGGTTCGACACGCTCGGCCGGCCCTTCCTGACCGTCGCCGACAACGGCGGCGGCGTCACGTTCCCTTCACGCGTCCAGCTCGACATCCAGGGCAACCAGCGTGTGGTGCGCGATGCCCTCGTTCAGGCTGGCGATGCGCTGGGCCGCGTCGTCATGCGCTACGACCACGACATGCTCAAGCGGCCGCTGCACCAGGCCAGCATGGAAGCGGGCGAACGCTGGACCTTGAACGACGTCGCGGGCAAGGCCATCCGCGCCTGGGACAGCCGTGGCCACAACTTCCGCATGCAATACGATGCTCTGCGTCGCCCGACCGGCGCATTCGTCCTGGGCACGGACAGCGTCAACTCCGACCCTCGAACTCTCGCCGCCGAAGTTCTCACCGAAAGCATCACCTACGGTGAGGCCCAGCCGGCGGCGCTGAACCTGCGCACGCGTGTCTACCAGCAGGCAGACGCGGCCGGCATCGTGACGAACATGGGGACCGATCCCGCAACCAGCCAGCCCGAAGGCTTCGACTTCAAGGGCAATCTGCTGCGCAGTAGCCGCGCCTTCTTCGCCGACTACAAGGCGTTGCCCGACCTGACTGCGCCGCCGCCCACGCCCGATGTGTTCACCAGCAGCGCGCAGTACGACGCACTGAATCGGCCGACCGCAGCGACGGCGCCGGCCGGCAGCGTCACGCGCCCGACTTACAACGAAGCGAACCTGCTCGAGACAGTGGCCGTCAACCTGCGCGGCGCCACCACCGCGACGTCGTTCGTCACCGACATCGCCTACGACGCCAAGGGCCGGCGCGTGCTCATCCAGTTCGGCAACGGCGCGGCCACCGCCTATACCTACGATCCGCTGACCTTCCGCCTGACGAGCCTGACCACCACCCGATCGGGCGTCTCACCCAACCAGCAGACCGTGCAGGCGCTGGCCTACACCTACGACCCGGCCGGCAACATCACGCACATCCAGGACGACGCTGACATCCAGAACGTCGTCTACTTCAGCCAACAGCGCGTCGAGCCGAGCAACGACTACACCTACGACGCCACCTACCGCTTGATACAGGCAAGCGGCCGCGAGCAACTGGGCCTGGGCGGCAATGGAGGCGCGCTGCCTCCGACGGCCAGCTCCTACAACGACGTGCCACGCATCGGCCTGCACAGCCCAAGCGACGGCAAAGCAATGGGGACGTACACCGAGCAGTACCTGTACGACGCGGTGGGCAATTTCCTGCAGTTCATCCACCGCGGTAGCCAGCCCAGCAATTCCGGATGGACTCGCACCTTCAGCTATGCCGAGGCCAGCCTGCTCGAACCGGGAAAGTTCAGCAACCGGCTGACCAGCACCGTCATCAGCGGTAGTCAATCGCTGACCGAGCCCTACGGCCACGACCTGCACGGCAACATGACCCGCATGCCGCAGTTGCAGGCCATGCAATGGAATTTCAGAGACGAATTGCTGATCTCCCAACGGCAGGCGGTCAATGTTGACGACGCCGATGGCGTCCTGCATCAGGGCGAACGAACCTATTACGTGTACGACGCAAGCGGCCAGCGCGTGCGCAAAGTGACCGAACGTCAGGCCGCCGCGGGGCAAACACCTACGCGCATGAAGGAGCGCTTCTACGTCGGCGGATTCGAGGTTTATCGCGAGTATGACGGCACGGGATCCGGTGTGACCCTGGAGCGGCAGTCATTGCATGTAATGGATGACAAGCAACGTGTCGCGCTGGTGGAGACGCGCACCCAAGGAAATGACGGCTCACCGGCTCAATTGATGCGCTATCAATTCGGCAATCACCTTGGGTCGGCTTCGCTGGAGCTGGATGACGCCGCACAAGTGATTTCTTATGAAGAGTATTGCCCGTACGGAAATACGTCGTACCAGGCGGGGCGAAGTGCGGCAGAGGTGAGTCAGAAGCGGTATCGGTATACGGGGATGGAACGGGATGAGGAGAGTGGGCTGAGCTATCAGAGCGCGCGGTATTACGCGCCGTGGTTGGCCAGATGGGTGAGCTGCGATCCCGCGGGGCTGCTTGACCGCCTTGACCTCTACCTGTTCTGTCGAGACAGTCCGACGAACTGGACTGATAGCAGCGGTCACGATCCCGAGAAAGGAAAGGCGGTAGAGGCTGCTCTCAGAAGCGAGAGAGGCACACTGGACAAGCTGGGCAAGGAGCAGGAACGTCTGCTCACTCAAAAAGGTCAGCAAGAAGTAAACGTGTCCTCCAGGACCACCGACATAGATCTCGCTCAGCATGACTTGGAGTCCGCCCAGACGGGGCAACTCAGCAGAGGCGAGCGCAAAGCCTTGGAACAGGGCAGCGGCACGAGAACGCAGATCAAGGCGCTGGAACGTGCGAACAACAAGCTGGCAGAGGCGAAAGCCGCCCTCAAGAAGACGAACGAGACCTTGAAGGGATTAGACAAGAAAATTAAGACAAGCGAAAGCATCATCAAAAAGTTGGCCAGCAAGGCACTCAAGTTAGGCGCTGACGCCAGCGCGGCCCCGGATGATCCCGAAGTGACCAGCGATCACCTCGCCGAGGTCGACGAGGACGTACTTTCGAGAAAGATCTCTGACCTTGAGGGTGGCTCGGCGCCAATACGGGGAATCAAGCCCACGATCAAGGGTTCGGCGCCCGGGTCGTCTGAAGCAGGTAGTGGCGGTGAGGGCCTCGGGGGTCCTCGCGTCTTTGGCGCGGCAGTGGGCGCTGCACTCAGTGTGGTGTATTCATTGCTCAGCAAGGGGCATGTCGACCCGAAAGACGTTGCAACTGGCGCTGCAATTGGCGCGTTCCCCTTCCTGGGGGTCGCGACAGCGAAAGATGACGGCGGAGTTGTCGTTCCGATCCTGCTTTATTACGGCGGTCCCGCAGCAGCAGAGGCGGTGGCCCCGGCGCTTACGCCCCTCGCGGTTGCGGCGACCCCCGCGGTCGTCGTCTACAGCACCGCCACCCTCATGGGCGGGCAGACTCCGCTTGCTTTGCACGGCGGATATTGTGGGGAGCTCATGTATCCAGGTATGCACGCCATATGCAATTAAATGGCGGAGTTAAAGGGGCCAGGTTCGAAATTTCATGAGTCGCTGATCATGCACCAGAGGTGATTCGCGCTTTCAACGTTCAGGAGACTCACCATGCATATCGGACTCAAGAAGGGCGCCAGCGGCGCCGAAGTCAAACGGTTTCACCGTGTTCTCCGCGCAGCGGGCTTCAAAGTGGAGGCGGAAGAGCGGCGGCAATCCGCCTTTGGCCCGTCCACCCATGCCGCCCTAAAGGAGCTTCAGACCCAAAATGGCCTGACCAGTCACGGCAGGATCGACAAGAAGACCCTGGCACTTCTCGAAGCGCTCGAGGCAGGACTCGCGGACAACGCTCCTCCGGTCATTTCGCCGCCACCGGCACCCTTGCCGACCAACGGCAACCAAGGCAACGTTCACGGCAATTTCGTCGATGAAGACGGCGCCGCCATAGTTGGCGCCGCCATATCCCTGTTTGCGCAGGGTGTGCGCGACCGGTCACAGCTCGCATCGAGCACGACGGATGGCTCGGGCGCGTTCGTGCTGACGTACCAGCGCACCGCCCCCGTCAACCTGGTCGTGCAGGGCCTCGCCCCGAACAGCAAGCTTGCCGCCGAGTCGGCGGTGCTCTTCTCGGCCGACGCCGATGTCGAGATCGACCTGACGACCGCGCCCGGCGGCATCGTGCCCACGCCAGCGGCCTACACGGTCCTGAGCGGTGCGGTCGCAAAGCAGTTGCTGAAGACACCGCTTCCGGATCTCACGCAGGACAAGGACAGTCAGGAGGTGACTTTCGTCGCAAACGCCGTTGGGGCGTCCTTCGACGACGTGGCGCACTTGTACCTTGCCAGCCGCATGGCGGCGCCGAACAAGCTGAGCGAACTCACGCTCTACGGCATCTTCAGTCAGGGCATTCCGGCGCCGCTGGATGCCGCGCTCGCAGACCTGCCCGACGCCGGTATCGACGCTGCCTTCGTGGCGCAGGTGCTGACCGGCGTGCTGGCGCATGCGAGCGCGACGCTGGCCGGCGCGCTCGGTGCAGCGCTGGCCGCCAACGTGTTGCCTGCCTCTTATGCCACTCAGCAGGACGCCGAACTGGCAAACCTGGACGCGTTGCGCGTGCAGGCGGTGGGCAGTGCACCCTACATCCGCGGCAAGACGCCGCTGAACGACCTGCTGGCTGCCGGTAATGTGGACGATGCGGTGCGAACCGCCTTTACCCAGGCCTATGCCGCTTCAGGCGGGCGGCTTGGCCCGACCTGGAAGAGCTTGCGTGCCGACAAGGCATTCACCAAGGCGCAGTTGGCCACGTTGAACACCACTCTCTTGGTCGGCCCACTGCTCGGCGGCAATCTGCTGCTGGTGAAGGACACGCTGCAGCGGCTGACGGCCGGCTCGCTGGCCAGCGTGCAGAACCTGGCGCTTCTCGACCAGGCCGACTGGACCTCACGGATTGAGAATATAGACCCGCCGGCGACGAGCATCCCGCCGGTGCTGCCCGACGACACGCCGGCGCTGCGCATCGCGCGCCTGGCGAAGGCGCTGGCCGAGCGTTTCGCATCGCGCTACCCGACCACGGCCTTCGTCGGCAGTCTCACGAAAGCCCAGACTTCGTCGTTCACGGCCAAGGCCGAACTGATCTCGGTGCTGAGCGCTAATCCGAAGTTGGACCTCAGGCGCACGAGCATCGACCAGTACATTGTGAAGAATCAGCTGAGGGTGTCGGCACCTGCCCTGGCCGAGCTGAAGATCGTGCAACGCCTGCAACGCCTGTCGCCGCACTACGCCACTGTCGAAGCGCTCAACACCGCCGGCTACCAGTCTGCGCAAGCAATCTACTTCGCGGGCCGTGTACCGTTCGTGGCGCAGTTGACGCCGCTGATGGGCAGTGCGCCGTTGGCCGACGCCGCCTGGCAGCGTGCGCAGACGGGCTATGCCAGCGCGTTGGCCGCGTACGGGCGCTTTAACCTGGCGCTCAATGGCACCAGCTTCGCGCTGACAGCCTCGCCCGTGCCACCGCCAAGTGCTGTGGCGAACCTGCCCGATCTGCAGGTGCTGTTCGGCTCGCTGGACTACTGCGCCTGCAGCGACTGCCGCTCGGTGCTGAGCCCGGCGGCATACCTGGTGGATCTGCTGCAGTTCCTCAAGGCGCGCGCGGCCGCCAGCCCGTTCACGCATGCGCTGGACGCGCTGCTGGCGCGCCGGCCCGACCTGCAGTTCATTGCGCTCGGCTGCGAGAACACCGACGTCACGTTGCCCTACATCGATGTCGTCAACGAACTGCTCGAATCGGTGATTGCGCCGCCGGCCACGCCGCTCACGCTGATCTGCGCCACCGGCGACTCCGACGAGCGCCGCGCACTGCCGCAGCAGATATCGCTGGCTGCCTACGTCAAAACCGCCGGCGCCGTGTTTCCGCTGAGCCTGCCTTTCGATCTGTCGTTCGCCCAGACCGCGGCGTTCGTGAATGCGCTCGGCGCCTCGCTGGACCAGCTGATGCGCGTGTGCGGCAGCGGCAGCGCTGCAAGTCAGGCGGCAGCGCAACTCGGCCTCAACCCGGCCATGCTGGCGGTGGTCAACGGTACCGACAGTCATCAGCCCTGGGAGCGCTGGGGCTTCGCGTCGGCCAATCCTGCCAGTGTGATCGACCCGAAGACGCGCGCGCCCCTGAACCCACCGCCCACCGACTGGATCGCGGCGATGTCGCACGTGCCCGTGCTGCTGGGCCGGGCCGGCCTGAGCTTCGCGCAGCTGTGCCAGGTGCTGGAAGCGACCTGGGTGGCCGCCGGCACCCTCACGCTCGCGATGGGAACCACCACTTACGGCAGTGAGCAGGTCCTGAGCTGCGACACCGAGCAGATGACCCTTGCGGGGCTGGACGCGGCGGCGCTGGATCGGATCAACCGCTTCCTGCGCCTGTGGAGCGCAACGCAGCTGCAGATGTGGGAGCTGGACTGGGCCTTGACCACGAAGGGCGGCACCCTCGACGACGCGTTCCTGGTGTTCCTGGCCAGTACCCTGGCCCTGCGCCAGCGCCTGGGCCTGCCGCTGCAGGAACTGCTGTGTTTCTGGGGGCCGATGCCGACGCAGGACGTGACGAACCTCCTCGGCGACGCCGATGCGGTCGTGCCTTCGACCTACAGCAGCGTGTTCCTCAATCCGACGGTGCATGCTTCGTGGTCGGCGGTATTCGTGGCGCCCGGCGCACTGTCGGGTGGCCCGCTCAACCTGAACGCCATCAAGGCGGCGCTGGGGCTGAGCGCCGACGACGTCGCGGCGATCCTGGCCGCCACCGGCGCAGCGAATGCCTTGTCGCTCGATACGTTGAACGTGCTGTTGCGCCACGCACGGCTGGCCTCGTCGCTGACGCTGACCGTGCCCGACTTGTTGCTGTGGATAGCCCTCACCGACGACAAACCCTTCGGCACCGGCACGGCTCCGGCGGACACTGCCGAATTCCTGCGCCGACTGGCCGTGCTGCAGGGCACCGGCATCGCCGCGCACGATCTCGACTACCTGCTACGCGCCGGCCCGGCGACCGAAAGCGCGCTGGCATTCACGCCGGTTCAGTCGACGGCCGTGCTGCAGACCATCCGCGATGCGATCGCCAAGCTCACGCCGGCGGCGCAGGCCGACGCGCCGACAGTGGCGACGATCTTCATCGACGCGCTGGCCACGGCCACCGGAGCCAGCGCGAATGTGGTCACGCCGGTGCTTGCCAACACCGGCGTGTTGCCGCTGGCACCGGCCACGATTGCGCTGCTGCTCGGCCAGAACACGGGCGTGGACGCGACGGCGTTTCCACAGCTGGTCGCGGGCGTCACGCGGGTGGCCAACGCGGCGGCGCTGTTCGCAGACCTGCAGACGAGCGAATCCGAGTTCGTCTTCACGGTTCAGAACGCCGCCTCGTTCAACTGGCTGGACGCCAGTGCGTTGCCGCTGTCGGCACCGGCCACCAGCCTGTATCTGCCGTTCGAGCGCCTGCTGCGGGCACTGACGCTGAACCGGCGCCAGGGCGCGAGCGCGCCCAAGCTGTTCGACGTGCTGAGCAGCTGGGTGACGGCCCTGCCGGCCGACTTGGGCAGCGCCATCAGCGGCAACGGCGGTGCCCTTGCAACGGCTTTGAATGCCAGTGTTCCAGACCTGAGCACGCTGGCCACGGCGCTGGCAGCCACGACTCCCAGCCTCAACGCCGCCACGCAGGCCGGCACGCTCGCCGACATGGCCATGCTCGCCGCGCTGGCGGCAGCGCTCGACGCTGCGGCGCAATACAAGATCGGCGCCGGCACACTGGTTCAGCTGGCGGCTGCACCGCCAACCAACGATTCGGCCACCGCCGCTATGGGCGTGTTCCAGGCCCGCTATGCACCGTCTGCCTGGTTCGGCGCGGTGCAGCCGATCGAGGACGGGCTGCGCGAGATGCGCCGCGACGCGTTGGTGGCCTACCTCATCGGACAAGGCCCCGTGGTGGCGCTCGCGCCCGGCGACTTCGTCGGCATTCCACCACTGCTCTCCAGCGACGACATCTTCGACTACTACCTCATCGACCCCGAGATGTGCGCCTGCGGCATCACCACGCGCTTGCTCGAGGCGTCGCTGGCAGTCCAGCAGTTCGTGCAGCAGTGCCAGCTCGGACTGGTGCCCACCGTCACCTTTGATGCCGCCGCCTACCCGGGCTGGACCGAATGGTCGTGGATGAGCCAGTTCCGGCTCTGGCAGGCCAACCGGCAGGTCTTCCTGTACCCCGAGAACTACCTGCTGCCCGAGCTGCGCACCGACAAGTCGCCGTTCTTCGCCGACCTGGAAAGCGACCTCGCGCAAAGCAACTGCGATGCCGACGCCGTCACGGCTGCGTTCGAGAACTACCTGCGCAAGCTGGTGCAGGTGCGCAACCTGGTGGTCGCCGCGCACTACCACGAGACGCGCGCCGACGCCTCGGGCGTGCTGCATGTGTTGCATTTGTTCGCGCGCACCCGCGGCACGCCGCCGCAGTGGTACTACCGCACCCGCACCGGTGTGTCGACCGGATCGGGCATCTGGAGCGCCTGGCAGGCGTTAAACCTGGACATCGCGTCGGATCAGGTCGTACCGGTGGTCTGGGACCAGCGGCTGCACCTGGTGTGGCCCATCTTCAAGCAGATCTCGGAGAAGGCGAGTACACAAACGATACCCACTACGTCCGGTGGCAACGCCAACCCATCATCAATGCAGCCGGCGAACAAATATTGGACGGTCGAATTCGCGATGAGCGAGCGCAGCGCCGGGCAATGGCAAGCGAAGCGCACGTACGCAGAGAAGTGTTTCTTCAACGGCCAGAAATCCCCGCTCGAGTTCACCTTCCGCGCATTCCAGGATGCCAGGTTCAACCTCCAGCTCGAGGTCTACATGGACGCTGACCTGGCGGCCACGGCCACGCTGACCATGCCGGAGGCGCCGCTGGCGGTCTACCAGCTGCCGATGGACCACTTCGCCGAGGTCGACCCGTCGACGATCGACCTGACGCAAGAGCCCAGCATCGCGTTGATAGGCCCGATGAGCGAGGATGGCGGCCTTACTCGGCCGACGATGGACTACCAGTTCACGGGACAGGCGCTTACGTGGATGTCGTCCACGGCATACCAGCTGCATCCGCTGACCCTGCTGGCTGCGTCTGGCAAGACCCTGGTTGCGCAGAAGGTTCTGGGGCAGATCGACAGCCAGCGGATCGTCTTTCCGCTGCAGGAGCTCGTGTTCGACTCCGCGGATCCGTTCTTCGTGGCTGACAGTGCCCGCACGTACTTCGTGCAGCCGCACTACTACACCGTGTCGAGCTCGCCGACCGAACTTGACAACCTGGCCTATATCCCGCAGTGGACGACGAGCTACGCCTTCCAGCCCTTCTATCACCCATTCGCCCGCACCTTCCTGCGCGAGCTGGAGATTGGCGGCACCGACCAGTTGATGCAGCGCAAGCTGCAGATCAACCCGCAGGTCGTGCGTGGCCAGGGCAGTTACGATTTCAACACGCAGTACAAGCCGCAACCGCCGGTATTGAATACGGTCACGAACCCGTATCCTGTGGAGGACGTGGACTTTACGGTCAGCGGCGCCTATGCCCTTTACAACTGGGAGCTCTTCTACCACGCGCCGATGTACGTGGCGGCGCAGCTGATGGCCAACCAGCAGTACCAGGCCGCGATGCAGTGGCTGCAATACATTTTCAACCCGACCGACGCCAGCGCCAGCCCGGTGCCGGGGCACTTCTGGGTCACGCGGCCGTTCTACGAGATGAACGCGAGCGACTGGCTCGCGCAGCAGATCACGACCATCCTGACCACGCTGGCCGCCGACGGCGACCAAAACACGACCGCGGCGCTGAACGACTGGCTCGCGCATCCCTTCGACCCGCACCGCGTGGCGCGGTTGCGCATCGGTGCCTACGGCAAGGCGGCGGTGATGAAGTTCCTCGACAATCTGATCGCCTGGGGTGACTCGCTGTATGCCCAGTACACAATGGAGAAGGTCGCGCAGGCCGAACAACTCTACGTCTTTGCCGATCTCATCCTCGGCCCGCAGCCCGATGAGGTGCGGCTGCGGGACAAGGACGTGACGCCCGGTCCCGACGCCACCACGTATGCATTGATTGAAGGCGGACTGGACAAGTTCTCCAACGAACTCGTCGCCGTCGAAAACGTCATCGCCGCGCCGACGACCGTGTTGCAGAGCTCGGGCGCCGTGTCGCAGGCGCCACCGCTGCCGCAGATCTCGACACTTTTCTTCTGCATCCCGCCGAACGACCAGTTGCTCGCCTACTGGAGCACGGTGGCCGACCGCCTGTACAAGATCCGCCACTGCCTGAACCTGCAGGGCGTGGCGCAGCCGCTGCCCCTGTACGCCCCGCCGATCAATCCGCTGCAACTCATCGCGCAGGCGGCCGGTGGCGCCGGCAGCTTTGGCGCACTGACCTTCACCCCGGTGTATCGCTTTGCGGTCTACCTGGAGCGCGCGCTCGAACTGACCAACGACGTGCGTGCCTATGGGGCGCTGGTGCTGGCGGCACTGGAGAAGAAGGATGCCGAGGCGCTCGCCACGCTGCGCGCCAACCAGGACGTCGACATCCAGACGCGCTTGCTCGACATCAAGAACGCTGCGGTTACCGAAGCGCAGGACCAGATCACTGCGCTGCAGAACCAGAAGACGGTGGTGCAGATCCGCCACGACTTCTACGCCAACATCGCGTTCATGAACGACTGGGAGGCTGCCGCTATAACCCTGCAACTTTCAGCGTTGACCGCCAACGGCGCTGCTGTCGTGCTGGACATGACTGCATCGGCGACTCATCTCCTGCCCAGATACACGTTCGGCGCAGCCGGTTTCGGCGGTTCTCCGATGGCCACGATAACTTACGGCGGTGAGCAGGTAGGCAACTCGGCGGCGTCTTGGGCAAGCAGTTTGCGGTCGGTCGCCAGCATTGTCAACGAGGCCGGCGGCATGTCCGCTACCATGGGTGGCTACCAGCGCCGTCAGGACGATTGGACGCTGCAGGCCAACCTGGCCGCGGCCGAGTTGACGCAACTTGACAGCCAGATCGCGGCGGCGAACGACCGACTGGCGATGGCCAATAGCGAGGTCGACTTGCAGACGCGCCAGATCGCCAATGCGCAGGCGGTTAGTGGCTTCCTCACTGGCAAGTACACCAACGCGCAGCTTTACGACTGGATGCTGACGCAACTGACCACGGTGCACACCCAGGCCTACCAGCTCGCCTTCGGCCTCGCGCAGCAGGCGCAGGCAGCTTACCAGTACGAGCTGGGCAGCCAGGACAGCTTCATCCAGTTCGGCTACTGGGACAGCCAGCACAAGGGGCTGACCGCTGGCGAAAGCCTGCTGTTCGACCTGCGTCGTATGCAGGCGCAATACCTGCAGGCCAACACACGCGAGTTCGAACTGGTCAAGCATGTGTCGCTGGCCCTGACCCAGCCGATGGCGCTGGTGCAGTTGCTGCAGACCGGCACTTGCAACATCGCGCTGGACGAGGCGCTGTTCGACCTGGACCATCCCGGCCATTACTTCCGCCGCCTGCGCTCGGTTGCGCTCACGGTGCCTTGCGTCACCGGCCCGTACTCGGGCGTCAACGCCACCCTGGTGCTCGACCAGGCCACGGTGCGCGTGCAGGCGCCGGTTTCGCCTTACACACCGGCATCCGCCGCCACACCACCGTCAGGACCGGCATTCGTCACCTCGCCGGCGCCGGCTACTGCCAGCATCAGCACCAGCCACGGCCAGAACGATGCCGGCCTGTTCGACGTGAGTCTGCGCGACGAACGCTGGCTGCCATTCGAGGGGCAAGGCGCGATCAGCACCTGGACGCTGGTCCTCGACCCGCGCGACAACAGCTTCGACCTCTCTACCATCACCGACGTCGTGCTGCACCTGCGCTATACCGCGCGCTCGGCCGGCGCCAGCACGGAGGCGGTACGCCAGGCGCTGAAACCGCTGGGGCAGCGGCAGATCATGCTGAGCGTGCGCAGCAGTTTCAGCGACGCCTACTACGCCTTCTTCAACCCGCCTGACACCACGGCCACGCAGCAGACATTGACGCTGCCGCTGCTGGCCAATGTGTTGCCGTTCTCGAACCTGGGCACGCCGACGATCACCGACGTGGCGGTGTATCTGGCTCTGGAGCAGGAGCCGGCGACAGGTACCACCATTGCCGCCAGTTTCGGCGCTACAGGCGGCACGGCCAACCCAGTGTCGATTGCCCAGGTACCCGGAAGCACGGGAGGAGGTACAGCGATCGCCGCCCTCGGCGCTGATGCAGGCCTGACCGGCGCGCAACCGCCCGGCTCGTACACGCTGACGATTCCCGAGGCGAGCGTGCCGCCCGCGCCGTTGGGCGTGATCAGCAACGGACACAACCGGCTCAATGTCGCTGCGATCCAGGACATCGTGCTCGTCATCAGCTACAAGATCGTGTGATGTTGAGCGACAACGACATCCAGCGCATAGTCTCGCGCATCGTCGCCGGCATCGACCCGGTCGCGGTTGGGATCTTCGGCTCGTATGCCGTGGGGCGCGCACACGAAGGCAGCGACCTGGACTTGTTCGTCATCCAGCACACCGTGCTGCCAGGTTCAGCGCGGCGGCGTAACGTGACCAGGCACCTTTACGGTGTGCTGCATCCCCTGGATGTTCACGTGTTCACCCCTGACGAGTTCGAAGCCGGCATGCTCGAGGAACTGTCATTCGCCTGGGTGATCGTTCGCCAGGCGCGCCTGTACTACCAAAGCAGCGACATGTTGGCCAAGGTGCCGTCGCTGCGGCGAGAATAGGGATAGATTGAGGCTTGGCATAGACTTTCAGGGCGACGGTGCTCAGCACCACGGCAGAGCGCCAAGGCCAAGGGTTAAGTGGAGACCGTGTTCGGCCGGCGCCTGTAGCTGCACGAGATCAACTCACCGAATGGCCCGCGACGTAGCAGCGCCGAACGCGCGGCCATCAACGCGCCCATGCAGGTCACAGGTGCCCGACCAGCAACAGCGCGCGACCAGGATGATCATGCAGGTGCACGACGAACTGGTGTTCGAAGTGCCCGAAGCGGAAGTGGACTGGGTGAAGGTCGAAATCCCGCGCCTGATGGCTGGCGTGGCCGATCTGAAGGTGCCGTTGCTGGCCGAGATCGGCGTTGGGGCTAATTGGGACCAGGCGCATTGAGCCCGGTGCTGGCTCCAGCCGTGCTGAATTAATCGACAATGGACCCAACGAGACGCTCCAGGAAAACCGTCACGGCGTTCCGGGTGTTCCCAAGGAGAACTCCTTATGGCTACCGGCACAGTAAGACTTCATCGGGTCCTCCGCACCAAGCCGAAGAAGATCTACCGTGCATTCCTGGATGCCGACGCAATGGCCAAGTGGATACCACCCTACGGTTTCATCTGCAAGGTCCTGCACATGGATGCCAGAGTCGGTGGCACCTTCAGGATGTCGTTCACGAACTTCTCTACCGGCCAGGGACATTCATTCGGTGGGGAGTATCTGGAACTGGTGCCGAACGAGCTCATTCAATACACTGACAAATTCGACGATCCGAACTTGCCTGGCGAGATTCGGGTTACCGTCACATTGAAGCCGGTCTCTTGCGGAACGGAGCTGCATATCGTGCAGGAGGGACTCCCGGAAGTGATTCCACTGGAGATGTGCTATCTCGGTTGGCAGGAGTCGCTGGCGCAGCTTGCAAATCTTGTGGAACCCGATATTCCAGGCTAGCGCCTTGACGAGGTGGACTCTCAACGTCGGTTTTCCCTACCTTCATTGATCGCCAGCGTAGAACCTTTTACCCAAGCGCGCCCAACTACTTGAGCGGTGGCGACAGTCGCAAAAGGGCTGCGCCGATACACTGTCTTCTTGGTAGCAGCATTGCGACTGCCACGCCTTATATGCCCCCGGAGCCCCACGCATGACCGATTCGTCCGACTACACGCCACCCGCCATCTGGCAATGGAACAAGGAAAACGGCGGCAAATTTGCCAACATCAATCGCCCCATCGCGGGCTCTACCCATGAGAAGGAACTGCCAGTGGGGCGCCATCCGCTGCAGGTTTATTCGCTGGCCACACCGAACGGCGTGAAGGTCACGGTGATGCTGGAAGAGCTGCTGGCCCTGGGTCACCGCGGCGCCGAGTACGACGCATGGTTGATTCCGATCAACGAAGGCGCGCAGTTCGGCAGCGGTTTTGTGGCGGTCAACCCCAATTCCAAGATTCCGGCCTTGATGGACCGCAGCGGCGCCACGCCGGTGCGAGTGTTCGAGTCGGGCGCGATCCTCGTGTACCTGGCCGAGAAGTTTGGCGCGTTTGTGCCTGCCAGCGGGGCCGAGCGCGCCGAGTGTCTGTCATGGCTGTTCTGGCAGATGGGCAGCGGGCCGTTTCTGGGCGGCGGGTTCGGGCATTTCTACGCCTACGCACCCACCAAGATTGAGTACGCGATCGACCGCTATGCGATGGAGGTCAAGCGCGAGCTCGATGTATTGAACCAGCACCTGGCCGCGCACGAATACCTCGCGGGTACTGCGTACACGGTGGCCGACATGGCGGTCTGGCCGTGGTACGGCGCGCTCGTCAAGGGCCACCTTTATGATGCGGGCGAGTTCCTGCAGGTGCACGAGTACACCCATGTGGTGCGCTGGGCCGACCAGATCGCCCAGCGCCCGGCCGTGCAGCGTGGCCGCAAGGTCAATCGCACCTGGGGCGAGCCCGCCAGCCAGCTGCACGAACGCCACGACGCCAGCGACTTCGACACGAAGACGCAGGACAAGCTGCAAAAGGTTTCACCATGATTACTCTGTATGACTGCGCTACCGCGCCAAGCCCGCGCCGCGCGCGCATTTTTCTGGCGGAGAAAGGGGTGGCGCATGACACCGTGCCCGTGGACCTGCGCAGCAGCGAGCAACTGGGCGAGGCGTATCGGAGAATCAACCCGCAATGCACCGTGCCGGCACTGCGCACCGAAAACGATCTGGTGCTGACCGACAACGCGGCGATTGCGGCGTATCTGGAAGCGCGCTACCCGAACCCGCCCCTGCTGGGCATCACGCCCGAGGAAAAGGCCGACGTGGCAAGCTGGAACTGGCGCATCGAGTTCGAAGGCTTCGCCGCCATTGCCGAGGCCCTGCGCAACAGCGCACCGGCCATGGCCAACCGCGCGCTGACAGGCGCGGTGAACTACGCGCAAATTCCTGCCTTGGCCGAGCGTGGCCTGGCGCGCGTGGAGCAGTTCTTTGACACATTGAATCAGCGCCTGGCGGGCCGCCACTTCATCGCCACCGAGCGCTTCAGCGTGGCCGACATCACCGCCGTGGTGGCCGTGGACTTTGCGCGCGTCGTCAAGCGCAAGCCGGGGGAGGAGCACGCCGAGCTGCTGCGCTGGCGCGCGGCCATGGCGGGCAGGCCGTCGATGGCGCGGTAGTCATCTGCCGTGAGTGCGCCCAAGACGCTGCTGATCGTCTACCACTCGCTGACCGATGGCACCCGGCAGATGGCCGAGGCCGCTCGTGCCGGCGCGGCCGCAGAGACGGGCGTTGATGTGCGCCTGCTGCGTGCAGCGCAGGCGGGGCCTGCCGACGTGCTGGCAGCGGATGGCTACCTGTTTGCCACGCCCGAGAACCTGGCCGCGATGAGCGGGCAGCTCAAGGATTTCTTTGACCGTACTTATTACGCCGTGCTCGACCAGGTCAACGGCCGCCCCTATGCCAGCCTGATTTGTGCTGGCAGCGACGGCAGCAATGCGGCGCGGCAGATCGAGCGCATCGCGACCGGCTGGCGCCTCAGACCCATGGCCGAGCCGCTGATTGTCTGCACTCATGCGCAAACGCCCGAGGCCATCCTGGCAACCAAGCAGATCGGCGCGCAGGACCTGGAGCGCTGCCGGACGCTGGGCGAGGCTATGGCATCGGGTCTGGCGCTCGGCGTGTTCTAGGCGCAAGAAGGGGACGGCGGCTTGGGCCCGCCGTGACGCGCCGGGGCGGCGACCCCGTGGCGCTCAGTTATGCACCTCGATCGGGTTGCCATACATCGGCTTGGCGCCGAATTGCGTGCTCACCGCGTGGGCCACGCCGCACGCCACCATGACCGGTACCGCGAGCTGGAACTGGTTGGTCATCTCCAGCACCATGACGATCGCCATCAGCGGCGCATGGGTGACCGCCGTCAGCATGGCCCCCATGCCGACGACCGCCAGCATGCGCGGGTCGCCGACCGCGGCCGCGGGCAGCAGGGCGGATGTCCCCTGAGCGATCAGGTAACCGCTGGTGGCGCCAATGAACAGGGTCGGGGTGAACATCCCGCCGATCGCCCCGGAGCCGGTGCTCAGCAGCGTGGCGACGAGCTTGGTGACCAGCACCAGCAGCACCCAGGTCCAGGGCGACTGCCCCTGCAGCAAATGCGTGATGCTGCTGTAGCCATTGCCCCAGACTTCGGGCACAAACGCCGACAGCAGGCCCACCAGCACGCCCCCAAGCCCCAGGCGCAGCGTCGGCGCCTTGATGCGGCCGAATGCGGCACGCGTGCGTACCACCAGATCGAGCACGATCCAACCGATGCCACCGCAAACCAGACCGGCAAGCAACGCCATGCCCAGGCTGGTCGAGACCAGATCCACCGTGGGCATCGCATACAGCGGTGCCGGATCGACCAGGCCAAACATGAGAACCGCCGCCGTGGCCGCCGAGATCAGCACCGGTGCCACGGTCTGCGCGGCCATGAAACCCAGCGCGAGCTCCAGCACGAAAACCACGCCGGCGATGGGCGCGTGGTAGGCCGAGCCGATACCGGCCGCAATGCCGCAGATCAGGATCACATTGCGTTGCTGGTCGGACAGGGGGGCGTATTGCGCTAGTTTGGCGGCAAACCACGCGCCCAGTTGCACCATCGTGCCCTCGCGTCCGAGTGAGGCGCCGGTGCTGACCGACAAGAGGGAGGACGCACTGCGCACCAGCGTGGTCCGGTTGTTCAGATCGACCCGGCCTTCGCGCGCCGCCTCGATGTAATCCAGATGTTCGGTACCGGCCGGCCCGCGTGCCGCCCAGCGCCGGCCCAATTGGAGCACCACGCCGGCCAGCAGGCCCCCCACGGAACCGACCAGCGCGCGGTGCCAGGGCGGCAGCGACTTGGCCGCCGCCACCAGGCTGCCCAGGTAGCCCGTTGCGAGCCACTCCACGCCGGCAATCAGGACATGAAAACCGGCGACCGCACCGGCCGCCAGCGCGCCCGCCAGAACGGCAAAAAACCACAGAACCGGCGTGCTGGCGGCGGACGCCGATGCCGGCTTCATTTACTGCATGAACCAGCCGTGGCTCACCACCAGCGACTGGCCGGTGAGCGCATTACTCGGGAAGGAGGCGAACAGCAGCGCCACTTCGGCCACGTCCTGCACCGTGGTGAACTCGCCGTCCACCGTTTCTTTCAGCATCACGTACTTGATCACCTCGGCCTCGCTGATGCCCAGGGTCTTGGCCTGCTCGGGAATCTGCTTTTCCACCAGCGCGGTGCGCACGAAGCCGGGGCAAATCACGTTGGCGCGCACACCGTGGGCGGCGCCTTCCTTGGCGATGACCTTGGCCAGGCCGATCAGGCCGTGCTTGGCGGTCACATAAGGTGCCTTCAGCATGGAGGCTTCCTTGGAGTGCACCGAGCCCATGAAGATCACACTGCCGCCGCGTTTGCTGGCGTACATGTGCGGCAGACAGGCCTTGGTGGTCAGGAATGCGCCGTCGAGGTGGATGGCCAGCATTTTCTTCCACTCGGCCAGCGTGAATTCTTCGAGCGGATGCACGATCTGGATGCCGGCATTGCTGACCAGCACGTCGACCCCGCCCCAGGCCTTGACCACCTCGGCCACACCGGCGTTGACCTGGTCTTCGCTGGTGACGTCCATGGCCACGCTCATGGCCTGTGCGCCCGTGCCGCGCAGCTCGACTGCGGTGGCTTCGGCCGCATCCTTGTTCATGTCGGCGATCACCACCTTCGCGCCTTCGCGCGCGTAGGTGATGGCGATTTCCTTGCCGATTCCGGCGGCGGAGCCGGTCACGATGGCGATCTTGTCCTGCATTTTCATGGTTTCGTCCTCTATAAAAAAATCAGTCTTTCAGATAATCATGCACCACCCGGCCCAGACCCAGGGTCAGGTCGGCCAGAATGTGCACGCCTGACACCACTTCCAGCACTGGCAAGCCCGCGACCGGGGCCATCGCATGCTGGAACAGTTCGATCGCGGCCGGGCCCGACCAGGCGCCCTTGACCGTCACGTCCTGCAATTCGTACTGCACCAGCTCGCAGATGCGCGCGGTGCCGTCCACGTGCGGAATAATCTTGAGCAAGTAGTTGGGCGCCAGCATGCTTTTCAGCACCGGAGCGGTATCGAGCGTGTGATGTTTGTAGCCCATGGTGGCCGTGGCTACGCGGATTGCGCCGTAGTCCAGCGTGCCCACCAGCACGTCCTTGTCCACTGCCAGCGAGGGCGATGCGAGTTTTTTCGGGAAACCCCAGATCTCGCGACCGCCGGCAATCGGCGCATCGTCGTTCAGATACATCGAGTGCGAGTAGCCACCGGCCACGCCGTTCAGCTTGACGGGAATCACCTGGCCCGACTCGGTGTAGTCGCCAAAGCCGGTCGAGTCGGGCATGCGGATGAACTCGAACTTGACCAGCGGCTCGTCGATGGTGAGCGGCTCTGGCACCACGGCGCGCAACGCCTCGGGGTCGGTGCGGTAAGTGATGATCAGGTACTCGCGGTTGATGAAGCGGTACGGCCCCGGCGGGTAGATCGGGCTGGTCAGCGGCATTGAAAATGCGTTCTTGCGCACGTCTTCGATTTTCATTGCGACTCCTCGTGGTGATTATGGGTTTTGGCGGGCGGTGTCAGGTCGAGCACGGTGACGCCGGCTGGCGAGTGGCTGCGCGACGCCCAGCGCGGGCTGGCCAGGCTGACCTTCACGTCGCCCTGGCCCGCGGCCCAGTGCTCCAGCATGCTCTGACGTGAGAATTCATAGTCCTTGGACTGTGTCTCGTAGTGCTTGCTACGGTGGATCAGGTGCAGGATGGTCAAGGCCGTGGGCGAGCCGGCGTTCAAGAGCTCGGCCAGGTCGGGGTCGCTCGCCATCCTGGGCGGCAATTTGGCGGCCAGCCGCTGTGCCGCGGCGCTGAGCTTTTGCTGCGCCTCCACCAGGTCGGTGTTGAGCCGCGTGCGGCTGGCGAAGCGGATGTCCTTTTCGCGCTCGGCCACCTCACTCAGGTTGCGCGGCAGCCGGCCGCGGGCGCTGAACAGGTCCACCTGCAGCACCAGCATGTCGTGCGTACGCGTCTGGTCAATCACGTACTGCAGCGGTGTGTTGGACACCAGGCCACCATCCCAGTAATACTCGCCGTCGATCTCGATCGGTGGAAACCCCGGCGGCAGCGCGCCACTGGCCATGATGTGGCGTGGACCGATGAGGCCGTGGCGCTGCGGATCGGTCGAATCGAAGTAGCGAAAATTGCCGGTGGTCACGTGGACGGCGCCTACCGACAGCCGCACCTTGTAGCGGGGATCATTCGTGTTGATCAGGTCGAAGTCGATCAGCCGCTCCAGCGTGCTCTCCAGGGGCCTCGTGTCGTAGTAGCTCAGCGCCGCGATCGTGCCCCGCATCTGAAGCGGCGCGGGGGGCACCCGCGGCGTGAAAAATCCCGGTACGCCCACTGCGGCTGTCATGGCCGCCCGCGATTCGTTGAGCATTTCCCGTGCCTCGGTGCCAAAGCTCTTGGGGATGTCGATGAACCTCTGTTGCGCCGACACGCCTTCCCAGAACTCGCGCAGGCGCGCCACGCGTCGCTCGGGTGGGTTACCCGCAATGATGGCGGCGTTGATCGCGCCAATCGATACGCCTGCCACCCAGTCGGGCCGCAGGCCGTGCGCATCCATGGCTTCGTACACACCCGCCTGGTAAGCCCCCAGCGCGCCGCCGCCTTGCAGAACCAGGGTACATAGTTCCTCTTTGATACGCTGGCTCTTGAGCTGGGCCGTGTTCTTTGAGGGTGATTTTTTTGCTGATTTTGCCGGTGTAGCCACGTGCTTGCTTCGATCTGGATGACATTGGAGCGAAAGAGTATAGGGCTCGTGCACGAAGGAATTCTTAAGGAACTCTTAAGGGGATTTTGCTTAAACTGGCATCTGCTTTGATCACCGCCGCCGGGAGCCACCATGTTGCACAAAGACCTTGAATCTGATTTTGACTCGCTGCGTCCGGGGCGCGCCACGGCGCAGGGTTCGACCCGCCGGGTTGCCCTCAAGGCGGCGCTGGGCGCGGGCTATGCGGCCATGGTGCTGCCTGTGAATGCGCAGACCGCCATCAAGACCTCCGCCGAAGGACTCACCGTGGGCGAAATCACCTATGACGTGGGCGGCTTCAAGGTGCCGGCGTACCGTGCCGCACCGGCCGGCAAGACGAATTTGCCCGTGGTGCTGGTGATTCACGAGATTTTTGGTGTGCACGAATACATTGCCGACATCGCGCGCCGCTTTGCTCACGCCGGCTACCTCGCCATTGCGCCCGAGCTGTTTGCGCGCCAGGGCGACCCCGGTGCCTATGGCGAGATGGCCAAGCTGATGGCCGATGTCGTCTCCAAGGTGCCCGATGCGCAGGTCATGGGCGACCTCGACGGCGCCGTGCAATGGGCCGGCGCCCATGGTGACGACACCTCCCGCGTCGGCGTCACCGGTTTTTGCTGGGGTGGGCGCGAGGCCTGGCTGTATGCTGCGCACGGCAATGTCAAGGCGGCGGTGGCCTGGTATGGCCGCCTGGTGGGCACGCCGAGCAAGCTCATGCCCACCAACCCGATCGACATCGCCGCCAACCTGCACGCCCCGGTGCTTGGTCTGTATGGCGCCCAGGACGGCGGCATCCCCCTTGACACGATTGATAAGATGAAGGCTACCCTGGCCACCGGCGATGCCGCGTCCAGGGCTTCGCAGTTCGTGGTGTACCCCGAGGCATCGCATGCCTTCCATGCCGACTACCGCTCCAGCTATCGCAAGGCGGCCGCCGAAGATGGCTGGAAGCGTTGCCTGGCCTGGTTCAAGGCGAACGGCGT
>JBDTCK010000082.1:0-14440 GCA_039923645.1 Rhodoferax sp.
GCTTGGCCTCTTCGGCAAACCACTCGACAAAGCTGGCGCCATAGGCTACTTCGCCCTTGGCCTCGGCCAATGGCTTGCCTTGCTCGGCCGTCATGAGGCGGCCCAGGTCTTCCTGATTCGCCATCAGCAACTGGAACCACTTCATCAAAATGGCGTGGCGCTGCTTGGCGGTCTTGGCGCGCCAGGCCGGCCACGCTTGGTTGGCGGCGGCAATGGCGACCTCGGCGTCCCGCGGGCCGAGATTGGCCACGTCGGCCAGCTTGAGCCCAGTGGCGGGGTCCAGCACGTCAAAGCGCGAAGCGCCCTTGATCCACTGGCCATTGATCAGCGCGTCGGTTTTGAGGAGACTCGGGTCATTGAGTAGTGATAGGGGGGATGTTTTAATGTCCATGAAAATTCCTTCTGAAAAGCCGGCCGTCTAAATGAGGTGCAGGGCGCGTCCCAAGGCAGCAGATAAGCATACATTGAGATGCGAGTTGGTGTTGCCAATGAGGTGTTAGCGGTAATGCACGCGAGGCAGGGCACACAGCATTTCAAACAGCAGGTTGGCCCCCAACAGGGCGGTGTTCCCGAAGGGGTCATAAGGCGGTGATACCTCAACCAGATCGCCGCCCACGAGATTCAGTCCGTGGCAGCCTCGAATGATTTCAAGCCCCTGCGGCACGGTCAGTCCGCCGACTTCTGGCGTGCCGGTTCCGCCGGCAAACGAAGGATCTATGCCATCGATGTCAAAGCTCAGATAGCAGGGAGCCTGGCCGATGGACTCGCGCACGCGCGCCATCAATGGCGCGAGGGACTGGTACCAAACTTCGTGGGCCTGAACCACGGTGAAACCCTGCTGGCGCGGCCAGTCGAAATCATCCGCTCCATAGCCGCTGCCGCGCAGGCCGATTTGCCACACTTCGCGGGTCTGAAGCAGGCCTTCTTCCGCGACACGGCGAAACGGCGTTCCATGCGCGATGCGCTCGCCGAACATGTCATCGTTGACGTCGGCGTGGGCATCCACATACACCAACGCTACCGGGCCATGCTGGCGCATCAGTGAACGCAATATTGGCAGCACGATCGCGTGGTCGCGGCCCAGCGTCAGGGGTATGCAGCCGGTGTTCACGATGGGTCGGTAGTGCTGCTCGATGATGTCAATCGATTTGAGCAGATCGAAGGTATTGATGGCCACGTCTCCCAGGTCGGCAACCTGAAGTGCGTCGAACGGTGCGGCGCCCGTGGCCATGTTGTAGGGCCGGATCAGGCTTGATTCGGCGCGGATCTGGCGTGGGCCGAAACGTGTACCGGGCCGATGGCTGGTGCCAATGTCGAGCGGGACGCCGATGAATGCGGCGTCGAGACCGGCGGCCTCGCTGCACATAGGCAGGCGCATCATGCTGGCCCAACCGCCGAAACGGGGCATGGTGTTGCCCCCTAGGGGTTGGTTAAAAGTCATGGGGACGCGTGACTTTCCTGCGTTCTATTTAGTTCGTCCGCGAAGCCATTCCAGGGTCATCATCAGCAAGGCCGTGAAGAGAATGAGCAAGGTCGCGACGGCGGCGATGGTGGGTGAAATGTTTTCGCGGATCCCGGTAAACATTTGGCGCGGTAGCGTGGTCTGGGCTGGGCCAGCCAGAAACAAGACAACCACCACTTCGTCAAAGGAGGTCGCAAAGGCAAACAGCGCGCCCGACACCACTCCGGGCGCAATCACCGGCAACGTGACGCGAAAAAAGGTTTTGAGCGGTCCGGCACCCAGGCTCAGGCTTGCCTTGACCAGGTTCTGGTTGAAGTTCTGCAATGTGGCCATCACGGTCGTCACGACAAAAGGCGCGCCCAGAGCTGCATGCACTAACACTATGCCGGTGTAGGAGTCAGACAGGCCGATACGGGCAAAAAACAGGTAGGCACTGACACCCACCACCACGATCGGCACCACCATGGGCGCGATCAGCAGGCTGGTGAGCAGGCCTTTGCCGAAAAACTGTACGCGCGCGAGACCTACGGCTGCCAGCGTGCCCAGAGTTGTGGCGATCAGCGTCGCCAGGGGCGCCACGATGAAGCTGTTGCGCGTAGCGCGGGCCCAGTCATCAGAGGCAAACAACTCGTGGTACCAGCGTAGCGACCAGCCCGGAATTGGGTAGGACAGGAACGAAGAGTTGCTGAACGATAGCGGAATGATGACGAAAATCGGCGCCAGCAGAAACAGCAGTACAGCACCGCAGAGCACGCGTAGTCCGTACCACCCAAGCTTGTCAACGGGGGTGAAGTAGGCCGGGAAAATGTGAGGTGCAGGAACTTTCATGGCGTCGTCAGCTCAGGCTCAGCTCGGCTTTGGCAAAGCGGCGGTATACGGCATATAGCGCAAGTGTCGCGGTCAGCAATACAGCGCCCAGCGCGCAGGCCAAGCCCCAATTGACGTCCACGTTGGTGTACTGGGCCACGTAATAACTCAACAGTTGGTCGCCTGCGCCGCCCAGCAGTGCCGGGGTGACGTAGTAGCCAATCGAGGAGATGAACACGAGCAGGCCGCCCGCCGCCACGCCCGGATAGGTTTGTGGAACGTAAACCCGGAAGAAGGCTGCCAGCGGTGCGCTACCCAAGGAAACCGCAGCACGAACGTAGTTGGCCGGGACCGATTTCATCACGCTGTAGAGCGGCAAAATCATGAAGGGCAGCAGGATGTGCACCATGGCGATGACGACGCCGACGCGATTGAATAGAAGCGGCACGGGCGCTCCGGTCAGACCGGTGAACATCAAGAACCGGTTGACCAGTCCATTGGTCTGCAGCAGCACAATCCAGGCAGCGATGCGTACCAACACCGAGGTCCAGAAAGGCAGTAGGACCAGAATCATCATCAGATTGGCACGCCGCTCGTTCAAGGTCGAGAGCCAGTAAGCCAGCGGATAGCCCATCAGGATGCACAGCAGGGTGACGATGGCGCTAACGTAAAAAGTCCGAAGCAAAATTTCGCTGAAGGCGGCCTCTTGCGGACCCACGCGAACGATATGGCCTTGCGCATCGCGCTTCAAGTCGACTGCGGTCAACAGGTAGTCCGGAGTCCAGCGCGAACTGTTTTTGGCGATTGCCCACCAGTAGGGCAATTCAGCCCATCGGGCGTCGTGCGCCACCAGTTTTTCCCTGGCTTGGGCTGGGCTCAATCCAGTTCCCAGGGGCAACGCTCGGTAGGTGCCCATGATCAGTGAACGCGCGCCGGCCACTTCGGTGTTCAGTCGGCGAGCCAGCGCTCCGGCCTGCGCAGTTTCAGGAATGGCCGTCAGGTCGGTCAGTAGTGCCGCGTAGGCAGCATCGGGTGGGGCCGTTTTGCGGTCCCAGCCAGCCAGTGCTTCACAGGTTTTTCCCAGCGTGCTGGCAACTTCCGGGTTTTCCACCGCCCGCACCAGGAGTGCTGCTAGCGGTACGAGGAACGTGAACGCCAGGAATATCAGCAGTGGCAGCGTCAGCGCAATGGCGCGCAGGCGCTTGCGACGCTCCACCCGACGCAACTGGACGGCAAGCGCCGGCCCGGTTGCGCGGCCAAGGGCTGCCGGTGCCGTGGGCATGGTAACCGTCGCGGTCATGCGTAACCCTTATGAGTGCCGGGTTTACTGTGCGGCCCAAGCGGCGAACCGCTTTTCCAGCGCTTCACCCTGGTCGGCCCAGAAAGCGGTGTTGAAGTGCAGTGCGTCCTTGCTGTTGGCCGGCGATGTAGGCAAAAGTGCCAGCACCTTGGCGTCGAGTTTGAGCAGCGCCTTGTTGTTGGTCGGGCCGTACGAGATGTTGCGCGCGTACTCTGCCTGCGCGTCAGGGCTGGAGGCCAAGGCAATGAACTTCAGCGCCAGGTCCTTGTTCGGCGTGCCCTTGGGCATGACCCAGTAGTCAAGGTCGTAGATGCCGCCGGTCCAGTTGATATTGAGGTTCTTCTTGCCCTCACGCTGGGCAGCGTCGATGCGCCCGTTGTAGACGGTGGTCATGGCGACGTCGCCAGCAACAAGAAACTGCGGTGGCTGCGCGCCGGCTTCCCAGAACTGGATGTTGGGCTTGAGCTCGGTCATTTTCTTGAAGGCGCGGTCTGCTCCTTCCTTGGTCGCCAGCACCTTGTACACGTCGGCTGACTTCACACCGTCTGCCATCAATGCGAATTCCAGGTTGTAGCGGGCGCCCTTGCGCATGCCGCGTTTGCCGGGAAACTTCTTGGTGTCCCAGAAGTCCGCCCAGCTGGTTGGCGGGGTCTTGAGCTTGTCGGAGTCATATGCCATGACGGTTGACCAGACAAAAATGCCCACGCCGCATTCATTTACCGCCGCAGGCTGAAAGTCGGCCTTGTTGCCGATCCTGGACCAGTCCATCTTCTCGAACAAGCCTTCATCGCAACCGCGGTTCAGGTCGGGGCTTTCCACTTCAACGACGTTCCAGGTGATATTTTTGGCTTCAACCATGGCCTTGATCTTTGCCTGCTCGCCGTTGTATTCAACCTGCGTGATTTTGCCGGCACCCGACTTCTCGAACGGTTCAAAGAAGGCCTTCTTCTGGGCCGCAGCATTGGCACCCCCGAAATTCACCACGGTCAGTTGGCTCTGGGCCAGCACAGGCAAGCAGATACCGGCTGCCAGCGCAACCATCAAGGGCTTGAGTTTCATCGGGATTTCCTTTGGTTATAGGTAAAGGGGATTGGAACTATAGGAAGGGAACATTGCTGTTGATCAGCGATACACACGCAGGTGTTCTTCGGGGGCATGGACATGGATGGTTTGGCCTGGCACAGGCAAGTGCGGGTGGGCTAGCGGCATCTTGATGGTGGCGTCCGGCTGTCCGGGCATTTCGCAGCGCAAGCGTAGATGATCACCAAAATAGATCACGTCGGCGACGCGTACCTGGAAGGTGTTGGCTGTAGCGGCCTGAGCGATTTGCAGCCGCTCCGGGCGGGTGCCGCACTGCACCGCGTCACCGACCTGGACCGCGTTCACGTTGATGCCCCGAAGCTGCACACCGCTTGGCAGGCGCACGTCGCAATGGCCGCCATCAAGTCCGATCACCTGAGCCTGCAGCACCGTGCTGTCGCCGACAAACCCGGCCACGAAACGGTTGACCGGTGTTTCATAGAGGTTGTCGACCACGTCAACCTGCTGGATCGCGCCGTCGTTGAAAACCGCCACGCGGTCGGACATGGTCAGCGCTTCAGTCTGGTCATGGGTGACGTAGACAAAGGTCACACCCAGACTGCGGTGCAGTGCCTTGAGTTCGATCTGCATGTGCTCGCGCAGTTGTTTGTCCAGTGCGCCCAACGGCTCGTCCATCAGCACCAGCTGCGGGTCAAACACCAGCGCGCGCGCCAGCGCCACGCGTTGCTGCTGACCGCCCGAGAGTTGCCCCGGGTAGCGCGCGCCCATCTTGCCCAGCTGCACCATGTCCAGCGCGTGCGCCACCTTTGCCTTGCGGTCGACTGCTGACAGCTTGCGCACCGTGAGCGGATAGGCGATGTTGTCCGCCACCGTCATATGGGGAAATAGTGCGTAGTTCTGGAACACCATGCCGAAGTTGCGCTTGTGCGGTGGCGTGCGGGTGATGGGTACACCGTTCAGGCTGATTTCGCCCGCCGTGGGGGATTCGAAACCGGCCAGCATCATCAGCGTGGTCGTCTTGCCCGAGCCAGAAGGGCCGAGCAGGGACAGAAATTCTCCATGCCGGATATCAAGGTTGAGGTCACGCACCACCAGATTGATGCCGTCATAGGTTTTCTGTACGCCGGTGAAGCTCACGAGTGCTTGGGTTTTGGTCATTCGAGTCTCGGCCTGCTCTCAATTACGAAGTAGTGTCATGGCGCTGCAAGCTTCGACACAGCCTGTGTGCCGGTGGGTAGTGGCGCGCACTTGTCCGAAAGTATCACGAATCAATCAGGCCGTAGCGTCAAAACAGGCGGCCATGATCTTGAGGCCCTCGTCGATCAGAGCGTCGCTGGCAGTCAGGGGAACCAGAATCCGGATGACGTTGCCATGGGTGCCGCAGGTCAGCAGGATCAGGCCGCGCGTGGCTGCATCGGCTGCGATACATTTGGCTAGCTCGGCGTCGGGTTGGTTGATATCCCCGTTTTTGAATAGCTCGATCGCCACCATGGCCCCCAGACCGCGCACGTCGCCAATGCAGGCATGGCGCGCGGCCATGGCCTTGAGCCCCGCAGTCAAGCGTTGGCCCACGTCGCGGCTGCGCTGCAGCAGGTTTTCTTTTTCAAATACATCCATCACGGCCAGCGCCGCCGCGCAGGCAATCGGGCTACCGGCATAGGTTCCGCCCAGACCGCCTGGTGCCGCCGCATCCATGACCTCGGCGCGGCCCACTACGGCTGAGATTGGAAATCCGCCCGCCATGGACTTGGCCATCGTGATGAGGTCGGGCGCGACGCCGCTTTGCTCCACCGCAAACCAGGTGCCGGTACGTCCGGCGCCCGTCTGCACTTCGTCGCAGATGAGCAAGATGCCGTGCTCATCGCACAGGGTGCGCAGGCGCTGCAGCAGCTCTGGCGGGGCGACATGAAAGCCGCCTTCTCCCTGAACCGGCTCCAGAATAATGGCGGCAACACGCTTGGCTTCGAGGTCGTTTTTGAAGATCGCCTCAACTGACGCGATGGATTCGTCCACGGTCACGCCGTGCAGCGCATTCGGGAACGTGGCATGGAAGATTTCTGCGGGAAAAGGGCCAAACCCCGTTTTATAGGGCGCGACCTTGCCGGTCATAGCCAGCGTCAGCAGGGTTCGGCCGTGGTAGCCGCCGCCAAAGCAGATGACGCCGGAGCGGCCCGTCGCGGCGCGGGCAATCTTGATGGCATTTTCGACCGCTTCGGCGCCGGTGGTCAGGAACAGCGTCTTCTTGGCGAAGTCGCCAGGGGCCTTGGCGTTGATGCGTTCGGCCAGTTCGACATAAGGCTCATAGGCCAGCACTTGAAAGCAGGTATGGGTGTAGCGGTCAAGCTGGTCCTTGACGGCCTGGATCACGGCGGGGTGGCGGTGGCCGGTATTGAGCACGGCAATGCCGCCGGCAAAATCGATGAAGCGGCGGCCTTCAACGTCCCAGATTTCCGCGTTTTCGCCACGTGAAATGAAGATTTGATGGCTGTGGCCCACACCACGCGGAATCGCTGCCTCGCGGCGTGCGAAGAGGGCGGCGTTGGTCAAGTGGGGTTCGCGGTGCATGGACTTTCCTTTGCGGTGGCGGGCGATCGATGCGCCCGGTGTCTTTGAAGCAGATGCCTGCACTTTAAGCGAGGGTCCCGGGCGTTAACATATACAGATGCCCCCCGTTTCGGGGTGTACTGTGAAGCCCGGGGCTCCACTACATACTAACCCTTGCCCGGTGGGGCCTGCCAATCCATGTTTGCACTGAATCCCCAGTCAACTGTTGCACTGGTCACCCAGATTGTTGGGGGATTTCGCCAGATGGTGGATGACGGCTCCTTGCGCGCAGGCGCGAAATTGCCATCCATCCGCCAGTTTGCCCATGCCAACGGCGTCAGCGTTTATACCGTAGTGGACGCCTACGACCGCCTGGTTGCGCTGGGTTACTTCCAGTCACAGGCGCACTCGGGGTTTTTTGTGCGCAGCCGCAGCAGCCAGGAGGCCTCGTCTTCCGCTCCCGCCGGCCAATACAGCTTTGACTCGATGTGGTACCTGCGCCGCATTTTTGAAAACCGCGCATTGAGCAGCAAGGCGGGCTGTGGCTGGCTGCCGGGCGACTGGTTGTTTGCAAAGGGCATGCGGCGCAGCCTGCGCTCTCTGGCCGGCGAGGACGTGGATCTGGGGGGCTACGGCGAACCAAAGGGCTATTTGCCGCTGCGTCAGGTGGTGCGCGACCTGCTGGCCTCCCGGGAGGTCGTCGTCTCTGCCGACCAATTGCTGTTGACCCAGGGTTCCAGCCAGGCGCTGGACTTATCCGCGCGGCAGTTGGTGCACCCGGGCGATGCCGTTCTGGTCGATGAGCCGGGCTATGCCAACCTGCTGTTTTCGCTGAGGTTTCTGGGCGCGTCGCTGGTGGGCGCGCCGCGCACACCTGCAGGCTACGACCTCGAAACCCTGGAGGCTCGCATCATTGAACGCCGTCCCAAGGTGTTTTTCACCCAGCCGCGACTGCAAAGCCCGACTGGCTCCAGCGCCAGCCTGGCGCATTTGCATCGCGTCTTGCAACTGGCCGAAAAGTATGACTTTATCGTGGTCGAAAACGACATTTATGCCGATATTGACCCGGAATCACGCCCTTCGCTGGCCAGTCTGGATCAATTGAAGCGGGTGATTCACATCGGCAGTTTTTCAAAAACCATTTCGCCCAACATCCGTGTGGGGTTCCTGGCCGCCAACGCCGAACTGTTTGAAGACCTGGAACGGCTGAAAATGATCTCAGGCCTGACCTCGTCCCAATTCACCGAGCGGCTGGCCTACGGTGCCCTGATTGATGGGGGCTGGCGCAAACATATCAAAAGCCTCAAGGAACGCCTGGCACTGGGTCAACAACAGATGTCGGCCCGGCTGCTGGAGTTGGGCTTTGAGCTGTTTACCGAACCCAAGGCCGGCATGTTCCTGTGGGCGCGTCATCCGGCCGTACAAAATGCCGCTGAACTGGCGTACAGGGCCGCCGACGAGGACATTCTGCTGGGGCCGGGACATCTTTTCACCCTGGACCTGGAGCCTAGCCCGTGGTTGCGCTTCAATGTGGCTTGGGCGCAGGACGAGGCACTACTACGCTTTCTGGCAAAAATCAAAGCCACCTAAAATTACTGGCTTGGCTTCCATGGATTAGCCATCCGCGCATGCTGCCCCTGCCATTTCGCCAGAACTAACTCATAACTATGCCCGCACCCACCTTCACCGTTGCCGACATCCGCAAGACCTTCCTCGATTTCTTCGCATCCAAGGGTCACACCGTGGTGCGTTCGAGTTCGCTGGTCCCGGCCAACGACCCGACGCTGATGTTCACCAACTCGGGCATGGTACAGTTCAAGGATGTGTTTCTGGGTGCCGACAAACGCCCGTACGTGCGGGCGGCCTCGGTGCAGGCCTGCCTGCGCGCTGGTGGCAAGCACAACGACCTGGAAAACGTCGGCTACACGGCGCGCCACCACACCTTCTTCGAGATGCTGGGCAACTGGAGCTTCGGCGACTACTTCAAGCGCGAATCGATCCAGTGGGGCTGGGAGTTGCTGACCGAGGTTTACAAGCTGCCCGCCGACAAGCTCTGGGCCACGGTCTACATCGACGACGATGAGGCCTACGACATCTGGACGAAGGACGTGGGCCTGCCACCCGGGCGCGTGGTGCGCATCGGCGACAACAAGGGTGCGAAATACGCATCCGACAATTTCTGGATGATGGCCGACACCGGCCCATGCGGCCCATGCTCCGAGATCTTCTATGACCACGGCGAAGGCATCCCCGGCGGCCCGCCGGGCAGCCCGGACGCCGACGGCGACCGCTATATCGAGATCTGGAACCACGTGTTCATGCAGTTCGACATGCAGCCCGATGGCAGCGTCAAGCCGCTGCCGGCACCCTGCGTGGACACCGGCATGGGGCTGGAGCGGCTCGCTGCCATCCTGCAGCACGTTCACAGCAACTACGAGATCGATATTTTCGAGGTCCTGATCAAAGCCGCCGCGCGCGAGACCGGTTGCGACGATCTGGGCAACAAGAGTCTGCGGGTGATTGCCGACCACATCCGCGCCACCGCGTTCCTGGTGAGCGACGGCGTGAATCCCGGCAACGAAGGGCGCGGCTACGTGCAGCGCCGCATCATTCGCCGCGCCATCCGCCACGGCTACCAGCTTGGCCAGAAGTCGCCGTTCTTTTACAAGCTGGTGCCCGATCTGGTGGTGCTGATGGGCGCGGCTTACCCCCGTCTCGCGGCGCAGCAGCAGCGCATCAAGGACGTGCTCCAGGCTGAGGAAGAGCGCTTCTTCGAGACGCTGGAGCACGGCATGGTCATCCTCGATGCGGCGCTGGTCGACGGTGCCAAAGTGCTCCCGGGAGAAGTGGCCTTCAAGCTGCACGACACCTTCGGCTTTCCGCTCGACTTGTCGGCTGACGTGTGCCGCGAGCGGGGCGTCGCGGTGGACGAGGCTGGCTTTCATGCGGCGATGGACCGGCAAAAATCCCAGGCCCGGGCGGCCGGCAAATTCAAGATGGACCGCGCGCTCGACTATGCGGGCCTGGGAAACACCTTCATCGGCTACGACCAGCTCGCGCAGGCTACAAAGATCGTGGCGCTGTACGAAGGTGGGAAGCCGGTTGACGAGCTTGCAGAAGGCCGTGCAGGAGTGGTGGTGCTGGCCTCCACACCGTTTTACGCGGAAAGCGGCGGCCAGGTTGGCGACGAAGGCACTATCTCCAGTGGCGCGGCCAGGTTCGAGGTCGCCGACACGCAAAAAATCAAGGCCGATGTGTTTGGTCATCATGGCACCCTGGCGCAGGGATCGCTCAAGGTGGGCGATGCGGTGACGGCGCAGGTCAACACCGGCGTGCGCGCGCAAACCATGCGCAATCACAGTGTCACCCACTTGATGCACAAGGCGCTGCGCGAGGTGCTGGGGGGCCACGTCCAGCAAAAAGGCTCGCTGGTGAACGCGTCGCACACGCGCTTTGACTTTGCGCACAATGCGCCCGTATCGGATTCAGACATCGTGGAAATCGAGCGGCGTGTGAACGCCGAAATCCTGTCCAACACGGCAACCAGCGCGACGGTGATGGACATTGAATCGGCCAGGAATTCTGGCGCGATGATGCTGTTTGGCGAAAAGTACGGTGACGAAGTGCGTGTGCTCGAAATCGGCAGCTCCAAAGAGCTGTGTGGCGGCACCCATGTGCAGCGCACGGGCGACATCGGCTTCTTCAAAATCGTTGCCGAGAGTGGCGTTGCTGCCGGCGTGCGCCGCGTGGAAGCGGTCACGGGAAGCGTTGCAATGGCCTACGTCCAAGAGATGGAAGCCGCCATGACCAAAGCCTCCGCAGCGCTCAGGACGCAGCCGGCGGAACTGGTGACACGGATTGCACAAGTGCAGGATCAGGTCAGGACGCTGGAGAAAGAAGTGGCCGCGCTCAAGGGCAAGCTCGCCTCCAGCCAGGGCGACGAGCTGGTGGCGCAGGCGGTGGATGTCAAGGGCATCAAAGTGCTAGCGGCCCGGCTCGACGGCGCCGACGCGAAGACGCTGCGCGACACCCTTGACAAGCTCAAGGACAAGCTCAAGACAGCGGCCATCGTGCTTGCCACGGTGGATGGGGATAAAGTGCAGATTGCAGCTGGCGTAACCCCGGACAGCACGGGCCGTGTCAAGGCCGGCGAGCTGGTCAATTTCGTGGCGCAACAGGTGGGCGGCAAGGGCGGCGGCAAGCCCGACTTGGCCATGGCCGGCGGTACCCAGCCGGGGGCCCTGGCGGGCGCGCTGGCGAGCGTTCCCGCTTGGGTCGCCGGCAAGCTTTGATTTACTATCTAATTTATAGCTGAGTGTCTATATGGAACAACGGCTAAAGCACGATTTGACTAGTACTCTGCCGGCACGGCGGCGTTTCCTGGCGCAGCTGGCGGTGCTCGCCGCGGCGGGCGCCGGCCCGGCGTCGGCGGCGGATTTCGAGGTCTCGCGCTGGCCTGCGGACGAGCCGGCTCCTTCGTTGCAGGCCACCGACCTGGCGGGCAAGACGTGGCGACTGGCCGACTTGCGCGGCCGTGCGGTGCTGCTCAATTTCTGGGCCACCTGGTGCCCGCCGTGCCGCGCCGAGATGCCGTCGCTGCAAGACATGGCCGCGATCTACGGGCCCGACAAAGTGGTGGTGCTGGCCATCAACTTCAAGGAATCCAGCGCCACGGCAGGGCGGTTTGCCCAGGCCTCGGCGTTGAGTTTGCCGGTGCTGCTGGACCCGGACGGCAACGTTGCCCGCCAGTGGGGGGTGCGCGTGTTCCCCACTACGGTGCTGATCGACAGCGCCGGCCAGCCGCGCCAGCGCATCCGCGGCGAGGTCGACTGGTCCAGCCAGACCGCCGAGCAGCTGATTGCGCCGCTGCTGGCGCCAGTACCGCCGCTGCGTACCTGAGCCGCACCCTGCCCCGCAGGCGATAATCAGCTCGCTGCCCGGGCGGTGTTTCTGCCTGGCAGGCAACCGACATCCACAGGCGCCTTTCGACGCCTTGACGACGTCATCCTCTCTATCTGGAGGTATCTTCATGACCACAGTGCGCCGTACTGTCCTGAAAAATGCCATTGCAGCTGGCGTCGCTGCATCACTCCCCGGCATCGGTTTTGCACAGGGCAACTCGTCGGCCCTGGCACCGGCGCGCAGCTTTGCGCCCCGGCCTGGCGACTGGCGCACCTTCGAAGTCACCACGCGGGTTGATATCCTGATACCGCAGGGTGCGACCCGCGTCTGGCTGCCTATTCCCTGCGTGGACAGTGACTACCAGCGTTCGCTGGAGAGCGGTTTCACGAGCAATGGCCAGACGCAGCGCCTGGCCGATAACGCTTCTGGAGCGCAGATGCTCTACGTCGAGTTTCCCGCGAGCGAGGTCAATCCCTCTGTGACGTTGACCAGCCGGGTGCAAACCCAGAGCCGCGCCGTGGACTGGGCGGCACGCAAGCCGGTGCATGAGGATGCGGATTCGCTGAAACACTGGCTGCAGCCGACCGCCCTGGTGCCGCTGGACGGCATCGTGCTCCAGACGGCGCTGCAGGCCACCCAGGGTGCCTCCACCGAGGTCGAGAAAGTGCGCGCCATCTACGCCTGGATCCTCGCCAACACCTACCGCGAGCCCAAGGTGCGCGGCTGCGGTGAGGGCGACATCAAGACCATGCTGGAGACCGGCAATCTGGGCGGCAAGTGCGCCGACCTGAACGCGATTTTTGTTGGCCTGTGCCGCGCCGTGGGGATCCCGGCACGCGATCTGTACGGCGTGCGGCTGGCGTCGTCGGCGTTTGACTACAAGGCGCTCGGGGCCAATCCGGCCGGCCTGCAGCGCGCACAACACTGCCGCTCCGAGGTCTTCCTGAAGGCGCATGGCTGGGTCGCGATGGACCCGGCCGATGTCGCCAAGGTCATGCGCGAGGAAACGCCGCAGTGGATCAAGAGTACGCAGGGCGGTGTGGTGGGGCCGGTCAGCCGGGCGCTGTTTGGCGGCTGGGAAGGCAACTGGATGGCCTACAGCAGCGCGGTCGACGTGGTGCTGCCGCATTCCAGCGGTGGTCAGCTCGGTTTCTTCATGTACCCGGCGGCCGAGAATGCGGGCGGGCGCCTGGACCCCTATTCACCTGATGACTTCAGGTACCAGATCACGGCGAAAGAGATCAAGGCCTGACAGCCTTGCCCGGTCCGGGCGCCAACACCCAAATCTTTCAACCCACCTCAATAGAGGCGATGCCGGTCGCGCACGCAACCAGCGTGACGAACGCCGCTATGGCGATGGCAATCGCCGGCGGCGCGGCCCTTCCATGGCCGTTCAAAAGGTGGCGGCGGCGCCACGCGCCGTAAAGAACGGCAGCGATCGCCGCGACCATCAACGCGAAGGCCAGGATGGTGATGGGCGTCTCATGGCGCACCCAGCCTGTGCGCAGTGCCAGCAAGGCATTGACCAGCACGGCCAACCCGGTACGGTTCCAGGCCAGCGCGGTGCGCTCGGATTGCAGTCCCGGGTCCCTCGGTCGTCGTGGCGCGGCTCCGTGAGGCATCACGCCTGCACCGCCAGCAGCAACGCAATCACCGCCGCGATACCGAGCGTGGCCGCGGAAATCAGCGGGATTGCCATCGTGCCGGGCAGCCTGCGGGCGTGGCGCATGGCGATTTCGTTGGCACGCCAGCGCACATAGGCCATCGCACACAGCAAGGCTGCCAATACACCGAGAATGACAGCGAGAATCACGACGATGACGTGCGGCCCGAGTTTGGTGGAAAACTGGTCGAGCAGTACGCCACCGGCCAGCAACGCCAGGGCCGTGCGAATCCAGGCGAGAAACGTACGTTCGTTGGCAAGCGAGAACCTGTAGTCGGGCTCCTCACCTTCCTGTCGCCATTGTGGTTCACGCATTCGACCTCCCTTTCTGTGCGGCGATTGTCCTCTATGCGCCGAACCGGCCTGCAAGGGCATTTCATGCCGCATTGGTTTGGCCGGGCTGGGCGGTCTGGTGCCGGCTCGCAATCGCGCTGGCTCGACTATTCAGGCCAGACTCAAACGGCGCGCGCTCTCGAACCGGCGCGTTTGCCCGGTGACGGGGTCGATAAAGGCGATGGAGCGGGCCAGCAACTGCAGCGGGCGGCTGAAGTCGTCGTCGGCCACATCAACCAGATCGGGGTAGAAGCGGTCGTGCAGGATGGGTATCCCCAGCGCGGCCATGTGTACGCGCAGCTGGTGCTTGCGGCCCGTCACGGGTGCCAAACGGTAGCGCGCCAGCGTTCCACTGACCTCACTCACGTCGATGCGGGTTTCGGCGTTG
>JBDTCK010000083.1:0-3698 GCA_039923645.1 Rhodoferax sp.
CGCCAGCAGCGCACCCGCGCCGTCGATGCCGCTTTGCTGGCCCAGCACCCAGACCAGCCAGGCGACCGTGGCAAACATCGGGAACGCCATGAGGCGGCGGAACACTTCCATCCACGCGCCCGGGCGCGGCAGCCATTCGGCCACCGCGGGCACCAGGCCGGCTGCCAGATAGGGCAGCGCCATTCCCAAGCCAATTGCACCGAACACGGCCAGCGCCTGCGTGGCCGGCAGGCCCACGGCGAGACCGAGCGCGGCGCCCATGAACGGTGCCGTGCACGGTGAGGCGATCGCCACCGCCAGCACGCCCGACAGGAACGAATTGACCACGGGATGCCGGGCCTCGAGCGCCGCCATGCTGGAGGGCAGCAAGCGCCCGAATTCGAAAACCCCCGAGAGGTTCAGCCCGATCACCGTGAACAGCACGGCCAGGCTGGCGATCACGGATGGCGACTGTAGCTGGAAGCCCCAGCCGAGCTGTTCGCCGGCCGCACGCAGTGCCAGCAGCAGCGCGCCAAGCGCCAGGAACGAGACGAGCACGCCTGCCGTATAGGCCAGCGCGCTGATCCGGTGCGCGCGCCGGTCGCCCGCATGGCGCGTGATGCCGAGCACCTTGATCGCCAGTACCGGGAACACGCAAGGCATGAGGTTCAGGATCAGGCCGCCGAGCAGCGCTCCCAGCAGCGCTGCGGTCAGGGTCAAAGTGCCGGTTGCTGTGGGAGCAAGCGCCGCGTTGGCCTGCAGTGCGGCGTTCAGCGCGGGCGAAACGGTGGCCGCTGCAGCCACCTTGGGCCAGTTGCCCAACACCTTCGCTTCGGCTCGATAGCCCGTGACCGTGGTGCCGCTGCGCGTGGCCAGCACCACGGGCATCAGGGCCGGGCTGTTGCTGCGCTCGCTGGAAATCGGCACTTGCGCAGTCCAGACGTTGCCCTGCCAGGACTGCGTGAAGGGCGCCGCCGTCTCGATCACCTCCGGCGTTTCGGGGAAGAACTCCAGCGTTTGGCCCTTGAGCGCGGCGGGCAGGCCGGCCACGCTCACCTTTAAGATATTGCCGGCAATCTCTACCTGGCTATCGCCCGCGAGGGGCTTCGGGTGGGCGGCCAGGGCCGCGTCGAAGTCGCCGTGGTTAAGCGCGGTCGAACCCTTGAGAGGAATCTTCAGCACGAACTCGCCGTCTTCGGGAATGCATTCGGTGCGGCACACCAGCCAGGAAGCCTTGAGTTTGACCTCAAGGTTGCTGGCGAACAGCGGCGGCTTGAAGCTTGGTGCGATGGTGAGCGGCACCGGCAACAGCACCGTGCCCTCGTAGCCGTAGTTGGCCAGGGTGCCAATCCTGATTTTTTGCGGCACCGGCCACGCGATGTCACCGGCCGTCACGCCTTCCGGTAGCGTCCACTGCAGCTGGGTCGGCAGGCCCGAGTCGCCCGCGTTCTTCCAGTAGGTGTGCCAGTGCGGCTGGTGCTGCAGCTGCAGCCCGACCCAGACCGCCTGGCCCGGCGCCACGCCTTCGGGTGCCTGCGCCATGAGCTCGGCACGCACCCGCGGCGTGCTGACCATGTTTGTGACCAGGGATTGCGAAACAATTTGGCCCCAAGCCGCTGTGGATAAAGCGCCTCCAGCTACCAAAGCGATAGCGAAAAAAAGACGAATGAGGCGTTGCAGGGCAGTCATTGCCATATAGGAGCGTGTACGGTGGCTTTGGTTCAGTTGGGGCCCAGCCGATCAGGTCATTACAAAAACCCCAACACAACCCGGCGGGTGGTCGCCGATTTCTTCTCGATCTTGGTCACCACGACCTGGCCGATCTCCGACGTGTTCGCCACGTGCGTGCCGCCGCAGGGCTGCAGGTCGATCAACGTGTCGGCGCCGATGCGTATCGTACGGATGCGGCCGGTCCCGCGCGGGGGCTGCACGCTCATGCTCTTGACCAGCGCCGGGTTGGCGTCCAGCTCTTCGTCGGTGATGCTGCCGACTGTCAAAGTATGCGATGCAGCCACCAGCCGCGCAATGCCGGCGGTTAGCGCCTCCTTGTCCAGCGGCTCGGTCATGTTGAAGTCCAGCCGCGCATAGTCGGGCGTGATCGAGCAGCCATTCACTAGTTGCGGCACCAGATGGCACAGCAGGTGCGTGGTGGTGTGAAAACGCATCAGCCGGTGCCGGCGCGCCCAGTCGATGCGCGCCGTCACGCGTTCGGCAAGCTTCAATTTTGATAGCGTATCGTCTTGACCTGGTGAGGGGATGTGGCAGATATCACCATTGAATTGACCTTCGGCATCCTTGCCCTTGCGGGTATCCAGAATCGCCAGCTCGCTGCCATCGGCGAGCACCAGCACGCCCGCGTCGCCCGCCTGGCCACCGCCCAGCGGAGAGAACACGGTACGGTCCAGCGCGATGCCCTGGTCGGAAATGGCGGTGATGCTGGCACTGCACTCGCGCAGGTAAGAGTCCTGGCGAAAAAGATCTTCGGTCATGCGGGAATGATAGCGGTGGGCGCTCTGCCTGTGGCTGCAGGTGTTATGCCTCGCCTGAAGCGCCCGCGCCCGTTCCCGGCTGCGGGGGAATGTCAGTGGTGGAGTGGCAGCGGCAGCGCCGTCTTGTAGCGCACCTGCTTGAGCGCAAAGCTGGAGCGGATCTTTTCGATACCGGGGATCGGTGTGAGCTGCTCCAGGATGAATTTCTCCAGCGCGCCGATGTCGGGCAGCGCGACGCGGATCAGGTAGTCGCTGTCGCCGGTCATCAAATAGCACTCCATCACTTCGTCGTGCTCGGCGATGCGGCGCTCGAACTCGGCCAGCGATTCCTTGCTCTGGCTCTTGAGGCTGATCGAGATGAACACGTTCAGGTCCAGCCCGAGCGCGGCCGCGCTGGCAATGGCCACGTAGCGGTTGATTACGCCCGTGGCCTCCAGCGCCTTGACCCGCGCAAGGCAGGGCGACGGCGACAGGTGCACGCGCTTGGCAAGCTCGACATTGGTGAGGGAGCCGTTGCGCTGCAGCTCGTCGAGAATGCGCAGGTCGAGGCTGTCGAGCTTCATTTTTATCTTGGGAATCGCGGAAGTACGGCATTTTATGCTGCCGCTGGTGAATTTTACCGTTCGCTTGGGCATTACATTTTGTGGCTACAAGCCTAAAGTGCCTGTACGAAGACTCCCATCCTTATCACACTGCCATGAACGCGCCCATTCCACTGCAGCACTTGCTCTCCATCATGCCCAACGAGCCCGTCACCACCGACCCTGATCCCGAGGAAACCGCCGAATGGCGCGAGGCATTCCTCGCGCTGGTGGCCAGCCAGGGGACGGCGCGCGCGCGCCAGATGCTGGACGACCTGGCCCGGCTCGCGCGCGCCGGGCGCATAGCTTGGCAGCCCGAACTGTCCACGCCCTACTTCAACACCATTGCCGTCGATGCGCAGCCGGTGTTCCCCGGCGATCTCGCGATCGAGGAGCGACTCGGTTCGCTGATGCGCTGGAACGCGCTGGCCATGGTGGTTCGTGCGAACCAGGCCTATGGCGAGCTCGGCGGCCACATCGCCAGCTACGCGAGTGCGGCCGATCTGTTCGAGGTTGGCTTCAACCATTTCTTTCATGCACGTGACCAACAGCACAGGGGCGACCTGGTGTTTTTCCAGCCGCACAGTTCGCCCGGCGTGTACGCGCGCGCCTATCTGGAAGGGCGCCTGACCGAACAGGACCTGATGCA
>JBDTCK010000084.1:0-8268 GCA_039923645.1 Rhodoferax sp.
ACGCCTGCAGTGCCAGGGTGCCCTGGCCCAGTTCGGCGTGCGCGATGGCCAGATAGGACCAGGCCTGCAGGTTGTCGGGCTCGGCCGCCGTGGCCTCTTCCAGCGGTGCCAGCGCATCGGCCCAGCGACTGCGCCGCACCAGCGTGGCGCCCAGGTTCGTCAGCACGGAAGGCCGCCCCGGCGCCAGCGACAGTGCGGCCGCAAAACTGCGTTCCGCCTGCTCCAGCCGGCCCGCCTCGGAATGCGCAAGGCCTTCCTGAAAGAACTGCCGCGCCTGCTCCATGGATTCGCTCATGGGCACAAGGCTACACCAGAGCGAAGCGCCGGCGCAGCCTCAGTCCACAAAAAAATCGGGAATGAAATTCTTCGTGCCGGGCGTGACCGAATATTGCTCCAGGTCGGTCACACCGTGCGCGGCCAGCAGCGCGTCGTCGATGTAGAAGTTGCCGGTGTTGGCGCTCGGGCTGGTGAGGATCAGGTACGCCGCATCCGACAGAATTTCGGGCTTGCGGCACAGCTTGGTGTCCACGCCCGGAATCATCTGCAGCGCGGCCGTGGCAATGGCGGTGCGCGGCCACAGGCTGTTGACGGCTATGCCGTACTTCTTGAACTCGCCCGCGTGGCCCAACGTGCACATGCTCATGCCGTACTTGGCCATGGTGTACGCGGTGTGGTTTTCGAACCAGTGCGACTTCATCGACAGCGGCGGCGACATCGTGAGAACGTGCGGGTTGCGCCCGGCCGCCGCCGACTTCTTGAGCTCGGCCAGGCAGGCCTGGGTGCACAGGTAGGTGCCGCGCGCGTTGACGCCGTTCATGAGGTCGTAGCGCTTCATCGGCGTGGCCTCGGTCGGGGTCAGGCTGATGGCGCTGGCATTGTTGACCAGGATGTCGATACCACCAAAGGTTGCCACCGCTTTCGCCACGGCGGCGAGCACCGCGTCTTCTTCGCGGATGTCCACCATCAGCGGCAAGGCCTGACCGCCCGCGGCCTTGATTTCTTCGGCCGCGCTATAGATCGTGCCCGGCAGTTTGGGATTTGCGTCGGTGGTTTTGGCCGCGATGACGATGTTGGCGCCGTCCGCCGCCGCGCGCCTGGCAATCGCCAGGCCAATGCCGCGCGAGGCGCCGGTGATGAACAGGGTTTTGCCTTGGAGGGTGTTGGGCTGGTTCATGGTGATTCCTTATTGCTATTAAATAAATAACATATTGCGAAGTACTGGTATTGGCTAGAGGTCAATTTGACATCGAACCCGGGAGAATCGGGTCTGCGCGTCTGGCGAAAGCGCCTGGAGCCCTGTGGGCTCACCTTCGGGCCCATTCTTCAGACCTTGCTGAAGTCCGGTCGGCGCTTTTCCATGAAGGCCGTGAAGGCCTCGCGCGCCGCCGGCTCGTGCAGCAGGCGCCCAAAACTCGCACCCTCTTCCACCATGCGCTCGGCCAGAATGGCGGGCTGACCCTTCTTCATGAGCCGCTTGGTCTCGATCAGCGACGTGATCGGTTTGGCCGCCAGCTTGCGCGCCTGCGCCTGCGTCACGGTATTGGCTTCGGTCGGCGGCACCACCCGGTTCACCAAGCCCACTTCGAGCGCGGCCTCGGCAAAAAATGGCTCCCCCAGCAGCAGGGCTTCCGCCGCGCGGTGGTAGCCGAACATCTGCGGCACCAGCAGGCTGGACGCGGCCTCGGGACACAAGCCCAGGTTCACGAACGGCATCGAGAAAGCCGCGTTGTCGCCCGCGTAGACCAGGTCGCAGTGCAGCAGCATGGTGGTGCCGACGCCCACGGCCGGCCCGCAAACCGCTGCCACCAGCGGCTTGGAGAAGCTGGCAATGCCGCGCAGGAAGCGGAACACCGGGGACTCGGACGTGGCCGGCGGCGCGTTCAGGAAGTCGCCGATGTCGTTACCGGCGCTGAAGATGGTCTCGTGGCCCTGTAGCACCACGACGCGGATGGCCGCCTCCACCTCGGCCCGCGCCAGCGCATCGGCCATGGCGCCGTACATGGCGGCGGTGATGGAGTTTTTCTTGTCGACGCGGTTCAGGGTGATGGTCATCACGCCGGCATCGAGGTGGATCAGTATGTCGCTCATTGCAGTACTTCCTTTACAAAATCAAGCCGGTCCTGGCCCCAGAACATCTGGCCGCCGACAAAAAAAGTGGGGGCGCCGAACACACCGCGCTCTACCGCCTGATGGGTCTCGGCCTTGAGCCGTTCCTTGACTTCGCCGTCCTGGGTCAAAGCCAGCAGCGCGGCCGGATCGAACCCCGCCGCCTGCAGCACGGCGGCGACGGTGGCCGGGTCGTTCAGGTTCTGCGCATCGACCCAGATGGCACGGAACACCGTAGCCATATAGGCCTCGAAGCGGGCCGGCTCGCGCAACTGCAGGCCCGCCGCACCGCGCATCAGCATCAGGGTATTGATGGGAAAAAACGGGTTTTGCCGCAGCGGCACGCCGTAGCGTTTCGCGAAGCGGCCGAAGTCGGTAAAGGTGTAGGCCCCTTTCGCCGGAATCGTCGCCGGCGAATGATTGCCCGTGGCCTGGAACACCCCGCCCAGCAGCATCGGCTTCCAGACCAGCGTGGCACCGGTGTCACGACACAAAGCGGGTAATTGGGTGTACGCCAGGTAGGACGCCGGGCTCCCGAAGTCGAAATAGAACTCGACCGATTTAGTCATCTCATCTCCTCACTCATTGCACCCGCCAAATCCCTTCCAGGAACACCGTGGAACCGGCTTCGCCGGGCCGCAGGTGTTGCCCCCTGCAAGGGGGGTGGCGAAGCGACTTGCGTTTTCGCCCTTGCGGGGCGATTCCGGGGCAGTGCGCGAAGCCTGGGGGTGTTCAAAACTTTTCCATCCACGGCCGCAAATCAAGCTCGTGCGTCCAGGCGTCGCGCGGCTGGCAGTGCAGGATCCAGTAGTTGTCCGCAATGTGGTCGGGATTCAGGATGCCATCCTGCTCCTTCAGCGCATAGCGCTCAGGGAAAGTGTCGCGGATGAAGGCGGTGTCGATGGCGCCGTCCACCACCACGTGCGCCACATGAATGCCGCGCGGCCCGAGTTCGCGCGCCATGCTCTGGGCCAGCGCGCGCAGCGCGTGCTTGGCGCCGGCAAAGGCGGCAAAGTTGGCGCCGCCGCGCAGCCCCGCAGTAGCCCCGGTAAAGATGATGGTGCCCTTGTGCGCCAGCCCCTCGCGCGCCACCATGCGCTTGGCCACTTCTCGCCCAACCAGAAAACCGCTCAGGCAAGCCAGCTCCCAGATCTTGAAATACTTGCGTGCGGTCTCGTCCAGGATGCTGCACGGCACATTTGCGCCGATGTTGAACACCAACACCTCGATCGGGCCGATGGTGGATTCGATCTGCTCAACCAGCGCCACCACCTCTTCTTCACGCCGCGCGTCCGAGGCAAAACCGTGCGCGATGCCGCCCTCCGAGCGGATGCGCTCGAGCAGCGGCTGCAGCTTGTCGAGGCTGCGCCGGGTCACGCAGGTGGTGCGCCCTTCACGCGCAAAGCGCCTGGCGATGGCGCCGCCAGTGGCGTCCCCCGCGCCGATGATCAGTGCAACCTTGTTCATGGCTTACTCTTTGTAATAAACAATTTGGTGGGTCGTGACCAGCAATTGTCCGGCTTCGTTCCACAACTGCGCGGTCTGGTCGAAATAACCATGGTGAAACACTTGCGCCTGGGCCTGCGCAAGCAGGTAGCCCGTTCCTGTGGCCTTCAGCAGCGCCGCATCGGCATGGAAATACACCGTCATGGAAACCGTCCCGATCGGAACTTGACGAGCGCGGCGGCGCCAGATGCGCGGATAGAAAACGTCGGACAGTGCGGTCAGCGATGCGAAATCCAGCACTCGGGGCGGATGGTCGCGGACCCAGAGCCGGGTGACGCTGACGCCGAGGTCCCGGCCGTCCCAGGCCGACGGAAAGTAGCCTTCCACAAAGCGCATTTCATAGCGGTTGAACCACTCCACGCGACCCACGTGCTTGGGTGGCGGCGTGTCCGCGGGCGCCGTGGCGGCAGGCATTTCCTGCTCGGTCGCGCCCCACGTGTCGCGGCGCAGTGCGGTGAAGACCGTGCCGGTGAGCACCGTCTGACCCTGCTGCAACACCTCGATCACCCAGTGCTGGGTGGAGCGGTTGGTGCGCGCGGGCCGCGCCTGCACGGTAAACGGGCCGTCGGCCAGCGCGGCAGCAAAGTTCACCGTCAGCGACACGGGGTCACCCAGACGCTGGGGATGCTGCAGTACGGCGTTGAGGGCCTGCGCGGCCGTGATGCCACCGAATGGCCCGACCATGTTCGCGTAGGCCGGGCTGGTGTGCCCGAGCCAGCTGCTGTCGCTCTGGGCGATCAGCGCAATGGCTTCGTCAAATGCGTGGCTGCTCATACTCTCGCCTCTCCAGGATTCCAAAGGGCCACATCACGATAGCGCGGGGCGCTCAGACGCGTTCGAAAATGCCCGCCGCGCCCTGCCCCATGCCGACGCACATGGTGACCATGCCGTACTTTTTATTCTGCCGCCTCAAGGCATGCACCACTGTCGCGGATCGGATAGCACCGGTGGCCCCGAGTGGATGGCCGAGCGCAATCGCGCCGCCCATCGGATTGACGCGCGCCGGATCGAGCCCGAGCGTGTTGATGACCGCCAGCGACTGCGCCGCAAAGGCCTCGTTGAGCTCGATCCAGTCCATATCCTGGAGCTTCAGGCCCGCGCTGCGCAGCGCCGCCGGAATCGCCTCGATCGGTCCTATGCCCATCAGGTGCGGCGGTACACCGCGGCTGGCAAAACTGACAAAGCGCGCCAGCGGCGTGAGGCCAAAGCGCTGCACCGCGGCCTCGCTCGCCAGGATCAATGCGCCCGCGCCGTCCGAGGTCTGCGAGCTGTTGCCCGCCGTGACGGAGCCGCGCGCCGCGAATACCGTCTTGAGTTTGGCGAGCCCTTCCACGGTGGTGTCGGGACGCGCGCCTTCGTCCAGGCTGACCGTGCGCGGTGTCACGCTCACCTGGGCGGATTCGAGGTCGACCGACCGCTCGGCCACCTCCACCGGCGTGATCTCGTCCGTGAACTCGCCGGCCTTCATCGCAGCCACCGCGCGCATGTGCGACTGGTACGCGAACGCGTCCTGCGCTTCCCGGCTGACCTTCCATTGCTGCGCCACTTTCTCTGCCGTCAGTCCCATGCCATAGGCGATGCCGTAGTTCTCCACATCGTCGGTGTTGGCGAAGATGGTCGGCGAGAGACTGGGCGAATTGCCCATCATCGGCACCATGCTCATGCTCTCGGTGCCGGCGGCGATCATCACGTCGGCCTCGCCCACGCGGATGCGGTCGGCCGCCATCTGCACGGCGGACAGGCCGGACGCACAAAAGCGATTAACCGTGATGCCACCCACGCTCTTGGGCAGCCCCGCCAGGATGGCGCCGATGCGCGCCACGTTCAGGCCCTGCTGCGCCTCTGGAATCGCGCAGCCGCAGATCACGTCCTCGATGGCCGTAGGATCCAGTCCCGGCACCTGCGCAAGCGCCGCACGGAGCACCGTGGCCAGCAGGTCGTCGGGCCGGGTGTTGCGGAAAAAACCACGGTGCGAGCGCCCGATCGGCGTGCGCGTCGCGGCAACGATATAAGCGTCTTGAACTTGTTTGTTCATGTTGTAGAACCTCGAATCAATTACGAACCGGTTTGCCGGTGCTCAGCATGCCCATGATGCGTTCCTGCGTCTTGGGGTGTGCCAGCAACGCACCGAAGGCCCGGCGTTCCAGCGTCATCAGGTACTCCTCCGTGACCAGCGTGCCGGCATCCACGTCGCCGCCCGTGACGATGCCAGCGATCAAGCTGGCGATGTGAAAGTCGTGCTGGCTGATGAAGCCGCCGTCCCGCATATTCACCAGTTGCCCCTGGATGGTGGCCTTGCCGGATCGACCCGCTACCGGGAACTGCCGCCTGGCTGGCGCGCGGTAGCCGCCCAGCGCCATCGCCTTGGCTTCGTTCAGTGCCACGAACAGCAGTTCGTCCTTGTTCGGCACTATCACGTCGCTGTCCAGCAGGTAGCCGAGCTTGCGGGATTCCAGCGCACTCGTGCCCACCCTGGCCATCGCGGCGGCTGTGAAGCCTTCGGTCAAGAACGGCAGCAGGTCCTTGCCCGTTGAGGTTGCCGCATTCTCGGCGGCGCGGCGTGCGATGTAAGTCAGGCCGCCGGCGCCGGGCACCAGACCCACGCCGACTTCGACCAGGCCGACGTAGCTCTCCATGTGCGCCACGCGGCGCGCCGAATACACCGCCATCTCGCAGCCGCCACCCAGCGCCATGCCGCGCATCGCGGACACCACCGGCACATTGGCGTAGCGCAGCTTCAGCATGGTGCGCTGCAACTCGTGCTCGACCTCATCGATGGCGGCCACGCCACCGATCATGAAGCCCGGCAACATGGCCTGCAGATCCGCACCCACGCTGAACGGTTCGTCGCCGGACCAGATCACCACGCCCAGATGGTCCTTCTCGGCCATATCCACCGCCATCGACAGGCCTTCGGCCACGTCGCGGCTGATGGCATGCATCTTGGTCTTGAGACTGGCGATCACGATCTCGTCGTCGAGCGTCCACAGGCGGATCGCGTCGTCCTCGTGCAACGTCTTGCCGACCGTTTTGAAATCGGGCAGCGACTCGCCCCGCAATTTCTCGGGGAAATGCTGCCTGGCGTAGACGGGCAGAACACGGCGCGCTATGAACTGGTGAGCAGAAGCACTCCACGAGCCGGCCGCCGTGTGCACGCCGCCGGCCTCGGCCACGGGTCCGTGGAACACCCAGTCGGGCAGTGGCGCGCTGGACAGTGTCTTACCGGCGTCGATGTCCTCCTGCACCATCTTCGCCACCTCGAGCCAACCGGCCTCCTGCCACAGCTCGAACGGCCCCTGCTTCATGCCGAAGCCCCAGCGCATTGCCTGGTCCACGTCGCGCGCGGTCTCGGCGATGGTGGCGAGGTGCACGGCCGCGTAGTGGAAACCGTTGCGCAGGATCGCCCACAAGAACTGGCCTTGCGCGCCCTCGGCATTGCGCAGCAACCGGAGCCGCTCGCCTGCGGGCTTCTTGAGCATGCGGGCGTAGACTTCGTCGGCCTTGGCACCCGCGGGGACGTAGTCTTTGCTGCCAAGATCGAAGCGCAGCACATCGCGTCCCACCTTCTTGTAGAAGCCGGCCCGGGTCTTTTGCCCCAGATTGCCCATCGCCAGCAGGGTCTTGAGAACCTCGGGAGTGCCAAAGCTCGCGTAGAACGGGTCGGTCTGCTCGTTCAGGTTGTTCTGCAGCGTCTCGACGACGTGCATCATGGTGTCCAGCCCCACCACATCGGCCGTGCGGAAGGTGCCCGAGCTGGCGCGGCCGAGCTTCTTGCCGGTCAGGTCATCGACCACATCGAAGGTCAGGCCAAAGTTGTCCACTTCCTTCAGCGTGCCCAGCATGCCCGCGATGCCGACACGGTTGGCAATGAAGTTGGGCGTGTCGTGCGCGCGCACCACGCCCTTGCCCAGGCCGCTGGTTACGAAGGTCTCCAGCTCGTCAAGAACTTGCGGATCGGTGGTCGGCGTGTTGATCAGTTCCACCAGGTACATGTAGCGCGGTGGGTTGAAGAAGTGGATGCCGCAAAAGCGCGGCTTGATCGCTTCGGGCAGCGCCTCGCTGAGCCTGGTGATGCTCAGCCCGGAGGTGTTGGACGCGACGATCGCATGGGGTGCGATGAACGGCGCGATCTTGTGATACAGATCGAGCTTCCAGTCCATGCGCTCGGCGATGGCTTCGATGATCAGATCACATTCCAAGAGCTGATCCATGTGCTCTTCGTAATTGGCCTGCTGGATCAACGCCGCGTCCTCCAGCACGCCCATCGGCGACGGCTTGAGCTTCTTGAGGCCCTCGATGGCCTTGCCGACGATGCCGCTTTTTGGCCCCTCTTTGGCAGCCAGGTCGAATAGCACCACGGGCACCCGGACATTAGCGAGATGCGCTGCGATCTGCGCGCCCATCACGCCGGCGCCGAGCACCGCGACTTTGCGAACTTGAAATCGGTTCATGAGTTTTCCAGAAAAAGGTTGCTATGCGTCATCACTCGACGCGGAGCCAGACCTGGGTGCGATAGAACGGGCCAAGGTAGCCACGCACCTCGAGTTTCTTGCCGTCGTCCACGGGTTTGAGGCGGGTGCGGTAGACCTTGCCGTTGTTCGGATCGACGATGTCGCCACCGTCCCACACCGTCTTGTCATCGGCACTTTGCTTGAG
>JBDTCK010000085.1:0-5028 GCA_039923645.1 Rhodoferax sp.
CTCGTCGGGGCGCTGCCAGTAGCCGGCCATCACCTGCGGCCCCTTGATGGCGATCTCGCCGGGCTGGCCGGGTGCGACCTCGTTGCCGTCGTCATCGAGCAGCTTGAACCAGGTGCTGGGCAGCGGCACCCCAATGGTGCCGGTGTATTCGGTGCTGGTGGTGGGATTGCAGCTGGCCGAGGGGCTGGTTTCGGACAGACCGTAGCCCTCGCAGATCGGGCAGCCGGTTTTGTCCAGCCAGAGCCTGGCCACGGCGCCCTGCACCGCCGTGCCGCCGCCCACCGAGACCTTGAGGTGGCTCCAGTCCACGGTCTTGAAATCGGGGTGGTTGGCGAGGCCGTTGAATAGTGTGTTGACCGCCGGAAAGCTGTGGATGGTGTGCCCGCTGAGCTCCTTGAGGACGGCCGTCAGGTCGCGCGGGTTGGGGATCAGGATCAGCTTGCCGCCGCCGCGCATGGACAGCATCATGCCCACGGTGAAAGCAAAGATGTGGTACAGCGGCAGCGCGCACACGCTGGTCGGCTGCTCACCGGCGGGGATCCTGTCCATCACGGGCTGGTTCCACACGTCGGACTGCAGCACATTGGCAATTACGTTGCGGTGCAGCAGCATGGCGCCCTTGGCGACACCGGTGGTGCCACCGGTGTACTGCAGCACGGCGATGTCGTCGCGCTTGATATCGGGCTTCTTGAACGCCCCGCGCGTGCCCCGGGCCAGGGCGTCGTTGAAACGCACTGCGCCGGGCAGAACGTAGGGCGGTACAATTTTCTTGACGTTGCGCACTACATAGTTGACCAGCGCGCCCTTGAGCAGGCCCAGCTGGTCACCCATGGCGCACAGCACCACATGCTTGACCGGCGTATTGGCAATACACTGCTCAAGCGTCTTCGCGAAGTTTTCGATGATGACGATAGCCTTGGCGCCGGCGTCCTTGAGCTGATGCTCCAGCTCGCGCGGCGTGTACAGCGGATTGACGTTCACCACCACAAAACCCGCGCGCAGGATGGCAGCCACGGCCACCGGGTACTGCGGTACGTTGGGCATCATGATCGCAACCCTGTCCCCCCTGGCCAGGCCCAGCCCCTGCAGGTAAGCCGCCAGCGCGCGGCTCAAGCTGTCGGTCCGGGCGTAGGTCACGTCGCGGCCCATGAAGCTGTAGGCCACGCGGTCCGCATACTTCTGGAAGCTTTCTTCCATCAACGCCACCAGCGAAGGGTACTGGCTGGCATCGATGTCGGCGGGCACGCCAGGCGGATAGCTCGTGAGCCAGATGCGGTCAGTCATGTCGGGCATCTCCCAGTGTCAGAAGTCGCTTGCGCAGCGCTGGTTACTCGATGGCCTTGGCCATTTCTTCGACGATCTTCTTCGCATCGCCAAAGACCATCATGGTCTTGTCCATGTAGAACAACTCGTTGTCCAGGCCCGCATAGCCCGCCGCCATGGAGCGCTTGTTCACAATCACCGTCTTGGCCTTGTAGGCCTCCAGAATCGGCATGCCGTAGATCGGGCTGCCCTTTTGCAGCGCGGCCGGGTTCACCACGTCATTGGCGCCCAGGATGATGGCCACGTCGGTTTGTCCGAACTCGCCGTTGATCTCGTCCATCTCGAACACCTGGTCGTAGGGCACTTCCGCCTCGGCCAGCAGCACGTTCATGTGGCCTGGCATGCGCCCGGCCACCGGATGGATCGCGTATTTGACGGAAATGCCCTTGTCGGTCAACTTCTGGGCCAGCTCCTTCACGGCGTGCTGCGCGCGCGCCACGGCCAGGCCATAGCCCGGAACGATCACCACGGTCTCGGCATTGCTGAGCACGAACGCGGCATCGTCGGCACTGCCGCTCTTGACGGGGCGCTGCACCGCACCGGCGGCGCCGCTGGTGCTCGCCGCCTCATTGCCAAACCCACCCAGAATCACATTGAAAAACGAGCGATTCATGGCCTTGCACATGATGTAGGACAGTATCGCGCCGGATGAGCCCACCAGGCTGCCCGCAATGATCAGCATCGAGTTGTTGAGCGAGAAACCGATGCCTGCGGCGGCCCAGCCCGAGTAGCTGTTGAGCATCGAGATCACGACCGGCATGTCCGCGCCACCGATCGGGATGATGATCAGCACGCCCAATATGAAGGCCAGCACCAGCATCCCGAAGAACGCGGCCCAACTCTCGGTTGACATGAACGCAATGCCCAGCCCGATGGTCAGCAACCCCAGCACCAGATTGAGAAGGTGCTGGCCCGGGAACTGCACCGGCGCGCCCTGGAACAGGCGGAATTTGTACTTGCCGCTGAGCTTGCCGAAGGCAATCACCGAGCCGCTGAAGGTGATGGCGCCGATGGCCGCGCCCAGGAACAGCTCCAGTCGATTGCCGGTGGGAATGGCAGCGCCTTTCGCCAGCCCCTCCAGCAGCGCGGAGGGCTCGGCCACAGCCGCCACGGCGATGAACACCGCGGCCAGGCCGATCATGCTGTGAAAGAACGCGATCAACTCGGGCATCTGCGTCATCTCGACGGTTTTGGCGCGCCACGCCCCGTAGCCGCCGCCGATGACCGCACCGAGCAGCACCCAGCCCAGGCCCAGCACGTGGCCGGTGTGCTCGACGATCAGCGCGGCCGTGGTCACGACGGCCACCGTCATGCCGACCATGCCAAAGAAGTTGCCGCGAATCGACGTGGTCGGGTGCGACAGGCCCTTGAGGGCCTGGATGAAACACACCGAGGCAAACAGGTACAGCAGGGTGACGACGTTCATGCTCATTTGGCCGTCCCCTTGTCAGCCGCAGGAGCTGCCTTCTTCTCTTTCTTCTTGAACATCTCCAGCATGCGGCGCGTCACCAGAAAGCCGCCGAAGATGTTGACCGAGGCCAGCGCCACCGCCAGCACGCCCATGGTCCTGCCGAGGGTGGTGTCGGTCAGGGCCGCGGCCAGCATGGCACCGACGATGACGATGGCCGAAATCGCGTTGGTCACCGCCATCAAGGGCGTGTGCAGGGCCGGCGTGACGGTCCAAACCACGTGGTAACCCACGTAAACGGCGAGCACAAAAATGATCAGGTTGAGGATGGTGGGTGAGACGACGTCCATGATGGCGCTCCTTGGGGGTTCTTATTTGCGGCGGACTTCGCCGCCCTGGGTCATCAGGCAGGCCGCCACGATGTCGTCTTCCAGGTCGATCTTGAGCGCGCCGTCCTTGGGCAGGATCAGTTTGAGGAAGTCCAGCACGTTGCGGGCATACAGGGCCGACGCGTCGGCCGCCACCAGTGCGGGCAGGTTGGTCTCACCGACCAGCGTCACGCCGTATTTCACGACGGTTCGGTCGGTCTCGGTCAGCGGGCAGTTGCCGCCACCATCGGGGCCCTTGCCGGCGGCAAGGTCGACGATCACGGAGCCCGGCTTCATGGACTTGACCATGTCCTCGGTAATCAGCACCGGGGCCAGACGGCCAGGAATCAATGCGGTGCTGATCACGATGTCGGCCAGCGCGACGCGTTTGGCGACCTCGACCTGCTGACGCGCCAGCCAGCTCGCCGGCATCGGTTTGGCGTAGCCGCCCACGCCTACCGCGGCCTCTTTCTCTTCAGGCGTGTCATACGAGACTTCAATGAACTTGCCGCCCAGCGACTCGATCTGCTCCTTCACGCTGGGACGCACGTCGGACGCTTCGATCACCGCGCCGAGCCGCTTGGCTGTGGCAATCGCCTGCAGCCCCGCCACGCCCACGCCGAGGATCACGACGCGCGCGGCCTTGACGGTGCCGGCCGCGGTCATCAGCATGGGGAAAAATCGCTGGTAGCCATCCGCCGCCATGATCACAGCCTTGTAGCCTGCGATGTTGGCCTGGCTGGAGAGCACGTCCATGCTCTGGGCGCGCGTGGTGCGCGGTGCGGCTTCGAGCGCAAAGGCCGTGAGCTGGGCCGCCGCCAGGCTTTGCAGACCTTCTGCATCGAACGGGTTCAGCATGCCCACCACCGTGGTGCCGGGCTTCATCAGCGCGAGCTCATTGCCCTGTGGGCTGCGCACCTTGAGCACCAGTTCACAGCCAAAAGCGCCGGCCGCATCGGTGATCTGGGCACCGATCGCGGCATAGGCTTCGTCGATTGCGCTGGCGGCCACGCCCGCGCCGGACTCGACGCAAACGGTGTGGCCTTGGGCAATGAGCTTCTTGGCCGTCTCGGGGGTGACGGCAACGCGGGTCTCGCCCACCGTAGTTTCGGCAGGTACGCCTATTAGCATGGTTGCGTCTCCTCTCGTTGTTGGGCCTGGGGTTGCCTCAAGCTTACATTACTTCCCGCCACCTCCGACCGGCGTTGGGGCCAGCGCGAGTTGGCCGCCATTTGGCCATAATTGCGCATGGATAGTCGATGGAAGCCCAACGTCACGGTCGCCGCGATCATTGAAAAGGACGGCAAATTCCTTCTCGTCGAGGAACACACGCCCGAGGGCCTGAAGCTCAATAATCCGGCCGGCCACCTCGATCCCGGCGAATCGCCGATACAGGGCTGCGTGCGCGAGACCCTGGAGGAAACTACCTACTCCTTTGAACCCACGGCACTGGTCGGCGTGTACCTGTCGCGCTCACAGCGCGGAGGCAAGAAGGGCCAACCCGGCGAAGACGTCACCTACCTGCGCTTCGCCTTTTGCGGCGAACTGGGCGTCGCCGATGGGTGTCGCTCGCTCGACCAGGGCATCGTGCGCACGCTGTGGCTGGCCCCGGATGAGGTGCGCGCCAGCGCCGCCCGCCACCGCAGCCCGCTGCTTCTGCGCTGCATGGAGGACTACCTCGCGTACCGCCGCTACCCGCTGGAGCTTGTATATTGCGACCCCAGCGTCCATCTTCAACGTCCCGCCTGAACGGCAAAGTGCTCGACACGTCTTTGCCTGCACAATGTCCCAACCGTCCGCCAACACCACCAGGAAAAGCACCGATGCACCTTCCACGATCTGCCGCTGCGCTGGCGCTTGTGCTGGTAGCCAGTGCCGCCCGCGCTGCGCTGGGCGGCTACGCCACTGAACTTGCGGGGGACGCGACGC
>JBDTCK010000086.1:0-8461 GCA_039923645.1 Rhodoferax sp.
TGCGCTCGCGCAAGCGCTGGTAGTAGCCATAGGGATCCGTGTGGCTGGCGGCAGCGATCGCGTCGTCAGGCGGCGGGACGTCAAGCGAACGCATGGGCGCGTCCGTCGTGTCGGCACGGCAATTCGATGGTGTGGTCAATCATGGTCGGTCCTCCAGCGATCACTGTGGCAACGTCGCCAGTGTCGCGGGGCAGCGCGGCCTTGTCGAGCCGGAACAGTACGGTTACCATCAAACCATGAATGCAGAACCCGACCTCGCCCGAATTGCCGCAACCGTGGGCGACCCGCGCCGCATCCAGATGCTGGTGCTGCTAATGGAGGGGCGCGCGCTCACGGCCAAGGAGCTCGCGCTGGGCACCGGCATCGAGCCGGCCACGGCGACTTCGCACCTGAGGCGCTTGATGGACGACGGCCTGGTGACCTGCACGGCGCAGGGGCGGCACAAGTATTTCCGTCTTGCATCGGAGCACGTAGCTCAGCTGGTCGAGACACTGATGCGGGTGGCGCCGCAGCGCGCAACACCGACCCGGCCCGTGGACCCGGAGCCAATTCGCCAGGCGCGCTATTGCTACGACCATCTCGCGGGCAGTCTGGGCACCGGCCTGCTGACCATGATGCTGAAGAAGCACTGGCTGGTGCCGCAAGCCGGCGCCGATGCAAAGATGCTGGAAGCTTCAAGGCGGGGCGTCAAGTCGCTTTCGGCGCTGGGGATCGACGTGGCGGAAGCGCAGCACCGCCGCCGCCAGTTTGCCTGCCGTTGCCTGGACTGGTCGGAGCGGCAGGACCACCTGGGCGGCGCACTCGGCGCGGCGCTGGCCGAGCGATTTACCACGCTGAACTGGATAGTGCGAAAGAAACACACCCGCGTGGTGCAGATTACGTCCACTGGTGCTGGTGAGTTAGCCCGGATCGGCCTGCGACTCGAGCACCCCGGCCACGACCGTTAGATAATCCTCGAGTACCTGGCGCGATTGCGGTCAGCCTGCAAATAGCGATCGAACACCATGGCAATGGCACGCACAAAGAACCAGCCCTGTTCGGTGACCTCGACCCCCGAGTCGGTGAACACCACCAGGCCATGTTGCGCAAGTGTCTGCAAGGCCTCTATTTCCGGGGCAAAGTAACGTTCAAATTCCAGCAGAAACGCCAGCTCGATCGGCTCGAACTGAAGCGCTCCCTGGCACATCAACGCCATGATGACTGCGCGGCGCACCAGGTCGTCGCGGTCCAGCGCCAGCCCCCGCACGATGGGCAAACGGCCCTGGTCCAGGTGGTCGTAATATTCACCGAGGGTCTTGGCGTTCTGGCTGTAGGTCGCCCCAACACGGCCAATGGCAGAGACGCCCAGCGCGATCAGGTCGCAATCGGGTTGCGTGCTATAGCCCTGGAAGTTGCGGTGTAACCGCCCCTGTCGCTTGGCGACGGCCAGGGCGTCGTGGGGCAGCGCAAAGTGATCCATGCCGACGTACACATAGCCGGCCTCCAGAAACGCCGAGATCGAACGGGACAGCATCTCTATCTTGAGGCCACCACCGGGTAGTTGATCCGTGGCAATACGGCGCTGCGGCTTGAAACGTTCCGGCAGGTGTGCATACGCATACAGTGCGATGCGGTCAGGGCGCAACTGCACCACCTGGGCCAGGGTGCGGTCAAACGACTCGGGCGTTTGCTGCGGCAGGCCATAGATCAGGTCCACGTTGATCGAATCGAAATCCAGCTGCCGGGCAGCCTGCACCAACGCAAACACCTGTTCGGCCGGTTGCACACGGTGCACAGCCTTCTGAACCTTTGGGTCGAAGTCCTGCACACCAAAACTCAGGCGGTTGAAACCAAGCTCTGCCAGCGTCGCCAGGCGCGTAGCGTCTACTGTCCGCGGATCGATCTCGATGGAATATTCACCTTTTGCGGCCAGCCAAAAGCTGCGCCGCAGCATGGCCATCAGCTCTCGCAGCTCGATATCGGTGAGAAAAGTGGGACTACCCCCACCCAGATGCAATTGGCTCACAACCTGGTTCCGTCCCAACTGCGCCGTTTGAAGATCCACCTCGCGACTCAGGTAGCGCAAATAGGGTTCGGCGCGTTCATGGTGTTTTGTAATGATCTTGTTACAGGCGCAGTAGTAGCACAGTGACTCGCAAAACGGGATGTGCACATAGAGTGAGAGCGGCTGCGCCATCGCCGGGCCGCCGTTGCGGCGATGGTTGAGCGCCCGTTGATAGTCGTCCACCGTGAAGGCTTCGACGAACCGATCCGCCGTCGGGTAGGAGGTATAGCGCGGCCCCGGCACGTCAAATCGGGCCAGCAGCCCGGGCGAAACAACATTCATGCGGTATCCTCTTGGTTTCCACCATCACTATGCTGTTGATGCCGCGAAACTGGCTTGATTTACCTCAACCTACGCCACATTTGCGCCGATGCCAATGAGCCAAACCAGGAAATCACATGCTTAACCCCGCGGCAAAGGACAAAGACGGGAAAATCTCCAGCTTGAAGGACGCCCCCGCGCTGCAGCCCATGAAGGTCCAGGCGATCAAGGTGGCCTGCTCGAACTGCAATTTGCGGGAGCTGTGCATGCCTCTGGGCTTGAACACTGACGAGTTCCGCCGCATTGACGAACTGGTGACCACCCGGCGCAAGATCAAGCGCGGCACGGCGCTGTTTCACGACGGCGACAAGTTCACCTCGCTGTATGCGATCCGCACCGGTTTTTTCAAGACCTGTGTGGCAGCCGAGGATGGGCGCGACCAGGTCACCGGGTTCCAGATGGCGGGGGAAATCGTCGGTCTGGATGGCATCGTCAACGACCACCACACCTGCAACGCCGTGGCGCTGGAGGACGCGGAGGTGTGTGTGATGCCGTTCGAGCGGCTCGAGGAGCTATCACGCGAAGTCAATGCGATGCAGCGCCATGTGCACAAGATCATGAGCCGGGAAATTGTGCGCGAGAACGGCGTCATGTTGCTGCTGGGCAGCATGCGAGCGGAAGAGCGGCTGGCTGCGTTTTTGCTGAACCTGACGCAGCGCCTGCATGCGCGCGGCTTCTCGGCGTCCGAGCTGGTTCTGCGCATGACGCGCGAGGAGATCGGCAGCTATCTTGGCCTCAAGCTGGAGACGGTCAGCCGCACATTCTCCAAATTTGCCGAAGACGGCGTCGTCGAGGTCAAGCAGCGGCACATCCGCATCCTCGATGCGGACGCCCTGAAGGCCATCGCCACGCCGCAGACTTGCCAGTAGCGGCTTGCGCCTGAATGGCTTGACTTGAGTCAAGACAAAAACCGGGGCCTGCGGTAACCTCGAATCATCTTCAATCAGGGAGCCTTCCGAATGTACAAACGCATACTTGTCGCGACCGACGGTTCTTCGCTATCGAAAAAGGCCGTGTCCAGCGCCATCGAGCTGGCCGCTCTGGTGGGGGCCGAACTGGTGGCACTGAAAGTGGTGCCGCGCTACCCGCACAGCTACTTCGATGGCTCGCTGCCGCTGAGTCCGCAGGAGATGGCGCGCGTTGAAGGAGAGTGGTCCGAACATGGCCAGGCCATCGTGGACGCAGTCAAGACTTCGGCGCTGGCCAAAGGGGTCACCGCGCGGGCCGTGACGTCAAGGTCCGACCTGGTGGCCGAGGCCGTGATTGCCGCGTCAAAAAAGTACAAGTGCGATTTGATCGTGATGGCGTCGCATGGCCGGCGCGGCATCAAGCGCCTGCTGCTGGGCAGCGAGACACAGCATGTGTTGACGCACTCGCATATTCCGGTGCTGGTGCTACGCTAAAAGTTCGAATGATAATGGCCGGTAGCCCTTATCAGATCTACACAAGTAGCTATTGACTGAATAGCAAACAGGATTCGACCGAGCGCTGGAGGCAGCGCCCGGGCCGTCACCCCGTTGGAGATTGCCGTGGGATTTGCCAAGTTGCTGGGACGTGCCGCGATGGCACCCTTTTCGAAGGCGTTGCCCCCCATGGGCGACACCGAACGGGCAGCACTGGAAGCTGGCACGGTGGGTTTCGAAGGCCGCATCTTCGCGGGCCAGCCGGACTTCGACGCGCTACTCAAAACGGGACCCAACGTGCTCAGTGCTGACGAGCAGTCGTTTCTCGACAACGAGGTGCGCACTCTGTGCGCGATGCTCGACGACTTTGCGATCGACGAGGCCCACGACCTACGGCCCGAAGTCTGGCAGTTTCTGCGCGAGAACCGTTTTTTCGGAATGATCATCCCTCGTCAATGGGGTGGCCTGGGGTTTGGGCATTACGCGCATGCCACGGTCGTTACGCGCATCGCCACGGTCAACGTCTCGGCAGCCGTGACGGTGATGGTTCCCAACTCGCTCGGACCGGCCGAGCTGCTGCTGAGCTACGGCACCGAGGCCCAGAAGCAGCACTACCTGCCGCGCCTGGCCGACGGGCGCGACCTGCCCTGCTTTGGCCTCACGGCGCCTTACGCGGGCTCGGACGCCGCATCGATTCCGGATCGTGGTGTGTTGTGCGAGCGCGAAATCGACGGCGTGTTTACGCGCGGTTTTCGCATCAGCTTCTCCAAGCGCTACATCACGCTGGCGCCGGTCGCCACCGTGGTTGGGCTCGCCTTCAACGCCTTCGACGAAAGCCGCCCCGAAGGTGAGAGCGAGTTGGGCATCACCTGCGCATTGATCCCGGTGCCGCAACCGGGCATGCAGATCGGGCGGCGTCACCACCCGATGAACAGCTCGTTCATGAACGGCCCCATCCAAGGCCAGGACGTGTTCGTACCGATGGACTGGATCATCGGTGGCGCACCGCAGATCGGCCAGGGCTGGCGCATGCTGATGGAGTGCCTGGCCGCCGGCCGCGCCATCTCGCTGCCGGCGCTCGGCGCGGCCACGCAGCAGGTCTCGGTGTTCGTGGCGAACGGCTATGGCCAGATCCGTAACCAGTTCGGCCTGCCCATTGGCAAATTCGACGCCGTCGCCGGTACCGTTGCCGGCATGGCGGTCGAGCTTTATGCGACCGATGCGGCGCGGCGCTATACCGCGGCGGCGCTGGACCAGGGCGAGCAGCCCAGTGTGGCAAGCGCGATCCTCAAGGTACAGCTGACCGAAGCCGGACGTCGCAGCGTGAACCACGCGATGGACATCCTGGGCGGCAAGGGCATCATCAGCGGACCGTCCAACCTTTTATCGGTGGCCTACCGGCACATGCCAATCGCCATCACGGTCGAGGGCGCCAACATCCTCACGCGCTCGCTCATCATCTTCGGTCAGGGCGCGGTGCGCTGCCACCCGTTCGTCATGCGCGAAATGCAGGCGGTGCAGCAGAACGACGCGCAGGCGCTCGGCCACGCCCTGATCGGCCATGCCGGCCATGTGGCACGCAACCTCTGGCGCAGTCTGTTCGGCGCACCCATGGCCGGCACACCGCCGGCGACGCTGGAGAAGGAAGCCCGACTTCTCGCGCGACTCAGCGCCAAGTACGCCCTGACTTGCGACCTGGCCATGGGCCTGCTCGGGGGCCGGCTCAAGCGCATGGAGTTGCTATCGGCGCGCCTCGGCGACTGCCTGGCACACCTGTACCTGGCCAGCTGCTGCCTGTGGCGCTATGTGTTCGACGCGGACGCCGATCTGCTGCCGTTCGCGCGCGCCGCCATGCGCGTGCAGCTCGACGCCGCCGAGGAAGTGCTGCGCGACCTGTACGCCAACTTCCCCACTCCCGCACGCCGCGTGATGGGCGCACTGGTACTCAGTGGCACGGCGCACCTCGCGCCGCTGCGCGATGTGCAACTGCTCGCCCTCGCAGAGTTGTTGCGGACCCGAACCGACATCGTGGTCCGGCTGTGTCCCGACGTGAGCACACCAAAGTCCGGGGGCCTGCTTGATCTGATGCAGGCACTGGAATTGTCCCGGCAGTTGGGCGACGATGCGATGGCGCTGAACAAGCTGGTGCGCCGGACCCGATCGTTCGAGGAGGCGGCGCAGGGCATGCCAAAGCCCGAAATCGCGCTCGCCTATCTGCGTGCAGCCGACCGTGTGATCCAGGTCGACGACTTTCCGCCTTGACGCGCGGGCTCACGCGCGCACGAACAGTTCCTTATGCTGTTCACGCAGCGCGGCCTTCTGGACCTTGCCCATGGCGTTGCGCGGCAGCTCGGTTACCACGAAGCAGCGCTTGGGAATCTTGAAATTGGCCAGACTGTCCTTGAGCCGCGCCATGATCCGCTGCGGCTCCACCGTGTGCCCCGGCTTGGGGACGACGATGGCCACCCCTACCTCGCCAAAGTCCGGGTGCGGCACGCCGACCACGGCGCTTTCGGCTACGCCGGGTAATTCGTTGATGAAGCTCTCGATCTCCGCCGGATAGACGTTGTAGCCGCCACTGATGATCAGGTCCTTGGCCCGGCCCACGATAGTCACGTAGCCGCGCGCGTCGAGCACGCCGACATCACCGGTCTTGAAGAAACCATCGGGCGTGAATTCCTCGCGCGTCTTCTCCGGCATGCGCCAGTAGCCCTTGAACACGTTTGGCCCCTTCACGACGATGACGCCGGTTGCGCCAGCCGTCACCGCATGGCCCGCGTCGTCCTGGACCCGCAGCGACACACCCGGCAGGGGAAAGCCCACCGTGCCGCCACCGCGCTCGCCTTGCGCAGCGTGGTAGGGGTTCGAAGTCAGCATCACGGTCTCGCTCATGCCGTAGCGCTCCAGGATCGTGTGCCCGGTTCGCTCGCGCCAGGCATTGAAGGTCTCGATCAGCATCGGCGCCGAACCCGAGATGAAAAGCCGCATCCCGCGCGCGGCCTCGCGCGACAGTGCCGGCTCGGCCAGCATGCGCACGTAAAGGGTTGGCACACCCATGAAGACCGTGGCCTCGGGCAGCCGCGCCACCACCTGCTTGGCGTCGAATTTTCCGAACCAGATCATCTTGCTGCCGCTAAGGAGCGCGCCATGGATCGCGACGAACAGTCCGTGCACATGGAAGATCGGCAGCGCGTGAATCAGCACGTCGCCGGCGCGCCAGCCCCAGTAGTCCTTCAGCACCAGGGCGTTGCTCAGCATGTTCCCGTGCGTGAGCATGGCGCCCTTGCTGCGCCCCGTCGTACCACTGGTGTAGATGATGACGGCGAGATCGTCGGCAGACTTTTGAGCCACCGCGTGCTGGTCGCTGCAATGCGCAGCGCGCTCCAGCAGCGAACCAGTGCGGTCATCGTTCAGGGTAAACACGTGACGCGTGCCGGCCTTGAAGGCGATCTTGCTGACCCAGCCGAAGTTCTTGCTGGTACACACCACCACGGCGGGTTCGGCGTTGCCAATAAAGTACTCGATCTCTGCACTCTGATAGGCCGTGTTGAGTGGCAGGTATACAAAGCCCGCGCGCAGCGTGGCAAGGTACAGCACCATCGCCTCCACCGATTTCTCTACTTGCACGGCAACGCGCGAGCCCTCTGGCAAGTCGAGCGAGACCAGCAGATTGGCCACCATGGCTGTGGCGCGATCGAGATCGCGCCAGGAGTAATGCAGGTCACTGTCGGTTTCCACCGCGATCGCATCGAGGTTTTGTGGGAAGGCAGCACGCAATGCTGCAAACAGGTTATGGTTTTTCATGGACACGGCTATCGGAAAGTTGGAGATTCAAATGGAATTCAGCGACCAAACCTGGGCTGACGCTTTTCGATAAAGGCCTTGACACCTTCGCGGTGCTCGGCAGAGGATGCGTAGCAGTAAGGGGCATCTATCATATTAATAGCTTCTTGCGTAGAAGAGACGGAGGCCAGTGCTCTGAATGTTCGCTTGTTCAGACGCGCCGCACCCGGCGCCAGCTGACCGATGCGGTGCACGCACGCCCGCGCCGCAGCGCCCACTTCGCCGGCCGGCACCACATGATTCAGAAAGCCGCGCTGCTTCATCTCGGCCGCATCCAGCACGGCTGCCGAAAGCAGCATCTCGCGGGCGCTCAGCTCACCCACGGCGCGCATCACCAGTGCGGCCTCGCGCGGCGCCATGGGGAATCCGAGCTTCGCAATCGGCGCGCCGAAGCGGGCCGTGTCGCCGGCAATGCGGATGTCGCAGCAACTGGCAATTTCAAGGCCGGCGCCCAGGCAATTTCCTTCAATCTGGGCCACGATGGGCACGTCGCAAGCCTGCATGGCCTGCAGGCCACCCCAGACGTCGTTTTCATGAAAATCACGCAAGCTGGTCTCGTTGAAGCGGAAGTCGGCGTATTCGGAGATATCTCCACCTGCGCAAAAGTGCCCGGCGCCGTCCCCACGGCCCGGCGCGCGATGGCCGAGCACCCGCACACATGTCAGCGCGCGGTGCTGCTGGATGCTCTCGAACACGGCGCGCAGCTCGCGCCACATCGCACGCGACATGGCATTGAGCTTGCCCGGATGCGAGAGGGTTACCGACGCCACCGGGCCGGCGATCTCCACCGACACGGCGCCACTCATGGTTTGACCGCACCCATCAGGGCGTCGGGGAATGCGGTGGCGAT
>JBDTCK010000087.1:0-7880 GCA_039923645.1 Rhodoferax sp.
GGCAGGCTCGGCAATCGGTTGGGCGGGTGTCAGCAGTGGCGCCGCATGCGCAATTCGGGCCTGAACACGGTCCAGCAAATTGTGTTGAACGGCATCATACGCGCGGTTCAGGGCCTGCCCGAAGGCAAACTCGTCGGCCGAACCGTGGCTCTTGAACACCAGGCCGCGCAGGCCCAGCAGCGCCGCGCCGTTGTAGCGCCGATGGTCCATACGGTTCTTGAAGGCCTTCAAGACAGGATAGGCCGCGATCGCTGCGATCTTTGTGAGGAAGTTTCGTGAAAATTCGAGCTTGATGAAATTACCCATCATGGTCGCCAGGCCTTCGCTCGTCTTGAGTGCCACGTTGCCGACAAAGCCGTCGCACACCACGATGTCGGTCGTACCCCTGAAAATGTCATTGCCCTCGACGTTTCCGTAAAAATTCAAATCACCCAGACTCGCCGCCGCGCGCAGCAACTCGCCCGCCTGCTTGATGATGTCGCTGCCCTTGATCGCCTCTTCACCGATATTGAGCAAGCCGACCGTCGGGCTCTCGTTACTGTTCAGCACAGAAACCAGTGCCGAGCCCATCACCGCGAACTGGAACAGATGTTCGGCGCTGCAATCCACATTGGCCCCCAGGTCCAGCACGGTGGTGCCTGTTCCCTTGGCATTCGGAATCTGCGCGGCAATGGCCGGCCGATCGATGCCATCGAGCGTCTTGAGCAGGTAGCGGGCAATGGCCATCAGCGCGCCGGTGTTACCGGCGGACACTGCGGCCTGCGCTGCGCCGTCTTTCACCTGCGCAATGGCCACCCGCATGGAGGAATCTTTTTTGCGGCGCAGCGCGACTTCGATGGGATCGTCCATGCCCACCACTTCCGTAGCCGCGACCAGCCGGGCGCGCTCGTGCGTAAACGCGCCCAGGCTCTCGGGAAGGCCCACCAGCAGGAGGTTGGCGTCGGGATGGCGATCCAGAAACTGCCGGCACGCAGGCAGCGTGACATTCGGGCCGTGGTCACCCCCCATGCAGTCGACCGCAAGGGTGATCATGAACCGCTCGTTCCGCCAGAGCGGCGGTTCTGCATTGAATAACCGGAAACTACAGGCATCAAAACAAAGGCCCGATGCTACTTAGAGTGTAGCGCCGGGCCCAGGCATGTTGGCGAATCAGGCTTCAGACTTGTTCTTGAGCACCTGGCGGCCACGGTAGAAGCCGTTCGGGCTGATATGGTGACGCAGGTGCGTCTCGCCGGTAGTGGGTTCCACCGCGATTCCCGGCACATTCAATGCATTGTGCGAACGGTGCATGCCGCGCTTGGAAGGTGACTTTTTGTTCTGCTGGACGGCCATGGTTGGCTCCTGGAAGTAATGCGGTTGACTGGAACTTTGTATCGATGCGCATACGGGAACTACGCCCAAGGTCTGCGCTGAGCCTGCGATTATAGCCGACCTGCTTGATTTAACTGGCTTTATCCCGTTTGAGTCCGGCCAGGACCGCAAACGAATTGGCCTTGGCCTTTGTCTCGTCCTCGAAGGATTCGTCAGCGACCGCTAACTTCACAGTGACCGGGCACACCTCGTGCATGGGTACAAGGGGCAGTTCCATCAGCACCTCATCCTCGACCAGCGCGGCAAGGTCGAAGTCGTGGCTCATCACCAGCAGGTCTTCTTCACAACCATCGTCCTGGGCGACAGCGGTTTCTTCGTTGGCCACAAACCGGAAGACGCGATCCCCCGCGGCGCGCACATCGACGGGACCGAGGCAGCGCTGGCAGGTCATCGGCAAGGTGGTATCGATCTTCAGGTGCAACCAGACCTGGTCAGGCTCGCCAGGCAGGGGGCGCAACTCACCGGTGGCCGTCCAGTTGACAGGAGAATCACCCCCCAGCCCTTTCGTCTCATGCAACAGGCGCTCATATTTTTGGAGCGTATCCTGCCCCGTGATCTGCCCAGCCGCTCGTGCAAAGGCCTGGACGTCGAGGTGATGGACAACAAACCCGGTTTTCATGGTGTCAGTGTAAGAGAATCCCCGCATGTCTCAAGTTTTTGCTGAATTGCCGGCCCGGGCATCGCGTGCGCTAGTGCTCGGTTCGACGTCGCGCTACCGGCGCGACTTGCTGCAGCGCCTGCAAATACCCTTCGAAGTGGCCGCGCCGCAGGTCGACGAGACGCCGCGCCCCGGCGAGGCCCCGGCCGACCTGGCACGGCGCCTGGCGCTGGCCAAAGCACACGCCGTGGCGCGCCAGTTTCCGCGCGCCGTGGTGATCGGCTCGGACCAGGTGGCCGACCTGGATGGCGAGCCGCTGGGCAAGCCCGGCACGCATGCACGCGCCACCCTGCAACTGCGCCAGATGCGCGCCCGCACGGTCATTTTCCAGACTGCGGTGGCCGTAGTCTGCCTTGACACGGGCTTCCGCCAACTGGAACTCGCCCCGGTCAAGGTGAAGTTTCGCGATCTGAGCGACCTGGAGATCGAGTCCTATCTGCGGGCCGAGCAGCCCTACGACTGCGCGGGCAGCGCGAAAAGCGAGGGACTCGGTATCGCGCTGCTAGATGCCATCGAGAGCGACGACCCGACCGCGCTGGTCGGTCTGCCGCTGATTCGCACGTGCCGCATGATCCGCGCCGCCGGCGTGAGGGTGCTCTGATGACGCAGGCTACTGCGGCCCGCCCGGGCAGGCTGTACCTCGTACCGGCGCCGCTGGACTTTGGCTGCGACCGGCAAACGCCGCTTGAGCACGTGATGCCCGCCGGCACGCTGCAGGTCGCGGCACGCTTGGAACACTGGGTCTGCGAGAACGCGAAAACCCTGCGCGCCTACCTGAAACGTGTCAACGAGCTGCAGCCCCTGTCACATCAACTCCAGGCGCTACAAATCCAGGAATTGCCGCGCGAGGTGCACAAGAAGGGTGACCACACCGGTCAATTTGACGCGCGGCCCTTGCTGGCGCCAGCCCTGCAGGGGCATGACATCGGCCTGGTCAGCGAGGCGGGCATGCCCGCCGTGGCCGATCCGGGCTCATCCGTCGTGCGGGCCGCGCACGAACTGGGATTGCCTGTGATGCCGCTGGTGGGCCCGGTATCGCTGTTGCTGGCACTGGCCGCCAGCGGCCTTAATGGACAGAACTTTGCGTTTGTCGGCTACCTGCCGCAAGACACGGTGCAACGCGCCAGCCAGATCCACGCGCTGGAATCGCTGGCGCTGAGAACCGGCCAGTCCCAACTCTTCATCGAAACCCCGTACCGCAATGCCGTGTTGCTACAGGCGCTGATGCAGACATTGCAGCAGAACACCCGACTGGCCGTGAGCAGCGGCCTGACTCTGGACAGCGCCACCACGCGCAGCGAGTTGGTCAAACAGTGGCGCCAACACAGGGCCGGCCCAGACAACCAGACGCCGGCCGTGTTTGCCATTGGGCGCTGAATTTGCGATCGTCCCATTTCATGAAATTTTTCATAAAAACTACTCTTTTCATAGCGTCTACCGCCGTATCCACCTTGGTTTCAGCCGCTATTCTTTGTGAAATGGGCGGCAAACCGGTGAATCCCTCCGACGGCTCCGCCATCGCCGGACTGAGCGGCGTGCTGCGCTGCCGCGACGACGACACCGGGCAACTGCAGCGCGAGCAGGAATTGCGTGCGGGCAAATACCTCGGCATCGAACGATTCTTTGATCGCAACGGCAAACTGAGCAAGGAACGCTCGGTCAACGAGCGCGGCAACAGCCAGGGTCGCGTGCGCGAGATCTGGCCGAATGGTCAGCTCAAGCGCGAGAGCCTGGCAGATGACGGCGACACCCACGGCCTGGTAAGCAGCTTCGCACAAAACGGCCAGCCCGAGAGCGTGCGTTTCGTGCTGGAGCGCCAGGAGCTGTTCGTGCTCGAGTACAACGCGCAGGGCCAAATGACGGCATTGCAATGTCCGCCCGCCAGCGTGACCCGTGAGGATCGCAAGCCCTGCGGCTTCGAGGGCCGTACCGACACCACGCTGTATGACAGCCACGGCCACAAGCTGGCGCTGCGCACCTACGAACAGGGCCTGCTGCTGGCCGCCACCCGCTGGCAGGGAGACGGCACCCTGGAGGCACGGCAGTTGTTTGACGGCGGACGGCGCGTGCAGCGACGCTACAGCGCGCAGGGCACCACCTCCGACAAGAGCGTGTTGCGCGAGGAGCGCGTCTTCGAGCCGGACGCGAACGCCTTGAATGCCACGCGTGGTCTGTTGCACTCGCTCAAGCTGTGGGGCGCCAATGGGCAGCTCACCGAAGCGCATCACTATGTTGGCGGGCATGAGGTCGCGCTGCAGCGGTGGTTCCTGAACGGAAAACTGCCCGAACGACGGGCACTCGTTGGCACGGGTGACCAGGCTCGCGTGCTGCGCGAGAGTTTCAGTGATGCCGGTGTGCTGCTGCGCCGCGACAGGTTCCTTGCCGGCGCAGACGACGCGGACAGGCCCATCGGCGCACAGCAAACCTTCCATGGCGACGGCACGCTGGCATCGGAAGAAACCTGGAGCCCTGCGGATGCGAGCGGCCGCACCCGGCTGGTCGCGCGCAAGTCATGGGATGAGAGCGGCCGCCTTACGGCCGACGACGACATTCTGGAAGACGGCTCACGCCAGCCTCGCGCCCGCACCCTGGGCAGTTGAACACGGCTTGGCCGCCCGCACGAGCGGGCCGGGGCCGATCAGTGCACCGCCGGAACCGCCTCGAGAGCCCGCACCGCGCCCTCGCCGATCGACGCGCCAAACCGCCTGGCCAGCCGCTCTGCCACATTGGCGCGCTCGGTATAGTCGACAATGTCTTTCGCCTTGACAACCTCGCGTGCCACATAGTCGAGACTGCCGAGCTGGTCCGCCAACCCCATGTCGACGGCTTGCTGGCCGGTCCAGAACAGGCCGCTGAAGGTTTCGGGCGTTTCTTTCAGGCGTGCGCCGCGCCCCTTCTTCACGACGGCGATGAACTGCTGGTGGATCTGGTCAAGCATGGTCTGGGCGTACGCCCGCTGCGCGTCGGTCTGCGGGCTGAACGGGTCCAGGAATCCCTTGTTCGCACCCGCCACCAGGAGCCGGCGCTCGATGCCCAGCTTGTCCATCAGCCCGGTGAAGCCGAAGCCGTCCATCAGCACACCAATGCTGCCCACAATGCTGGCCTTGTCGACAAAGATCTTGTCGGCCGCCACCACGGTGTAGTAAGCCGCCGAGGCGCAGGACTCCTCCACCACCGCGTACACGGGTTTCTTGTATTTCGCTTTCAGACGGTAGATTTCGTCGTTCATGATGCCGGCCTGCACCGGGCTACCGCCCGGCGAATTGCACAGCAGCACCACGGCCTTGGCGCCGTCGTCCTCGAACGCGCTGCGCAGGGCTGCTACCACGGCGTCGGCACTGGTCTCGCCGCCCGCGGCGATCTCGCCCTTGATATCGACAACGGCGGTGTGGGCAGCGCTCTTGTCGGTGCTGACACTGCCGCGGTTCATGACGGCCCACACGAGAAAGACAAAAAACGCCAGCCACGCGAGGCGAACGAAGGTTTTCCAGCGGCGCGAGGATTTTTGCTCATTGAGTGACGCGAAGGCCAGTTTTTCAAGCGTCGCGCGTTCCCATCCGGGGGGCCGGGTCGAACCGTCGATTGCTCCTTTTTCCGTAGTCATCTGCGTATATTCCGTGGGGTCTTTGGGGCCATTTGAGTCAGTCATGTCAAAACTCGACAGGAAGAAGATTGTGTTCAGTATGCCAGTGCACCACGCCATCGCGCTCGGACAACGCGATCTTGACCAGACCGCCCCGGCACGGGCCCCCACCACAGGCGCCCGTGTCGGGGCGATACACGGCGCCATGGGTGGCGCAGATCAGCCACTGGCCGGTATCGTCAAAAAAGCGGTTGGGCTGGTAGTCAAGCTCCATCGCCACGTGGGCGCAGCGATTCAGGTAGGCATGCGCACAGCCCTCGAAACGGATCGCGAAGGCGCGGCAGGTCTGGCCGCAAAAGACCACGTCGAACGGGACGGCCTCGCCACCCTCCGGCAGGTCGCGGGAGTTACACAACGCAATAGCCTGGTTCATGCGGCAATGGCTCAGGCGTGGCGCAACAGCCAGTCGTGCAGATCACGCACGGAATGCGCCACGTGACGCGGGGCCAGCGACTGGAACTCACCGGGTTCGTGCGCGCCATAGCTGACCCCGACACTGGCACAGCCGGCGTTCAGCGCCATCTGCAAGTCGTGCGTGGTGTCACCGATCATCAGCGTGCGCGCAGGCAGGACATCGAACTCGGCCATCAACTCACGCAGCATGCGCGGGTCAGGCTTGCCGGCCGTTTCGTCGGCGGTGCGCGACCCGTCGAAGCGGCCCGCGAGCTGGGAAGTTCGCAGCGCCTCGTCGAGCCCGCGCCGGCTCTTGCCGGTGGCGACCACCAGCCTGTGGTGCTTCGACTTCAACTCCGTCAGCATGGACAGCACGCCGTCGAACAGGACAATGTCGTTCTGGCGCGCCATGTAGTGAAAGCGGTAGCGGGCGCCGAGTTCCGGGTATTTGGCGATGGGCACGTCGGGCGCGGCATGCGCCAACGCTTCCATCAACCCCATGCCAATCACATATGCCGCGTCCTTGTCGCTGGGCACCGTGCCGCCGACATCGGCCACGGCCAGCTGGATGCAGCGCGTGATGATGGCGGTCGAATCGAACAGCGTGCCGTCCCAGTCGAAGGCGATCAGGTCGAACTGCCGGGCGCGCGTGGCCTCAAGGCTCTGTGGATGTGGCATGGTCGACAAATTTCTGAAGTTCCAAGGGCAATTCGGCCAGCAACTCGATGCGCTCGCCGCCAGAAGGATGATTGAACTGTAACCGCCACGCATGCAAAAACATGCGCTTCAAGCCCGAATTCCCCTGCTGTTTTTGCAGGGACTTGTTCAGCTCGAAGTCGCCGTACTTGTCATCTCCCACGATAGCGTGCCCCTGAGATGCCAGATGGACCCGGATCTGGTGCGTGCGGCCAGTTTTGATGGTGACCTCCAGCAGGGTATAGCCCAGGAACCTGCGCGCCACCTTGACCAGCGTCACCGAGCGCATGCCGTCCGGGTCGTCTTTGGCCACCACCTTGACCCGGCGCTCGCCCTCACCTCCGTCGTCCTTGCCCGGCAGCAGGTATTTGTGCAATGGCGCGTCAATCACTTTTTTATTAGCCGGCCACGCACCCGTGACCAGCGCCAGATAGGTTTTGCCGGTTTCACGCTCGCGGAACTGGCCTTGCAATTCCGTCAACGCGCTGCGTTTCTTGGCCACCAGAAGAATGCCGCTCGTGTCACGGTCGAGCCGGTGCACCAGTTCAAGGAAGCGGGCTTGCGGCCGCGCCCGGCGCAACTGCTCGATCACACCGAAGCTCACACCGCTGCCGCCATGCACCGCCACGCCGGCCGGCTTGTCGATAGCGAGCAGCCAGTCGTCTTCCAGCAAGATCGGAAATTCGCGGGCAGGTGCCGCATTGGCCACGTTTTCCTTTCCGCGTTCGGACACGCGCACCGGGGGCAGCCGCACCAAATCGCCCGCCGCGACCCGACTGTCGGCTGCGGCCCTGCCCTTGTTGATCCGGACCTCACCACTGCGAATGATCCGGTAGACATGTGTTTTGGGCACGCCCTTGAGGTGGCGCATCAGGAAGTTGTCCAGCCGCTGACCCGCACTGTCGTCGTCGATCGTAAGGAATTTGACTTCCGGCGCGGCCCCGGGCGCCTTGGGGAGCTTGCGAGCGCCTATAATGTTTTTCACCAGCGACATGTTGTAAGTGCTTGATTGACTTCAAGTTTAGGGCACCGAACAAGATTCGCCGGCAGGTCGATGCCATTCACGGCCATTGTCTGCAAACCGGGCGCCTGAGCGCCAGATGGCACACAACCCCGTGG
>JBDTCK010000088.1:0-23408 GCA_039923645.1 Rhodoferax sp.
TCGCCGGTATCCGAAAGCCCCAGCCGGCGCTTTGCACCACTGCGCGGCTGGGCGTGGAGCCTCCGCCCATGAACAGCGAGATGCCGACCAGCCCCTCGTTGCCGACGACGGCAATTTCGGCCGAGGCGCCGTTTTCCATCACGTACAGGAGTGAGACGATGGCGGTGGTCGGAAAATACATGTGGCTGAGCGTGCGGCCCGGCTCGTACAGCACCTCACCCAAGGGCAACTCGACCGCTTCGATCTGGGGCCGCCAGCGCTCGTACTCGGCGGACGGCAATTCGCGCAGCAGTTGATTTTGCTTGGGATCGCTGGAAAATGGCATCACGGAACTCCGAGGCGCGGGGGGGGGCGTAGCCTTCATAAGGACTTTGGTGGTGGTTTGGGGCAGCTTTGGGACAGCTACTGTTTGAAGTATGGGCGGCGATCATACGAAGTCAATACCGAACGTTCTGTGCGCTGTCGCACATAGCAGCACGCATTTATTGCGAGTGCCAGCCGGTTTCGCCGCTACCGGGGCGCGTACCTGTCTAGTGCGCCATCGCACAGACGGCAGGCGCACGAACCGGACACACTGGGCTGGCTTCAGGTGGCCTTGGGTTGAAGGCCGAAGGCCGATAGCCGAAAACTAACGATTCCATTGAACTTATCGTTTAGCACTCTCTCCAACAGAGTGCTAACATTTAAACAAAGATGAAAGGACTTCTGGTATGACAACTCAAGCTGGAGCCTCTACCACTGCGCTGGCGGTGGTCAATCCGTGGGCGGTGATGCCGCCGCTGGGGAATCTGGACGCCTATATTTCGGCGGTCAACCGCCTGCCCATGCTCACGCTGGAGCAGGAGCAGGAATTTGCCCGCAAATTCCAGAAAGACAATGATCTGGAAGCTGCCGGCAAGCTGGTGCTGTCGCACCTGCGCCTGGTAGTTTCGGTCTCGCGCAAATACCTGGGCTACGGCTTGCCTCATGGTGACTTGATCCAGGAAGGCAACATCGGCCTGATGAAGGCCGTCAAGCGCTTCGATCCGGACCAGGGCGTGCGCCTGGTGAGCTATGCGCTGCACTGGATCAGGGCCGAGATCCACGAATACATCCTGAAAAACTGGCGCATGGTCAAGGTGGCGACCACGAAGGCGCAGCGCAAGCTGTTTTTCAACCTGCGCTCGATGAAGCAGGGCTTCAAGGCAGATGCTGCCATTGATGCCGATACGCACCGGGAAACCCTGAGCGAATCCGAGATCGACGTGATGGCGCGCGAGCTCAACGTCAAGCGCACGGACGTGACCGAGATGGAGACCCGCCTGTCGGGCGGCGACGTGATGCTGGATCCGGGCGCCTCGGATGATGGCGAAGAGGGTTTCGGCCCGATCGCCTACCTGGCCGACACACAACACGAGCCGACCGCCATGATCGAGGCGCACCAGCGCGACGTGCTCGCCAGCGACGGCGTGACAAACGCCCTGGCCACGCTTGACGAGCGCAGCCGGCGCATCGTCGAGGAGCGTTGGCTCAAGGTCAACGACGACGGCTCGGGTGGCATGACGCTGCATGACTTGGCCGCGGTCTATGGCGTCAGCGCCGAGCGCATTCGCCAGATCGAGGTCGCGGCCATGAAGAAGATGAAAAAGACGCTGGTCGAATACGCCTGAGCGGCGGCGCGCCAGCGCCAGCGCTGCTGCCACGGGCGCTGGCGTTAACATGGCGTTTTTTCGGGACGCCACGCATGTTTCGCCACCTTCTCAAGAGCGCTATATTTTCGATAGTTGCAACCGCAGTTGCCACCGGGGCTATAGCCCAAAACACCTCTAAATTGCCGGACGGCTGGCCAAGCCGGCCGCTGCGCATTCTGGTCGGCTTTCCAGGGGGCTCCTCGCCCGACCTCGTCGCACGCGCGCTGCAGGAACCGTTGTCCAAGGCCCTGGGCCAGCCCGTGATCGTGGAGAACCGACCCGGCGCGGGCGGCAACATCGCAGCCAACCAGGTGGCCAAATCAACCGACGACTACACCATCGGCGTGATGATCAACGGCAATTTGACAATTGCCAAGTTGCTGAACCCGGCGACGCCCTACGATCCGGCGACGGACCTTGCGCCAATCAGCCTGATCGGCACCGCGCCGCTGGTGCTGACCGCTCCGGTTTCAGCGCCCGGCCACGACGCACGGGAATTCCTGGCGGCAGCGCGCCAGGCCGGCAACAAATGGAGCTACGGCAGTCCCGGCGTGGGCACGGTGGGCCAGATTGGCATGGAATTGCTCAAGGGCAAAACGGGCATCGACCCGGTGCACGTTCCCTACCAGGGCAATCCACAGGTGATCTCCGCCATGATCGGCGGCCAGATCAACCTGGCGCTGCTGCCACCGGGCCTGGCGACGACGCAGATTCGGGCGGGCAAGCTCAAGGCAATTGGCGTGACCTCTGCCGGGCGCAGCGCGCTGGTGCCCGAGATTCCAAGCCTGGCCGATGCCGGTGTGAAGGGTTACCAGCTGGAAATCTGGACTGCCGCGGCGGCTCCGTCCAGCATGCCCAAGGCCATCGTGGCGCACCTGTCGGCGTTGATCAGCGACATTGTGCGAACCCCCGAGATGCGTCAGAAGCTGTTCATCCAGGGCTGGCAGGCGGTGGGCTCGTCGCCCGAGGGGCTGTCGAATCGCATCAAATCCGATACCGCGCTGCTGGGTGGCGTGATCAAGTCGCGCGGCATCCACGTCGATTGAAAAGGTTGACGGCGCCGGCCTCACGGGCGGCGCGCTCATCGAAAACTATACTTTCAATAGCTATATCCGAAGGCCGGATATGGCCTAGAGGCACTTTTCATGAGGTTCGCGGCCACTCGATGAATTGCGGTTCGTACCCGCGGGATTTGAGCCATTTTGCCAGCGCGTATCCCGTGCCCGCCGGCCAGCATTTCACCGCCTCCAGCGTGTACAGCCGGTAATCCACCAGCTCGGGTGACAGTTTCACCTCGCCTTCGACCAGTGCATGGTAGGCGATGATGACCTGGTTCATGCGCTGAAAGTCGTACACCCCGATGAGGTCGAGCGATTGGGTATCCAGGTTGGTTTCTTCCTTGATCTCGCGCGCGATGCCGCCCTCGGGCGTCTCGCCGGCTTCCATGAAACCCGTGATCAAGGCGTACATCTTGTTCGTCCAGGCCGCGTTGCGCGCCAGCAGGACTTGCCCGTGGTATTCCACCACCGCGGCCAGCACCGGCGTGGGATTGTTCCAGTGCGTGAAGCCGCAAGCCGCACAGCGCAGGCGTACCTTTTCGCCGCTGTCTTCCAACTGCGCGATGGGCTCCAGTGGCGTCGCGCAGCTGGGGCAGAACCGGAACTCCTGGCTCATGCGGGGAACACCCCGGTAGAGAGATAGCGGTCGCCACGGTCGCAGACGACGAAGACGATCGTTGCGTTGGCCTCGCGCCGCGCGATCTCCTGCGCCACCCAGCACGCTCCACCCGACGAAATGCCGGCAAAGATGCCCTCCTCGCGCGCCATGCGCCGGGCCATCTCCTCCGCCTCGTCCTGGCTCACGTACACCAGCTCGTCCACAAAGCTTGCGTCATAAATGCTGGGCAGATACTCCTGCGGCCACTTGCGAATACCGGGGATGCGGGAGCCCTCTGACGGCTGCGCGCCAATCACTTTGACGCCCGGATTTTTCTCTTTCAGGAAGCGCGATACACCCGTGATGGTGCCGGTCGTTCCCATCGCGCTCACGAAATGGGTCACCTTGCCTTGCGTGTCGGCCCAGATCTCCGGGCCGGTGGCTTCATAGTGGATGCGCGGGTTGTCCATATTGGCAAACTGGTCGAGCACATGACCCTTCCCTTCCTTGTGCATTTTCTCGGCCAGATCACGCGAGTATTCGATGCCGCCACTCTTGGGGGTCAGTATCAGTTCTGCGCCGAACGCCTTCATGGTCTGCGCGCGCTCGACCGACAGATCCTCCGGCATGATCAGCACCATGTGGTAGCCCCGAACCGCCGCAGCCATGGCCAGCGCAATGCCGGTGTTGCCCGAGGTCGCCTCAATCAGGGTGTGGCCCGGCTTGATCTCACCGCGCTCCTCGGCGCGCTTGATCATGGACAGCGCGGCCCGGTCCTTGACCGAGCCCGCCGGGTTATTGCCCTCGAGCTTGGCGAGCACTAAATTGCCGCGTGCGGCGTTGTCAGAATGGTTGATGCGCTGCAGCTTCACCAGCGGCGTTTTGCCGATGGTGTCTTCAATGGTGAGGTAGTTCATGGACAACACTGTGCCATAATTTCAGACTTTCTTCCTGCCGCCCGGGTGGTGAAATTGGTAGACGCAGGGGACTCAAAATCCCCCGGAGAAATCCGTGCCGGTTCGATTCCGGCCCCGGGCACCACTTAGGGTGAAACAGGCTCCACCAGCGTCTGTCTGCTAGCGATGGGACGCCGCAAATTCAACGCGGCGCCTGCAAATGGAACGTCAATACCAATCCGCTCTGAGCGAGATCGAAACGATCATGCAGCAAGCCCGTCCGGCCGCTGCGCGCTTGAGCGGCGTCTGCCGCGTGCTGCAATCCCTGCCGGGCTATACCGGGGTGTACCTTTATGCGCTCGAAGGCAACACGCTGGTCCTGAAGGCATTTCACGGCCGCACCACCGAGCACACGCGCATCCCCAGCGGCCAAGGCATCTGCGGCACCAGCGTACAGACCCGCGCACCGGTCATCGTTGACGACGTGCACAGCGACTCACGCTATCTCGCCTGCAACCTCGAGACGAGATCGGAGATCGTGGTTCCGATCATGCGCGGTGATGCTTACCTGGCCCAGATCGACGTCGACTCCGACAACGCGGCGTCATTTGGCGCCAAGGACAAGGCCTTCCTCGCCGAGGTGGCCGCACTCCTGCTGCGTGTGTTCTGACTGCGCCACACCCTCAGCTTCAAGGTCGGCGCAACGCGGCGTCACCCCCGAAACAATCCATCAACGCCCGCCATATCAAACCGGACATCCCATGAGCGACGAAACCCTCATCCTCCACCCCATCGCCAAACCGGTGCTCGACTACCCGTGCGGCGAAGTCCCCATCGCCGGGACCGCGCGCGAGGTGGCGCCGGGGGTGCTGTGGCTGCGCATGCCGCTGCCGTTCAAGCTCGACCACATCAACCTGTGGGCCTTGCGCGACGGGAGTGGTTGGGCGGCAGTCGACAGCGGCGTGCAGTCGCGCGAGACCGCGGACGCATGGCGCAGCCACTTTGCCAGCGACGGCGCGCTGGCACAGGGCTTGACGCGGTTGTTCGTGACCCACATGCATCCCGATCATGTGGGTATGGCGGGGTGGCTGACGCGCAAGTTCAGCTGCCGTCTATGGATGACCCGGCTCGAATACCTGACTTGCCGCACCTTGGTGGGAGACACCGGACGCGAGGCGCCTCCCGATGGCGTCAGCTTCTACAAAAAGGCGGGTTGGGACGACGATGCCCTGGAGAACTACCGCGCCCGCTTCGGTGGTTTTGGCAAGTTGACCCATGCGCTGCCCGACAGTTTTCGCCGCCTGGTGGATGGCGAGCAGCTGCGCATCGGCGAGCACGAGTGGCGCGTGGTCGTGGGCAGCGGCCATTCGCCCGAACATGCCTGCCTTTACTGCGCCGAGCTCAAACTGCTGATCTCGGGCGACCAGGTGCTGCCACGGATTTCCTCCAACGTGTCGGTCTTTCCTACCGAACCGGATGCCAACCCGATGGGCGACTGGTTGGCCTCGCTCGACAAACTGCGGCGCGAGGTACCCGACGACGTGCTGGTGCTGCCCGCCCACAACGAACCGTTTCGCGGGCTGCATGCGCGGCTGGATTACCTCGCGCACAGCCAGCACCAGGCGCTGGAACGGTTACGTCGTGCGCTGGGCCAGCCCAAACGGGCTGTGGACATATTTGGCGAGTTGTTCGGTCGCCCCATCGGCAGCGAGCCCACCCTGCTGGGCATGGCCACGGGCGAGGGAGTGGCCCATCTGAACTACCTGCTGCAGCGTGACGAGGCAGTGATGGATGTGGATGCCAATGGCGTCGCCTGGTACCGCGTGCCCTGAGTTTTCGCATCGCTGTCGAGCGCCACGACTTGAGATAAAAATCGCCTCTGGCCTTTGACAGAAAAAGACCTTCAGCTACGTTTTAGATAGCAATCCGGTTTCCACCGTCGGATAACGTAGCGCCAACCCAAGCTCACGTTTCATGCGCGTGTTGTCCAGCAGCCGTGACTCGCTCATGAAGCTGAGAAGCATCAGCGGCAGCTGGTCCTGCGCGGTGTCGCGCGCCACGCGCGGGGGCGGCGGCAGGCCGTACAGCTGCGCCGCCACATCGAAATACTCGCCCATCTTGAGTCGTGTGTCGTCGCTCACGTTGTACACGCGCTGCGGCTTTCCGCGCCACAGCGCCAACAGGCAGGCTCGTGCCAGATCGTTGGCATGAATGTGGTTGGTGTACACGTCGTCCCGGTCCGCCAGCACGGGCGTACGCTTGAGCAGTCGCGCGAGCGGCGTGCCGCCTTCGCGATCCGGCGCATAGATGCCCGGAATGCGCAGGATGTTGATACGCATGCGACCAGATTGCATGGCACCGCGACCCAGGAACCGCACCGCCTGCTCGGCGGATACGCGTTTGCTGGCGCGGGGCGTGCGTGGGTTTACGGGCCGGTTCTCGGCCACCAGGGCGCCCTTGCAGTCGCCGTACACACCGCTGGTCGAGGCATATACCAAGGAGACGGGCGTCGAGCGCAGTCGCAGCAGCTGCGCCAGCGCGCGAGTTCGCGGGTCGCCCCAGCCTTCGGCCGGCGGCGGCGCCAGGTGCACCACGCGCGTCGCGATGCCCGCAAGACGGCGCAGGCCGCCTGGCGCGTCGAGGTTGCCCAGCAGCGGGGTGATGCCTTTGGCGCGCAATTCGTCCACGCGCGTGGGCGACGAAGTCAGTGCCAGCAACCGCACGCGCCCCGCCATGCCGCGCGCGACGCGCAAGCCGACATCACCACAGCCCACGATCAGCAGCCGCTCGCGGCGAAAGCGTGCGGGCAGCGCGCCAAGAGGGGATTGGTTTGAAGGCAAAATCAGGAGCTGGAGAAAAGACGATCCCCCGAGGATACCGAAAACATGAGCTTCAATATCTCTGTACTGCCCAGTGGCCGCGGCTTCGCCGCGGAGCCCGGCGAAGCCATCCTGGCCGCCGGCATTCGCTGCGGGGTCGGATTGCCGTACGGCTGCAAGGATGGTGCCTGCGGCTCATGCAAATGCAGGAAGCTGGAAGGCTCGGTCGTGCACGGCCCGCACCAGAACAAGGCGCTCTCCTCCGAGGAGGAGGCCAACGGATTCATCCTGACCTGCTGTGGCGTGGCGCAAAGCGACGTGGTGCTGGAGTCGCGTCAGGTCACCGATGAGAGCGCCTTTCCGATTCGCAAGATGCCCACGCGGGTGATCGGGCTCGAGAAAAAGTCGCATGACGTCATGCTGATCAAACTGCAGTTGCCTGCGAACGACACATTCAAATACCACGCGGGCCAATACATTGAATTCATCCTGCGCGACGGTGCACGGCGCAGCTACTCCATGGGCAACGCGCCCCACAACGGACCGGGAGTCGAACTGCACATTCGGCATATGGCGGGCGGAAAGTTCACCGACCATGTCTTCAACGCCATGAAGGAGAAGGAGATTCTGCGCATCGAGGGGCCTTACGGCAGCTTCTTCCTGCGCGAGGACTCCACCCGGCCGATGATCCTGTTGGCCTCGGGAACGGGGTTTGCGCCCATCAAGGCGGTCATCGAACACATGCAGTTCAAGGGCATCGACCGCCCCGTAACACTCTATTGGGGCGGGCGCCGCCCCGACGACTTGTACCTGGACGACTGGGTCCGGGCCCGGGCCGCCGAGATGCCCAACCTGCGCTACGTGCCGGTGATCTCCAACGCCGAGCCTGCGGACGCCTGGCGCGGGCGCACCGGCTTCGTGCATCAGGCGGTGCTGGAAGATTTTCCTGACCTTAGCGCCTATCAGGTGTATGCCTGCGGCGCGCCCATCGTGGTGGACTCGGCGCGTGCCGACTACATCCGGCTGGCCGGCCTGTCAGCGGATGAGTTTTACGCCGATGCGTTCACCACCGAAGCTGACAAGGCCCAGGCCGAAACCGTGGCCTGAAGCGCCCGTTCAGGAGGCAGGCGCCGCCTTTGCTTTATGGTGCATATGCATGTGGTGGCCGCCATGGTGGTGAGACATCCGATGGCTGGTTGCAGGCTGATCGCTCTTCGACTCCATGCTGGCCTTGTAATCGGCTTCGGCTGTCGCCATGCGCTCTTCCCGTGTGGTTGCCTGACTGGCTTCGGCTGGCGCCTCAGCGGCTGCCATCTTGTGAGCGTGCCGGTGCATTGACATCTTGTGCATCGGGGCCTTGTGCTCGGCAGCGGCTTTGGCTGCGGGCGCCGGCGTAGGGGTGACAGCAGGGGTCGCAGGGGTTGTCTGGGCAAAAGCGACGCCACCACTGGCCAGGACGGCGGCGAGCAGCAATGTATGGATTTTCATATTGGTATTCCTCAAATTCATGGAAAAGTTTCCACAATTGTCATAACGCGGGAAGAGCCACGAAGACCGACAGCGCCCGCGAAAGCTCATGTAAGGGATTGTCACGGTGTGGCGCGGCTCGATGTTTTGCACAATATGGGGATGAAACGTCGACAACTCTTTTCCGCCCTGGCCCAGACACTGGCACTGCCCGCTGTCGCTGCGCTGACCCTCACCACCCCGCCGCTGGCACACGCTCAAGCGCGCGCGATCCGGCTTATCGTGCCGTACGGTGCGGGCGGCCCGATCGATCTCACTGCGCGCATTCTGGCCGAAGCCGTCAAGGACACCCTCGGGCCGGTGATCATCGACAACAAGCCGGGTGCCGGCGGCAATATCGGTGCCGACATGATCGCCAAGGCGGCGCCCGATGGAATGACGATCGGCATCGCCGCAACCGCAACCAATGCCGTCAATCCGTGGCTGTACCGCAAGATGCCTTACAACGCGGCGACCGATTTCGCACCCATCACGCAAATCCTGCGCGTGCCCAACGTGCTTGTGATGAACGCCGAGACCGCCCGCCGTCTCAAGATCAACAGCGTGCGCGACCTGATTGCGTACGCCAGGGCCCACCCCGGACAACTCAACTACGGCAGCGGCGGCAATGGCAGCGCGGGTCACTTGGCGGGCGAGATGTTCAAGGCGCAAGCAGGGGTTTTTGCCGTTCATATTCCCTATAACGGCGGTAACCCGGCGCAACTGGCGCTGCTGAGCGGTCAGGTGGATTTCAACTTCGACAACCTGGCAACCGCAGCGCCCAATATCCGCTCCGGCAAGCTCAAGGCGATTGCCGTGACCACGCTCGATCGTTCGCCAGCACTTCCTGACGTACCACCCGTGGCCGATACTCTCAAGGGTTTCTCGATCGACACGTGGTGGGGCCTGGTGGCGCCGGCTGCAACGCCGAAAGACGTGATCACCCGGCTCAATCACGCGTTCGTGGCGGCCCTCAATGCACCTGAAACGAGAACCCGCTTCGCCGCTCTGCTGGCCGAGCCGGTACCGACGACACCCGAGGCATTTGGCGCTTTCATGAAAAGCGAACTCGCCAAATACAAGCAGGTGGTGAAGGCGTCGGGCGCGACGGTCGACTGAGGCGCCGCCGTTACTCGCCCAGATAGGCGGCGCGCACTTTCGGGTCGTTCAGCATCTGCTTGGCCTCGCCGCTCATCGTGATGATGCCCGACTCCATGACGTAGCCGCGATTGGCAATAGCCAGCGCCCGGCTGGCATTTTGCTCGACCAGCAGGATGGTCACACCCTGCGCGTACACATCCCCGATCACCTCGAAAATCTTGTCCACCATGAGCGGGCTCAGGCCCATGGACGGCTCGTCCATCAGCAGCACCTTGGGCCGGCTCATCAATGCGCGACCCATGGCCAACATCTGCTGCTCGCCGCCCGACATGGTGCCGGCCAGCTGGTCCTTGCGTTCCTTCAGGCGCGGGAAGATGGTGAACATCTTTTCAATGTCGGCCGCAATCTCGGCCTTGTCGTTGCGCACGTACGCGCCCATCTGCAGGTTCTCGGTGATCGTCATACGGGCGAACACGCCGCGGCCCTCGGGCACCATTGCCAATCCCTGCTTGACCAGGTCCCATGGCCCCTGGCCCTTGATGCTCCTGCCCATGTATTCGATGTCGCCATCGGTCAGGGCAAGGCTGCCGGTGATGGCTTTCATGGTAGTGGTCTTGCCGGCGCCGTTGGAGCCGATCAGCGAGACCAGTTCGCCGTCATGCACCTCGAAATCCACGCCCTTGACTGCCTGGATACCTCCGTATGCGACCTTCAGGCCGGTCACCTTGAGTAATGTCCTTGCGTTGCTGTTCGCCATGTCAGTGTCCTCCCGTGCCCAGGTAGGCCTCGATCACTTTTTCGTTTTTCTGCACGGTGGCGGGTGTCCCTTCGGCAATTTGCTTGCCATAGTCCAGCACGGTGACGCGGTCGCACAAGCCCATGACAAGCTTCACGTCATGCTCGATCAGCAAGATGGTGCGGTTGTCCTTGCGAATGCGGTCGATCAGCTCACGCAGCAGGACTTTTTCAGTGGCGTTCATGCCCGCGGCGGGCTCGTCCAGTGCAATCAGTTGCGGATCCGTTGCCAGCGCACGCGCGATCTCAAGCCGGCGCTGGTCCCCATAGCTCAGCGTGCGCGCCTTGTAATCGGCCAACTTGCCAATGCCGACGTATTCAAGCAACTCGTGGGCGCGCTTGGCAATGGCGGCTTCCTCGGCCTGAAAACCACGGCCGCGAAAAATCGCACCAAATATGCCCGAATTGGTCCGCACATGGCGCCCCACCATGACATTCTCCAGCGCTGTCATGTCGGAAAACAGGCGGATATTCTGGAATGTGCGCGCGATGCCGGCCTTGGCGACTTCGTGCACGGCGCTCGGCGTATACGGCTTCCCGGCCAGCTCGAAGGTACCGCTGTCGGGCGTGTACAGGCCCGTCAGCACATTGAAGAACGTGGTTTTCCCCGCGCCATTCGGACCGATCAGGCCGTACACCTGACCGCGCTTGATGCGGATGCCTACATCACTCAACGCCTGCAAGCCCCCGAAACGCTTGGAAACGCCCGAAACGTTCAGGACGATATCCGTGTCTGTGTCTGTCATGTCGCCCCCTTTTTATTTCTTCGCCTGCAACGACTTGCCATGCTCCGGCGAAGGCCACAGACCCCGCGGACGCAACAGCATGACAATGATCATGGCCAGCGCAATCATGAGTTGGCGCAGGATGGCGGCATCGAGTCGGCCACCGGTCATCGCCTGCAGCGGCCCGGCCACATAGCGCAGCACCTCGGGCAGGGCGGACAGCAGAATCGCACCAAGAATCACACCCGGCAGATAGCCCATACCGCCCAGCACCACCATGGCAACGACCATCACCGACTCCATCAGACTGAACGACTCCGGCGATACAAACCCCTGGAACGCCGCAAACATGGTGCCTGATATACCGCCGAAAGTGGCCCCCATGCCGAAAGCCAGCAACTTGAGGTTGCGGGTGTTGATCCCCATGGCCTTGGCGGCCGTCTCATCTTCGCGGATTGCCATCCAGGCGCGGCCGATGCGCGACATCTGAAGCCGGTGGCACACGATGACGGTAATGATGACAAGCACCAGGAACAGGTAGTAATACAGACTGACCGAGGCGACCTCGAACCCGAACAAGGTCACCGGTTTACCGAGGTCCAGACCGAAAAGGGTGACGGAATTGATCTGGTCGACGCCCTTCGGGCCATTGGTAAGGTTGATGGGCTGGTCCAGGTTGTTCAGGAACACCCGGATGATTTCACCGAAACCGAGCGTCACGATGGCCAGATAGTCGCCGCGCAGTTTGAGTGTTGGGGCACCCAATATCACACCAAATATCCCCGCGAGAATCGCCCCTGCGGGCACCACGACCCAGAAAGGAGTGTGCAAGCCATTGGGAAATATCGCTGCAATCGCAGGAAATGCGCCGGACAGTTGTGGCGAATTGAGCAGGCCATAGGTGTAGGCACCGATGGCGTAGAACGCGATGTAGCCCAGATCCAGCAGGCCTGCCAGGCCCACCACAATGTTCAAACCCAGGGCCAGCATCACGTACAAAAGGGAGTTGTCGAGAATGCGAACCCAGGCGTTGCCCGCAGTTTGCAGGACCAGCGGCAGAACGAGCAGCGCGATGCCCGCAACGCAGAAAGCGACCAGTTGATTTTTCTGTTTCATGTCCAGTCTCCTTGCCCGCGATCAGGCTCGATCCGCCACACGTTCACCCAGCAGGCCCGATGGACGCAGGGTCAATATGCAGATCAGCACAATGAAGGCGAAGATATCGACGTAGTTGCTGCCCAAAAAGCCGCCCGTCAATTGCCCGATATAGCCCGCGCCGAGGGATTCGATCAATCCCAGCAGAATGCCGCCGACCACCGCGCCCGCCAGGTTACCGATGCCGCCAAAAACAGCGGCCGTAAACGCCTTCAGGCCGGGCAGGAAGCCCATGGTGTGCTGTACCGTGCCGTAGTTGGAGGCGTACATCACGCCAGCGATGGCCGCCAGCACGGCGCCAATGATGAAAGTGGCAGAAATGACGTCATCCGGTTTGACGCCCATCAGGGCCGCCACCGAAGGGTTCTCGGACGTGGCGCGCATGGCCCGGCCCAGACGGGTGTAGTTCACCACCCACATCAACACCGCCAGCGAGACTACCGTAAAGCCCAGGATCAGGATTTGGGTCGGTGTGATCACGGCACCACCGATATTGATCGGCTGGCTTGGCAACAGCGTTGGATAAGGCTTGTAGTTGGGCTTCCAGATGATCTGCGCCAGAGTTTGCAGCAGCAGCGACATGCCGACAGCAGTGATCAATGGGGCCAGCTTGGGAGCGTTGCGCAGCGGCCGGTAGGCCAGCTTCTCGATCACGTAATTGAGCGCGGCGGCCACGATGCAGGCAATGATCAGGGAGATCAGCAGAATCAGCCAGCCGGGTGTACCGGGCATGGAACTCTGCATCAGGCCGATGATGCTCCAGCTCGTCAGGGCCCCGACCATCAGCACGTCACCGTGTGCAAAATTGATCAGGTTGATGATGCCGTACACCATCGTATAGCCCAGGGCGATCAAGGCATACATGCTGCCCAGCACCAGACCGTTGATGATCTGCTGAAGCAGGATATCCATAAAAATTCTCCGTTTTTGTAACCGGCTTGTGCGCCAGGTGAAACCCGCCATTGCCAGCAGGGCGGGCCGCTTTGCAGTTTGACCTTGTGAGTCTTTTCTTTCACCTAGCAAAAACCCGCCAATGTGCAGCCGGTGGCGGGTTTGTGGGGGCGATTGTAGCGAAGCCGATTCCCGCGCAGGCATTGATTCACGCGGGTTTACCCTTGATGAGCAGCGGCGATCAGGGCGTTTAAAAGCCTATTAGTTCTTCTGATTGTTGAGCTCTCTGAGCTCGCGCAGCCGCTGTGCGATCCTGATTTCAAGGCCACGCTCGACCGGGTGGTAGAAGTCGGGCGCCGCCATGCCATCGGGCCAATAGCGCTCGCCCGCTGCAAAGCCGCCCTCCTCATCGTGCGCGTAGCGGTAATTCTTTCCGTAGTCCAGCTCTTTCATGAGTTGGGTCGGTGCGTTGCGCAGATGCAGCGGTACGGGCCGGGTACCGTCCTTGCTGACAAGGCTTTTCGCCGCGTTAAAGGCTTTGTAGACAGCATTCGACTTGGGCGCCATGGCCAGGTAAACGACGCATTCGGCCAGCGCCAGCTCACCCTCCGGGCTGCCGAGCCGCTCGTACACCTCGGCCGCATCCAGCGCCAGACGCAACGCGCGCGGGTCGGCCAGGCCGATGTCTTCACTGGCCATGCGGATCAGCCGGCGCACGACGTAGCGTGGGTCGACGCCACCGTCGAGCATGCGCACAAACCAGTACAGCGCGGCGTCGGGATCGGAGCCGCGCACCGACTTGTGCAGGGCACTGATGGTGTCGTAGAACTGCTCGCCGCCCTTGTCGTAGCGGCGCAGTTGCGGCCCCAGCACCTTGAGCAGCCAGGCGTCGGTGATCGTGTCGATCTGCTCACTTTCGGCCGCCACCGACAGCGTCTCCACGGTGTTGAGCAGCCGTCGCGCGTCACCGTCGGCATAAGCGATCAGGCGCTCGGTCGCTATATCTTCAATAGCTGGAACTGCTTTGATGGCCTGGGCTTTGGCCACTATTTGCTTAAGATCTTCGCCGGATAGCGGTTGCAGCACGTAGACCGTCGCGCGCGACAGCAGCGCGGAGTTGACCTCGAACGAAGGGTTCTCGGTAGTCGCGCCAATGAAGGTGAACAGGCCGCTTTCCACATGCGGCAAAAACGCATCCTGCTGGCTTTTGTTGAAGCGGTGCACCTCGTCGACAAACACGATGGTGCGCCGCGCGCCGCCGCCGTCGCCCAAGCTGCTGCCCAACAGGTCGCCCTGCGCCACCTGCGCGCGCCCCACAGCATCGCGGATGTCCTTGATGCCGCCCAGCACCGCGCTGATGGTGATGAACTGCGCATCGAAGGCCTGCGCCATCAGCCGTGCAATGGTGGTCTTGCCAGTGCCCGGTGGACCCCAAAGAATGCAGCTGTGCGGCTGGCCCGACTCGAACGCGATGCGCAGCGCCATGCCCTCGCCCAGCAGGTGCCGCTGACCCACCACCTCGCCCAGACTGCGCGGGCGCAACCGCTCGGCCAGCGGTGCGTGAGTTTGCGTATTTGCCATGCCGTTCATAGCGCGTCCAGCGGGCTCAGCACCCCGCGCCCACCCTTGTTGAGTACATGGGTGTAGATCATCGTGGTGTTTACGTCAGCGTCCCCAACAACTCCTGCACAGTGCGGATAACGCTTGCCATGAAACAAGATAAAGAACCGCGCGCAATCCACATAAGCCGCTTCGGTGCGGATGCAGTAATCGCGCGTGCGCGAGTGGTCGCGCAAGTGATCAAGCAGTTTGGGCGGCTGGATTGCCGCTGGAGACCGGGACCGCGACGCAGCCACCGAAGTACGACCATAAGACGACGTCATCCGAAAAGTTTTAGGTTTGCCTAAATGACTCCATCATTGGATTATCCCTTGATACCGATGAACGCATATTGTTTTGGCAGACCTACGAGCTTACGATCGCTGTCGTACAAATCTAGTTAGCGGCCATAGGAAATCGTATGGAACTGAAAGACTTTATTAGGGTTACGTTGGAGCAAATCGTCGAGGGCGCGGATCTCGCCCAAAAGCGCATCAGCGAGCGCGGAGGCATTGTCAATCCAACCGGCATGGACTTCATGCGCGACGGCCAGCGGAATATCTTTAACCACGCAATACCTCAAGAGGTTGTATTTGATGTTGGCCTCACGGCAACCGACAAGTCGGGGTCAACCGAGGGCATTGGAGTATTTCTGGGCGGTATTTCTCTTGGCAAAAAGAATGATTCGGGCATTGAGCAAGTGTCGGTCACAAGAGTTCGGTTTACCGTGCCGCTCATTCTTCCGCCTGGCCAGCGGCTTGACGATGAGTAGGCCGCTAACAACTCGTTCAAGGCGGACGGCTGCGCCGCCGCTTAACTCCAGCGTTAGGCCGCGCGTAACCACCCTTCCGCATGCCCAAGCGCTCTAACGACTTTCAGCGGCTTATTTACCTGATTCGCCTGAATCTCGCTAATGGCGCAACGGTCACAGAGTCAAAGATGATGCGCGATCGGCTGACAAAGTCGTACCGCGAGGTTGACGTCGTCATCAAGGGGAAGGTCGGATCGCAGCCTGTCGTTGTCTGCGTCGAGTGCCGCGACCATAAGCGGGTCGCCGATATCGGCTGGATCGATGCCATGAAGGCCAAGCACGATAGGCTTGACACAAACGTGCTTCTCCTTGCCTCTTCCGCCGGTTTCACGAAAGAGGCAACTGCGGTCGCGGCGAAGTATGGGATCGAGCTGTTTACCCTGGAGTCGCTAGACACCGTCGACCTCCCTAGCCTCATCGGCCCGGACGGGTCACTCTGGCACAAGACCTACGAGCTCTCCGCAAGCAAGGTCAGCGTCCGGGTCGCAAAGGGCGTGGGCCTTGAGGTCGAGACGATCGCCTCAACTCCTGACAACCTGATTTACCTCGAGGACGGCTCGGAACTGTGCCAAGCAAAGGATCTGGTCGACAAGATGTTGAACAGCGAAGGAGTGCGCGACTACCTAGCGCGTGAGGGCAGGGAGGAACATCTCTTCTTCGAGTTTAGGTGGGAGCCGCCGAGTGACCAGCTGGGCAAGCCTCTCTACATGACGAAACTGGAACCGCGCGCCTTCCGACCGATAGAGTGCATTCGGGTGGTTGGCCGCATCAAGATTCAAGTTGCGCAATTCGGGATGAAACATGGTCGACTCGGATCAATTCGGGTGGCCTGGGGCAAGGCGAAAATCGCAGGTCGCGATGCGATGGCCGTCGCCACACAAACGCCAAGCGGCGAGACTAAGCTATCTATCAATGTCCAAGGCTCCGTGTAGCACCGCTGAAGTGCGGCCTAACCCTTCGCTCAAGCGGAAGGCAAAATGACTACACCATTTTGCATCCGCTTAGCTCAAACGTTAGGTCCAGTGAAAAAGCCAGTTCCAATCTGCCAAGCATTTGGTATCTTCCTGCGAAATAGTCGGCGTTCCGGAGCTCCCGACCCGGACTTCGGTGAAAGACTTGGAATCGGTGAGGGTGCTGCGTCTCTTTGCCTGCTCTTTGGCCTTTCTATATCCAGTTCGATCACTGCTGTGATCGCATGGCTTCTGGTTCGCTTTTCTACCAATTTATCCTGGTCACTTTTCATCGTAGTCATGGCCGCGTTCTTCGTCCTTGCTCACGTTAGCCTGTGCTACGCAGCATATCGATTTTGGTTTAGTCGCTGCTATCCTCGGGCCTAACCAATCGTTCAAGGCGGACGGCTACGCCGCCCCTCAATTCATTCGTTAGGGCTACCCGTATGCGCGCGCTACTCTTTTTTCTGCTCGCGTTAGCAGCCTTTGGTGCCAACGCCAAAGACTGTGCGGCTGTACCAGCGCCCTTAAAGCAAGCCATGATCCAGCATATTTCGAGTATCCGCGCAGATGAATATTGTGCAGCGCGCACATTCAAGACCGACGGCGAAATTTCTGTACTCATCTATACAGCCGAGGGCGCCTGCTATAAGGACACGAGCCAAAAGCCTGGTACGTGCTCCACGAACTGGGTCAGGTATATGGTTGGCGAGTACAAAGACAGGCCAGTTGAGCCAGTAGTTGTAGGCGGCAACGGCGGGCTGGAGGATAGGCAAGTTACCATTTCTCATGGGGTCATCAAGATCAACGGCTTCACGGTAGGCAGCTCCGATCCTCTATGCTGCCCGACAGTGCCGGCAGTCAAAACCTTTAAGGTATCCGGTGGGCGCTTCGTGGTAGTGCCGCCCTAACCATTCATCCAAGCGGACGGCTTCGCCGCCGCTTAATTCCAGCGTTAGACCTCGAGAAGTCCCCAATGCGATTCGACGGAAGACTCAAATCCTGGAACGATGACCGGGGCTTCGGTTTCATCGAACCTCTGCAAGGTGGGCAAGAGATCTTTGTCCACATCAAGTCGTTCCCGTCCGGCACTGGACGACCGGCTGTCGGGCTACCCCTGACGTTCGAAGTCGAACTCGGACCGCAAGGGAAGAAGCGGGCAAAGTCTGTTCAGTTCCCGCGTATGAAGAGGCAACTCAATTCCCCGCGTTCAGAGGCCCCCGCACCTTGGACGTTACCTCGCGTGCTCGTTGTACCCGCCTTCCTGATCGTCTACTTGTTTGTCGCTTGGCGTTGGTCGGTAAGCCCTTGGGTCGCCGTGACCTATCTCGTGGCGAGCGTTGTCGCCTTTGTTGCTTACGCAATTGACAAGTCGGCGGCTCGCCATCATCGATGGCGCACTCCGGAAGCAACACTTCACTGGTTGGGCTTGGCGTGCGGTTGGCCTGGCGCACTGCTCGCTCAACAACTACTGCGCCACAAGTCATCAAAGCGGTCTTTTGTCGCGAGATACTGGGCAACTGTCATCGCAAATGTCGCCGGCTTCCTCGCTGTGCACGCTCCCGTTTTCGGCAGATTGCTCGCATGAGTGCGAGGCCCGATGGCATTCAGGTGCGGCGAATTGCGAATTGACCGCCGACCCCGATCCACCACTCGTGCAAGAGATCGGGCGCGAACGCATAATGGCTTTTTTGCAGCCCGCCAGCCGAGACCGTTGACGGGCTCCGCCCACCAGACTGAACAAAGCACTCTTGGTGCACCCATGACGGCACATCCCTCAACCCGGCGCGGCCAACACGCGGCCTGGGGCGTTGCGCTCTTCCTGTTGGTGGCGGTGATCGGCCTTTTCTACGTCAAGTGGTCGCCCTATTACAGCCGTGCTTTCACCGCGGCCGAGACGCATTCCATCGGCCACTCTATCCTGACGGGCGGCAGCCACGCGCCGCCCGCTCCGTCGCTGCGGGCAGCTCTTGACTATGCGGTAGTCTACGGCGCCGCCATCTGGAAGGCCCTTGTGCTGGGCCTGTTGCTGGGCTCGGCGCTGGATGTGCTGGTGCCGCGCCAATGGGTGACGCGCCTGCTGGGCGGTACCGGCGTGGGGAGCGTGGTCATCGGTGGCCTGCTGTCGGTGCCCAGCATGATGTGCACCTGCTGCTCCGCGCCCTTGATTACGGGGTTGCGCCAATGTCGCGCTGCACCTGGCAGCACGGTAGCCTACTGGCTCGGCAACACCATGCTCAACCCGGCCACGCTGGTGTTCACGGGTTTCGTGCTCGGCTGGCGGTGGGTCGGGCTGCGGCTGGCGGTGGGTATCGTGATGGTGATCGGACTGGGCTGGGTGATCAACCGCATGAGCCGGGCGCAGGATGACAGCACCGTTGACGCGGCTGCAGCCCAAGCGCTGCAGGCGGCGGCTGGCGGCGACGAGGAGCCGGACCCGCGCCCCGTCTGGCAGCGCTGGCTGCGCTCACTCGCCGGAATGACGCTACGGTTGCTGCCCGAGTACGCCATCCTCGTGCTGCTGCTTGGCGCTGCGCGCGCATGGCTGTTTCCGAGCGCCGATATCAGCGTGGAAAACAGCCTGTTGTGGATCGTTGGCCTGGCGGTGGCCGGTACGCTGTTCGTGATTCCCACGGCCGGCGAAGTGCCGATCGTGCAGGCCATGCTGTCACTGGGCATGGCGGCTGGCCCCGCGGCCGCGCTGCTGGTGACCTTGCCACCCATCAGCCTGCCGTCACTGGCGATGGTCGCCAAGGCATTTCGGCCGGTCGAGCTGGCGGTGCTGGTTGCGGGCGTGATCGGCCTGGGCGCGCTCGCGGGCGGGCTCGCGGTTTTGCTCGGATTCTGAAGCCACCTCGCTTTGCCGGTGCAAGGCGTTCAGCGCATCTCACTGCCGCACGATATCGGCGCCGGCTGGCGGCTTGAACACGAAGGCATCGGCCGGCAGGGCCACGTTGGCGTCGAACTGGCTGAAGGTCAGCACCGAGCGCTGGCCAAAACTGTCAAGGATCTCCAGCACGGCCAGCTCGCTGGCTTTGTCCGCCGGCCTGAAGCCGACGCGCACGCTTTGCAGCGGGCCGTCCTTGGCCTTGGGCGTGGCCACGACCCACTGCAGCCCGTCCTTGTCCGGCGCGTCCGCCAGGTTGAAATCAGCCTGTAGCGCGCGCAGGTCGGGGGCCGCGGCAATCAGCGCGGCCGGCGTCGAGCCCAGCACCTGTGACTGCTTGCGTGCAGTGATCTGGTTCAGGTCCACGTCGTACAGCCACAGCGTCTGGCCGTCCGCCACGATGCTTTGCTCGAATGGCTTCTTGTAGAGAAAGCGGAACCGGTTGGGGCGCAGAAACTCGAACGTGCCGCTCGAAGTCTTCGACCTGGCAGCCTCACTTGGGCGGGGCGGCGAAGTCACCACCTGGGTGAAATCAGCGCGCCCGCTCTTCACCGATTTCACAAAGGATGCAAGGTCTTCCATGCCTCCAGCCCACGCCAGCTGTGCAGACCCAGCTATCAAGACAATAGTTAACAGTTTTCGCATGAATCTCACTTGAACTGCGTCAGGCGTCACTCGACGCGGGCCGGCACCAGAATCTCACGCTGGCCGTTGGTGCTCATGGCACTCACAAGGCCAGCCTTTTCCATGTCCTCGACCAGCCGGGCGGCCCGGTTATAGCCGATCTTCAAATGGCGTTGCACCAGAGAGATGCTGGCCTTGCGGTTTTTGAGCACCACTTCCACGGCCTGGTCATACATCGGATCTTTTTCGCCGCCACCGTCCAGCGCGCCGTCGACGCCATCCTCCCCGTCGACCGTGCCACCCTCAAGCACGCCCTCGATGTAGTTAGTTGGGCCCTGCGACTTCAGGTAGCTCACCACGCGGTGCACCTCTTCGTCGCTCACAAACGCACCGTGCACGCGGATCGGGAACCCGGTGCCGCTGGGCATGTACAGCATGTCGCCCATGCCGAGCAGCGCTTCGGCGCCCATCTGGTCCAGGATGGTGCGGCTGTCGATCTTGCTTGACACCTGGAACGCGATGCGCGTGGGGATGTTGGCCTTGATCAGCCCCGTGATCACGTCCACGCTGGGGCGCTGCGTGGCCAGGATCAGATGGATGCCGGCGGCCCGCGCCTTTTGCGCCAGCCTGGCAATCAGCTCCTCGATCTTCTTGCCGACCACCATCATCAGATCAGCCAGTTCGTCGATCACCACCACGATGTGCGGCAGGCGCTCCAGCGGCTCAGGCGAATCGGCCGTCAGGCTGAACGGGTTGTAAATGAATTCCTCGCGCGCCTTGGCATCGTCAATCTTGGCGTTGTAGCCCGCCAGGTTGCGCACGCCCATCTTGCTCAGCAGCTTGTAGCGACGCTCCATCTCGGCCACGCACCAGGTCAGGCCGTGGGCCGCCTGGCGCATGTCCGTCACCACTGGCGCAAGCAGATGAGGAATACCCTCGTAGACCGACATTTCCAGCATCTTCGGGTCAATCATGAGCAGCCGCACATCGCGCGCCTCGGCCTTGTACAGCAGCGAGAGAATCATCGCGTTGATTCCGACCGATTTGCCCGAACCTGTGGTGCCCGCCACCAGCACATGCGGCATCTTTGCCAGATCGACGACCACCGGATTGCCCACGATGTCCTTGCCCAAGCCCATGGTCAGCAACGACCTGGCTTCGTTGTAGACCTGCGAGCCCAGGATCTCCGACAGCTTGATCGACTGGCGCTTGGCGTTGGGCAACTCCAGCGCCATGTAGTTCTTGCCCGGAATAGTCTCGATCACACGGATCGATACCAGACTCAGTGAGCGCGCCAGATCCTTGGCCAGGTTCACCACCTGTGCGCCTTTCACGCCGGTGGCCGGTTCGATCTCGTAGCGAGTGATCACCGGCCCAGGCGAGGCCAGCACCACGCGCACCTCGACACCAAAGTCCTTGAGCTTTTTCTCGATCAGGCGGCTGGTCATCTCCAGCGTCTCGGGCGCCACCCCTTCCTGGCGGGTCAGTGCGCCGTCCAGCAGATCCACCTGCGGCAGCCGGCTGTCGGGCAACTCCGTGAACAGCGGCTTCTGGCGCTCCTTGGCAACGCGCTCACTCTTTGGCACTTCGGCCAGGACGGGTTCGATCAGCACCGGGCCGGCATGATGCTCTTCAATCCCGGAGCGCTCTTGCAGCAGTTCCTCCTCGCGTTCGCGCGCGGCCTGCTTGCCAAGCGCCAGATCCTGCGCGATTTCGCGTTTCTCGCGGCGCGACTCGACCAGCGAATAAAGGTTCGCACCGACATGTTCAGCCACTTGCGCCCACGAAAACCGGAACACCGACGCAGCACCAATCACCCCCAGCATGATGCCGACCAACCCCGAGCCGGTGAAGCCCAGCCACTTGACGCTGGCCGGCCCCACCAGATACCCGAGCACACCACCGGCATAGCCCGGCAGGTGGCCCTCGAAACGGTACATTCGCGACCATTCGAGCGCCGAACTGGCGCACAGCAGCAACCCCAAGGCGCACCAGAACGCCGCGCGGCTCGCAGCAAACCGGCCCAGCCGAGAAGTGTCATGGGCAGCGCCCGCACCAAGTGCAGCGGCATCCTCACCGCGCAGCCCGCGCGCCAGCACGGCGAACCAGACGCGCAGTGCCGCCGCAACACACCACCAAACGGAAAAACCAAACAGAAAATAGCTCGCGTCGGCAATCCAGGCGCCCAGGCGTCCCGCCATGTTACGGACAGGCCCGCCGTAGCCCGAGGTGGACCAGGCCGCATCCTGCGGTGAGTAGCTGAGCAGAGCCAGCAGCCAGAAAGCGATGGCCAGCAGCCCCAGAATCAGACCAACTTCACGCACGAAGCGGGCGGCACCGGAGCGTTCGGAGGTGGCGGCGGACGAGGACGAATTCAGGGTATTGAGCGAGTAAGTCATAGGCGATGCGTAGGGCGCCAGCTTACCCGAAACCAGAACGAAAAATCAGCTCGCGGGTTCAATCCGCTCCCGAATCACCATGCCGCCACTGTCGAGAATTTCCGTCAAACCACGCTCTTCGAGATCCTTCATGACCCGACTGACCATCTCACGCGACGCACCGACCATTTTGGCGATATCCTGGCGCGAAATCTTCTCGCGAATCAAGAGCGTGCCGTCCGGCTCGGGCTTGGCGAATTCAAGCAGGGCGCGCGCCACGCGACCATAAACGTCCATCAGGGCCAGCGACTCGATCTTGCGGTCGGCGTGACGCAGGCGCTGCACCAGACCGCGCAACACGGCATACGCCATTGAGGAGCTGTCCGGCAGGCAGCGGGCAAACTCGACGCGTCCCAGCTTGAGCACGTCAGTCTGCAGTTCGGCGCGCACCGTGGCCGAATGCGGCTCATCGTCGATCAGGCTCATCTCGCCCAGGTAGTCACCGGGGTGTAGCGTTGCCAGGATGACTTCGCGACCGCGGCTGTCGGTGCTCATCACACGTGCTCGTCCGGTCAGGATGATGAAAAGAGTGTTCGACTTTTCGCCTTGCTCAACCAATGACTCAGCGCGCTTGTAACGCTTTTTGACAATCGCATCGGTGATGCTTGCCGCCTGTGCCGGCGTCAAGGCGGCAAACAACGGCACCCGCCGCAACAATTCAAGATTGGAAAGCATCGACATCCATCATTCCCCGGGTAGAGCGCAAGCTGAATTCTTGGGGATTCATACAATCGCGGGCATTGAAAACACAAATGTATCGACCCGATCCAGACGGCGATACTCACAGGTTGTCACCCCCGAAAATGTACACGCAACACGCGCAATTGACAGGCTTTCCTACATGTCTACCCCCCTCCACGCCAAAGTCCTCATTCTCGGCTCCGG
>JBDTCK010000089.1:0-93069 GCA_039923645.1 Rhodoferax sp.
GCCGCGCATTGGGCCGCGAGCGGCGCCTTGCGGTCGAGCCCGGCGATGTCGCTGGCATCGGCCAGGGTGCCGTCGCTGCGGCGCGCCAGCAGGATGCCGAGCTCTTCAAAGCTCTCGCGAATCGCGGCGATCGCCTGCGTCAGGTGCAAATCGCTCTGTGCGGCGCGCCGTGAGGCCTGCGCGTGCGCGGCCGCATCCAGTGCGTCGACGCCGCCGCCCGGGAACACATACGCGCCGGGCGCAAAGCTGGCCGTAGTGGAGCGGCGCGTCATCAGCACCTCGACGCCGGCGGGCGTGTCGCGCAGCAGCAGCACGGTGGCGGCGGGGCGCACGGGCGCGGGCGCGCGCCGCGTATAGAGAAGTTGGGTGGGACGGACCATGGCCGCATTATCCGCAGATGACGCGGCCCTGCCCGACGTTCGCAGCGCAGCGTCGATAATGCAGGCCATGCGAATTCGCTTCACCAAGATGCAGGGCGCGGGCAATGACTTCGTCGTGCTCGACGAGACGCGCGGCCGGCTGGGGCTGACGCAGGGCCACTACCGGTTGCTGGCGGACCGCCACTTTGGCGTGGGCGCTGACCAGATTCTGTCGGTGCGGCCGAGCCCAGCCCCGGGCGTCGATTTCGAGTACGTGATTCACAACGCCGATGGCGGCGAGGTCGAGCAGTGCGGCAACGGCGCGCGCTGCTTTGTGCGCTATGTGCGCGAGCACGGCCTGAGCAATCGCGATGTGCTGCGGGTGCAGACCCTGGGCGGCGTGATCGAGCCGCGCCTGTGCTCGGATGGGCGCGTCACCGTGAACATGGGCGCGCCCGTGTTCGACGTCGCGCGAGTTCCGTTCGATGCCGCCGGCCTGCAGCCCCAAGTCACAGGCTCATGGCAAAAATGGCCTCTGACCATTGATGGCCCTACGCAAGAAGCTATAGTTTATGTAGCGATACTGTCCATGGGCAATCCGCACGCGGTGCAGCTGGTGGACGATGTGGAGGCGGCGCCCGTGCTGGAGCAGGGCCCGTTGATCGAACACCATCCGCGCTTTCCGAACCGGGTGAACGCCGGTTTCATGCAGGTGCTGAGCCGCTCGCAGATCCGCCTGCGCGTGTACGAGCGCGGCGCCGGCGAGACGCTGGCTTGCGGCACGGGGGCCTGCGCGGCGGTGGTCGCGGGCATCCGGCTCGGACTGCTCGACGCTTCGGTCGACGTCGACACGCGCGGCGGGCGCCTCACCATTGCGTGCGCCGGCTTTGACGCCCCGGTGCTGATGACCGGCCCTGCCACCACCGTCTTTGAAGGCGACATCGACATTGCGGACAACCTATGAATATCAACACCATGAACCCGATCACGGAAGACGACATTGCCAACTACCTGGCCAACACGCCCGATTTTTTCGAGCGCCACGCCCAGTTGCTGGCGGCGGTGCAGCTGACCAGCCCGCACGGCAGCCGGGCCGTGAGCCTGCAGGAGCGCCAGGCCGAAATGCTGCGCGACAAGATCAAGGCGCTAGAGCAACGGATCATGGAGATGATCCGCAACGGCAGCGAGAACGTGATGATTGCCGACAAGCTGCAGCACTGGACGCGCGAACTTTTCCTGGCGCCCACGCCGCGCGATCTGCCGGCGCGCATCGTGAGCGAGTTGCAGGCGCAGTTCGTGGTGCCGCAGGCGGCGATCCGCGTCTGGGACGTGGCGCCCGCCTTTGCCGGTGAGGCGTTCGCGCAGGGGGTGAGCGACGATGCGAAGATTTTTGCGTCGTCGCTGTCGTCCGCCTACTGCGGCGTGAATGCCGGCTTCGAGGCCGTGGGCTGGCTGCCGGACCCGGTGGTGGCGCAGTCGCTGGTGCTGATCCCGCTGCGTGTGGGCGTCGCCCCGCCCGCGTTTGGCCTGATCGTGCTGGCCTCGCCCGATTCGCAGCGTTTCAACAGCGGCATGGGCACTGACTTTCTGGAACGCATCGGCGAGCTGGCCGGTGCGGCCCTGTCCCCGCTGCGTCATCCGCAAGCCTGACGCGGCGCGTCATGACCCAAGAGCTGGTCGAGCGTTATCTGGAGCACGTGAGAGTCGAGAAGCGCCTGGCGCAGCGTACGGTGGAGCTGTATGCGCTCGACCTGCAAAAGCTCGCCGGCTTTGCGGATCAGGCCAAGGTCGAACTCACGCAGGTACAAAACACCCACATTCGCCGCTGGGTCGCGCAGATGCACAGTGGCGGGCGCAGTGGGCGCGGCATTGCGCTGATTTTGTCTGGTTGGCGCGGTTTTTACCGCTGGCTGGGGCGCGAGGGGCGGGTGGCCAGCAATCCGGTGCAGGACGTACGTTCGCCCAAATCGCCCAAGCCGCTGCCGAAGGCCTTGAGCGTGGACGATGCCGTGCAACTCGCCAGCTACCACAGCGAGGGGGGTGATCCATGGCTGGAAGCGCGCGATGCCGCCATGGTTGAGCTGCTGTACGGCTGCGGCCTGCGCGTGGGTGAGCTGGTCGGGCTGGATGTGCAGGCCAGTGTTGCTGCGCGCGGCTGGATCGACCTGGACGGCGCCGAGGCCCATGTACTGGGCAAGGGCAGCAAACGTCGCAGCACGCCGGTCGGCGCCAAGGCGCTGCAGGCGCTGCAGGGCTGGTTGGGCCTGCGCAGTCAGGCCGCGGGCGTGCCCGCCGCAGCGTCGGCCCTGTTCGTGGGCCGCAACGGCACGCGGCTGAGCGCGCAGTCCGTCTGGCAGCGCCTGCGCCGGCGCAGCCTGCAGGCCGGACTGGCCACACCGGTGCATCCGCACATGCTGCGCCACTCGTTCGCCAGTCACCTGCTGCAGTCCAGCAGCGACCTGCGCGCCGTGCAGGAACTGCTCGGGCATGCCAGCATCACCACCACGCAGGTTTATACGCGACTCGATTTCCAGCATCTGGCGCGTGCCTACGATGCGGCGCATCCGCGCGCCAAGCTGACACGCGGCAAGCCCTGACGATGCGGCGCCGGCGCGTGGTTGTCCGCCACGGCCGCCGATGACCCGCAACCTTGCATTGCCTGCGGGAATACCCGAGAGGATCGATGGTTATCGCAAAGCCATGCTGGTTGAATTGACCGCTAAACTCCCCATCTGCTGGAAGACCCGAACTCTGTGGCCGAGACCGCAAAGCGCAACGCAGACTGGTCCCTGCCCTCACCCGATTGGAGCGCCATGAGCCTTATCCCTGCAACCATCATTACCGGCTTTCTGGGCTCTGGTAAAACCACGCTGCTCAAACGTGTGCTGAGCGAGGCCCATGGACAGAAAATCGCCGTGATCGAGAACGAATTCGGTGAAGAAAACATCGACAGCGATATTCTCGTGTCCGATACCACCGAGCAGATCATCCAGATGAGCAACGGCTGCATCTGCTGCACCATCCGCGAAGACCTGCGTGCCACGCTGCGTGACCTGGCCGAGAAAAAGCGCAAGGGCGAGCTGGACTTTGACCGGGTGGTGATCGAGACCACTGGCCTGGCCGACCCGGGCCCAGTGGCACAAACCTTCTTCATGGATGATGAAATCGCCGAGAGCTACCTGCTCGACTCGATCCTTACGCTGGTGGATGCCAAGCACGCGCCGCAGCAGCTTAACGACCGCGTGGAGGCGCAGCGCCAGGTCGGGTTTGCCGACCAGATATTCATCAGCAAGACCGATCTGGTCGCGAAGGACGATGTGGACGCGTTGATCCACCGCATCAAGCACATGAACCCGCGCGCGCCCCAGCGTACTGTCAACTTTGGCGACGTGGCGATTGCGGATGTGTTCGACCTGCGCGGCTTCAACCTCAACACCAAGCTCGATATCGACCCGGATTTTCTCAAGGAAGAGGCCGATGAGCATGACCATCACGACCATGCGCACGGTGAGCAGTGTGACCACCCTTCACACCAGCACGAACACGGCGAAGAGGGTCATGCGCATCACCACCATCATGATGACGACGTGAAGAGCTTCGTGTTCAAGTCTGATCGTCAACTGGACCCCGCCAAGCTGGAGGACTTTCTGGGCGCCATCGTCAACATTTACGGCCCGCGCATGCTGCGCTACAAGGGGGTTCTCAATATGAAAGGTACCGATCGCAAGGTCATTTTCCAGGGCGTGCACCAGTTGATGGGTAGCGATCTCGGACCTGCATGGGCCGATGGTGAGCAACGCAGCAGCAAAATGGTCTTCATCGGTATCGACTTGCCCAAAGACATTCTGTTGCAGGGGCTTGAACAGTGCCTGGTGTGAATTTGCGCCTGAAAGTTTGAATAAGGAGTGAAATGTTTGTCTCGATTCTGCAACGTATGGCATGGGGCTGGCTTCAACCGATACAATCGCGCGCCGGTGAGAACCCGGGAAACGAGCCCTCGAAGGTCAATAATAAGGGTATAACTCAGGTGATCGAGGACCACAGATCACTTGGGAAGACTGGTTCAGGCGACCTGCAGGATACGCACGCGCTGGCCAGTACGGCGAGGAGACAGGAAGTGAAAGAGCAACCCAAGAATTCCAGGACTCCGGTCACGCTGCAGAAATCGAGCGTCAAAGCCAAACCGGTGTCCAAAGCAGCCCCAAAGTCGGCGGCCAAAGTCGTAAAACCTGTCGCCAAGAAGGCGGTCGCGCCCAAGACCGTTGCCGGTAAACCTGTGGCCTCCGCCGTTGCAAAAACGGCCGCGCCGGCTAAAACGGCCGCGCCGGCTAAAGCGGCCCCAACACCCAATTCGAGAAAGACGGCTGCCGCTGTGAAACCCGCCAGCGCGTTGGCGGCGACACCCGTCAAATCCATCACCAAGCCAGCCTCCAAAGTAGCCCATTTGGTTGAAAAACCAGTGGCTAAAGCGGCGGTCGCCAAACCGGTCGAATCCTCCATGCCCATACTCACAGCCACCCCTGCACCGGCACCCAAGCGCTCGTCCAGACTTGCCCAATTGACCGTCCCTTCGATGGCGCAGGCGATTGCCTCGACAGCCGCCAAATCGAGCTATTCGCAAACGACGGCAGCGCCCGTATACGCGCCGGCGCCGCACGTGGCTGCCCGCAAGGACCCCAAGCTGGCAGGCAACTGGAAAACCAAGACGGCCGAGCAACTCAGCGATGCGGAAGTCATCGCCATGCCCGACTCGGAGTACATGAACGAAAAGCAGATGGCGTTTTTCCGCCTCAAGCTGTTGCAGCTCAAGATGGACATTCTTAATAGCGCAGGGGAGACGACCGAGCATTTGCGTGCCGATACCGTGGTCGTGCCCGATCCGGCCGACCGTGCGACCATTGAAGAAGAACACGCGCTGGAGTTGCGCACGCGCGACCGCGAGCGCAAGCTGCTCAAGAAGATCGAGCAGTCAATCCAGCAGATTGACGCGGGCGACTATGGCTACTGCGACGAGACGGGCGAGCCCATCGGTGTCCAGCGACTGCTGGCCCGGCCAACGGCTACGTTGTCGCTGGAGGCGCAGCAGCGCCGGGAACTCAAGCAGAAGATGTTTGGCGACTGAAATTTTCCACGGCCAAGTGTCACCACTATCAAAGTAGCAACATGCTGAAAGACGACAACGGCGGTTTGCTGTCCAAGGTGGTGAAGTTCGTGCGCAATCCAACGACGAACTGGTCCGATCTCGACCATCAGGAGACGGATCGGGAGAGCGCCTACAGCAAGCAGGCGCTCAAGGAGATGATCGAGCGCAAGCGGCGTAACGATTTTGTGCGCAAGCGCGAATTCGACATGCTGCGCAAAATCCGCCGCCGCGAATCCATGGTGGGGCTGGACTTCGCTGCGCGGCCCTCGTTTTTCCAGAGCAGCATTCCCTCCAAGCCGGATGACCGCGCTTCGACACTGAAGAAAATCGACGAGATCGAGGCGCAAATGTCGATGCAGTGGTGGAAGACCAAGGGTGGCAATTCGTCTTCGCACAGCAGCAGCGCCGCGCCTGCCGATAGTTCGGGCAGTGCCGGCGTCGCGCCCAGTCTGTCTCCGGCCGCGCGAGCTGCGCACTATGCCGTGACGGACCCGGCGCCGCTGGCGGTGCCGTACAACGCTGAGGCGACCTTGCCGTCACCCCTGGCGGCCGACTTTGTCATGTCACCCGGGGGCGCAAGTGTGGACCCGGAGAGCAGATTCGACGATGGGGCCGCGGCGGCCGTCGAGGTGCAGGCGTTTGCCCATGACCCTGAACTTGAGGAAGCGTCCATCCGTTTTGCCAATGGGGACGATGCCGGTGCCGAAGCGGGTTTGCTGGAGGCTTTAGGGCCGCAAGGAACACGGGGCAAGCATGAAGAGACCTGGATGACCCTGTTTGACTTGTATCGGGCCATCGGGGAGCAGGTGCGCTTCGAGTCGGCAGCCCTCGATTTCGCGCAGCAGTTCGAGCGCTCCGCGCCTGTGTGGTTTTCGATGCCCGATAGTTTGGAACACATGGCTGTTCCTGTTGCGCCCCCCAAACCAGCAGCGCGCACTGTGAGCTGGACCAGTCCGCCCAATATCGGGGTGCAAACCGTGGCGGCGCTCAATGCGGCGCTGGCCACCGCGCCTTCCCCGTGGCGCCTGGACTGGACGCGGCTCGCGGGCATGGAAGAGGCGGCTGTAGCTCCGCTGCGACAGCTGTTTGCGTTTTGGAGCGCCCAGCCAGTGCAATTGCAATTTACCGGAGCGCATCAACTCGATGAAGTGCTCAAAAACGCGACCCCGCAAGGCGACAAGTCCGTTTCGCAGGAGTTATGGCGGCTGCGCATGGAGGTGCTGCGCCTGATGAACCAGGTTGACGAATTCGAGATGGTGGCGCTGACCTATTGCGTCACTTACGAAGTCTCACCGCCCTCATGGGAGCAGACGCGGTGCGACTACAAGTCTCTCGACGCCGACGATGCCGATATCACCGGCCAAGCCATCGTCGGAGAGGTCACGCAGGATGGGCCGACATCCACTTTGCCGGGCGATTTCGCCGGGGATCCGGACCACCCGGTGAGCCAGCCTGCGCCATCGCACATCCGGACAGTGGCGCTGGCAGGGCAGATCACGGGGGACGCCACAACGGTGCTTGATGAGCTGGACGCCAAATTGTCTGGTGCCGAGGTCATGATGATTTCCTGCGAGAAATTGATCCGGGTTGATTTTTCAGCGGCAGGCACACTGCTAAACTGGGCGTCAGCGCAGCACGCGCGCGGCCACCAGGCCCAGTTCAATGGCGTGAACCGGCTGGTGGCGGCGTTTTTCAACGTCATCGGCATCAACGAAGTCGCCCGGGTGGTGGTTCGGGCCGACTGACAGCGTTTGCCAAGTGGCGGCGGATGTTGCACTCGTGCTTGCATTTCCGACTCCAACCCTTAGCTAACCCTCATGGAACAATTTCACGGAACCACCATCGTGAGCGTGCGCCGCATCACGGCCAACGGCGTTGAGGTGGCCATCGGCGGTGATGGGCAGGTCACTTTGGGCAATATCGTCGTCAAGGGTACGGCGCGTAAGGTCCGTAAGCTGTACCACGACCGTGTGCTGGCGGGATTTGCCGGCGCGACGGCCGATGCGTTCACCTTGTTTGAGCGTTTCGAGTCCAAGCTCGAAAAGCACCAGGGCCAGCTTGTGCGTGCCGCCATTGAGCTGACGAAGGAGTGGCGCACGGATCGCGTGCTGCGTCGGCTGGAGGCGATGCTTGCCGTTGCCGACAAGGACGCTTCACTCATCATCACCGGAAATGGCGACGTGCTCGAGCCGGAGCACGGCATCGTCTCTATTGGTTCAGGCGGCGCCTATGCCCAAGCCGCCGCCAAGGCGCTGCTTGACAACACCGATCTGTCGGCCCGTGACATCGTCGAAAAGTCGCTTGAAATTGCCGGAGAGTTGTGCATCTACACCAACATGCACCACACCATCGAAACCTTGACTTGAACAACCTGAAAGTTTGCGGGGCAGACTGCTGCGGCAAGCCGCGCGGGTCCGCCCTCTCTTGATTAAAGATGTCTTCCATGACCCCGCAGGAAATTGTTTCCGAGCTCGACAACCACATCGTCGGGCAAAACCAGGCCAAGCGCGCTGTGGCCATCGCGTTGCGCAATCGCTGGCGCCGCCAGCAGGTCGATGAAAAGCTGCGCAGCGAGATCACCCCGAAAAACATTCTGATGATTGGCCCGACAGGCGTCGGCAAGACCGAGATCGCGCGCCGGCTGGCGCGATTGGCCGATGCCCCCTTTATCAAGGTCGAGGCCACCAAGTTCACCGAAGTGGGCTATGTCGGCAAGGACGTGGACTCCATCATCCGCGACCTGGCCGACGTGGCGGTCAAGCAAATGCGCGAGTCCGAAATGCGCAAGTTCCGGACGCGCGCGCAGGATTCCGCCGAAGATCGTATTCTGGACATTCTGATTCCACCGGCCCGACCGCTCGCCGCCGATACGGGTGCCAGCCATCACGGTTTGGCAGTGGCATCGGACAGCACGGCACGCCAGGTCTTTCGCAAGAAGCTGCGTGAAGGCCAGCTAGATGGCAAGGAGATCGAGATTGAGCTGGCCGATGCCAAGCCGCAGCTCGAGATCATGGGCCCGGCCGGCACTGAAGAGATGGCCGAGCAACTGCGCGGTCTGTTCAGTCAGTTTGGCAGCCCCAAACGCAAGACGCGCAAGCTCAAGATTGTTGACGCGATGAAGCTGCTGGTCGATGAGGAAGCCGCCAAGCTGGTGAACGAAGACGACATCAAGTCGCAGGCTCTGCTCATGGCAGAGCAAAACGGCATTGTCTTCATTGACGAGATCGACAAGGTGGCCTCACGCAGCGAGGCCAGCAGCGCCGACGTGTCGCGTCAGGGTGTGCAACGCGACCTGTTACCACTGGTCGAAGGCACGACGGTGTCCACCAAATACGGCACAGTGAAGACGGATCACATCCTGTTCATAGCTTCGGGCGCGTTTCACATGAGCAAACCGAGCGATTTGATTCCCGAGTTGCAGGGGCGTTTTCCGATCCGCGTGGAGCTGCAGTCGCTTTCCGTGCAGGATTTCGAAGCGATCCTGACGCAGACCCACGCCTCTCTGGTGAAGCAGTACCAGGCGCTGCTGGCGACGGAAAACGTCACCATCGAGTTTTCACCCGAAGGCATCACGCGCCTGGCGCGCATTGCATTCGAGGTGAACGAGCGCACGGAGAACATCGGCGCCCGGCGACTCTCAACGGTGATGGAGCGGCTGCTGGACGAGGTCAGTTTTGACGCAACCCGGCTGAGTGGGCAGACCATTGCGATCGATGCCGCCTATGTCGATGCGCGACTCAAGGAACTCAGCGATAACGAGGATCTGTCTCGTTATATTCTCTGAGTGTTCGCGCCAGCGCCGATCTGGCTTCAAGCGTTACTTTCATAGCTGGCGCTAAGTGCTTAATTTAGAATGATTTTTTTACATTCTTCGCATGTGAATTCAGTTCTAAGTCTTTGATTTCATTACAAAAATAGTTGTAACCCCTCTTGCTGCCAGTCTTTTTCCTGCTACAGTGGAAAAAAGTGCAATTAAGTGGTGAAAAGTGTCCCTCGGGCACCCACTTGATGGCCGATCTACCGAGCGAGGGTGTGCTGTCGTGTTTCAAGGGGCTTCGTCACTGAGTCTGGATGCCAAGGGCCGGCTGTCGGTGCCGACGCGCCATCGCGAGGTGCTGAGTGCGACGGCCTCTGGTCAACTCACGATCACCAAGCATCCGCATGGTTGCCTGATGGTTTTCCCAAGGCCCGAATGGGAGAAGTTCCGCGAGCGCATTGCCGCGCTCCCCATGTCGGCGCAGTGGTGGAAACGCATTTTTCTGGGCAATGCGATGGATGTCGACATGGACGCTACCGGCCGCGTTCTGGTCTCGCCCGAGTTGCGCGAAGCGGCCGGCATCGCCCGCGATACCATGCTGCTCGGCATGGGGAACCATTTTGAGTTGTGGGACAAGGCGACCTACGACGCCCAGGAAGCGAAGGCGATGCAGGGCGACATGCCCGACGTCTTCAAGGATTTTTCCTTCTGAAGGCCGGCGGTGGAAACCTCATGGAAACATACCACCGTCTTGTTGACCGAAGCAGTCGAAGCTCTTCTCAGCAATCCGGATGCCTGCTATGTCGATGCCACGTTTGGCCGCGGTGGTCACTCACGCCTGATCCTCTCAAAGCTGTCGCCACAAGGGCGGCTGATCGCTTTCGACAAGGACCTAGATGCGGTGGCGGAGGCGGCGTCCATCGACGATCCGCGCTTTTTGATTCGCCACGAGGGTTTCAGGCAGCTCGCGGATTTGCCGCCAGCCAGCGTGGCTGGCGTGCTGCTGGACCTGGGGGTGAGTTCGCCGCAGATCGACAACCCCTTGCGCGGTTTCAGCTTCAGGTTCGATGCCCCGCTGGACATGCGCATGGACACCACGCGCGGTGAGAGCGTGGCCGGGTGGCTGGCCACCGCGCAAATTCAACAAATCACGGAGGTGATACGTGACTACGGTGAAGAACGGTTTGCTGGCGCCATTGCAAAGGCGATTGTTGCTCGCCGACAGGTACGGGGTCCAGTTTCAACCACCACCGAGCTGGCCGAACTCGTGGCTGGCGCGGTCAAAACCCGCGAGCCGGGCCAGAACCCTGCAACGCGCACATTTCAGGCTTTTCGGATTTTCATCAACGCCGAGCTTGAAGAGCTGCAACAGGCGCTAGAGGCCAGTCTTCATGTGCTGCAACCTGGAGGCCGGCTGGTGGTGATCAGTTTTCATTCGCTGGAAGACCGTATCGTCAAGCAATTCATCGCGAAACACTCGCGTGAGGTGTTCGATCGCCGGATCCCGTTTGCTCCGCCCCGGGCCATGAAGCTCAGGGCGCTGGGCCGTATCAAGCCGGATGCCGCCGAAGTGGCGGCGAACCCCAGGGCGCGCAGCGCCGTGATGCGCATTGCCGAGAGGGCGCACGCATGAGGGCCCCGCGCGCAGCGACGAGCGTGGGGGCGAGCGAACGCTGCGAAGGGCCGCCCCGAGTAAGTTCCGCCCCCTCGGGGGGCAGCGTCGTACGCGCAGCGACGAGCGTGGGGGCTCGACCGTGACACGCCTGAACTTTGTTCTGCTGCTGGCCGTGCTGGCCAGCGCCCTTTATCTGGTCAACGTCCAGTACGAGTCGCGCCGCTTGTTCACTGCGCTCGACAAGGCCAATTCAGAGGCGCAAAAGCTGGCACAGGACAACGAGCGGTTGCAAGTGGAAAAACGCACCCAGGCCACGCCGGGGCGGGTCGAGCAACTGGCCAGGGCCAAACTGCAGATGCGTCCGGCTTCGCCGGCCATCACGCAGTACGTGACCTACAAGGCGGCTGTTGCCAGCGAGCCGGCCACAGGAGGCGCGCGGTGAGTAAAAGCGTTCTCTACACGTCCAGCCCGCTGCTGGCGAGCAAGACCCCGGTTTGGCGCAGCAAGTTCATTGTCGCGGCCATCGCCATGGGGTTTGTCGTCCTCGCTGCCCGAGCGGCCTATGTGCAGGTGATAGACAACGCCTTTTTCCAGAAGCAGGGCGAGGTGCGCTTTACGCGCACGCTGGAGCTGCCTGCCTACCGCGGCCGCATTCTGGACCGCAACGGCCAGATACTGGCCTCCAGCGTGCCGGCGCCCAGCGTCTGGGCGATTCCCGAAGACATAGAACGCGATGACCCGGCCGTGCAAGCCAAACTCAAGCAGCTCATCAAGCTGCTCGGCATGCCGCAGAAAGACTTCGACAGGAAGCTCAAGGACGAAGACAAGTCCTTCGTCTGGATCAAACGCCAGGTTGATGAACCCGTGGCCAAGACCATTGCGGCGCTCGGCATCAAGGGCATTTACCAACGCAAGGAGTACAAGCGCCAGTACCCCGAAGGGGATGCCGCCGCGCACGTGGTGGGGTTCACCAACGTCGAGGACAGCGGCCAGGAGGGCATCGAGCTCGAGTTCAACAAGGAACTGGCCGGCAAGGCCGGCTCACGTCGAGTACTCAAGGACCGGCTTGGGCGCGTGGTGGAAGACGTCGGTGAGCAAGTGGCACCGATCGAGGGCAAGGATATCCAGCTCAGTATTGACAGCAAGGTCCAGTTCTTCGCCTACCAGAAGCTGCGCGATTCGGTAGTTGCCAACAAGGCGAAGGCTGGCAGCGTCGTGGTACTCGATGCGGTGACGGGGGAACTGCTCGCGATGGCCAATTACCCTAGTTTCGATCCCAACAACCGGCAGAACCTGAGTGGTGAACAGCTGCGCAACCGGGCCATGACCGACGTATTTGAGCCCGGCTCGACAATGAAGCCCTTCACCGTTGCGACTGCGCTGGAACTCGGACGAGTCACCCCCCAGACGGTGATCGATACGTCGCCCGGCCGCATCACCGTGGCGGGCGCGACCATTCACGATGACAGCAACTTTGGCGTGCTGACGGTCGAAGGGGTGATCCAGAAGTCCAGTAACGTGGGCGCCACGAAGATTTCCCAACGCATGTCGGCGCAGGAAATGTGGAACGCTTTCACTGCTGTCGGATTTGGGCAAAAGCCACAGGTCACCTTTCCCGGCGCCGTCACAGGCCGCCTGCGGCCCTGGAAGACATGGCGCCCGATCGAGCAGGCGACGATGTCTTATGGCTACGGCCTGTCAGCCTCTCTGCTCCAGATCGCGCACGCCTATACCGCATTTGCGCACGATGGCGGCATCATCCCGGTGAGCCTTCTCAAAACCGACGCGCCAGCCGTTGGAGTGCCGGTATTCACGCCCACAGTCGTGGGCGAGGTACGCAAGATGCTGCACATGGCGGCCGGCCCTGGGGGCACAGCTCCGCTGGCGCAGACCATGGGGTATTCCGTCGGGGGCAAGACCGGCACCGCGCACAAGCAGGTAGGCAAAGGCTATGCGAGCAACAAATACCGTGCCTGGTATACCGGCATGTCGCCCATTGACAAGCCGCGCATCATCGTGGCTGTGATGATCGACGAGCCGAGCGGCGGCAAATACTTTGGCGGCCTGGTGGCAGCGCCCGTGTTCAGCGCGGTGGTGCAGCAGACGCTGCGCATCATGAACGTTTCCCCCGATCTGGCGGTCAAGCCGGAGATCGTGGCCAACGGCGTCAAAGAGACGGTTTTGAACTGATGAAGACGCTGTCCACTCCGATCGAAGCCTCGCGCTGGCTGCACGCCCGCGTGCGCGGCACGCTGCAGGCAGACAGCCGCGCGGTGAGATCGGGGGACGGCTTCATCGCCTGGCCCGGTGCAGCCACGGACGGACGGCGCTACGTAGCCGCAGCATTGAGACAGGGCGCTGGCGCCTGCCTTGTCGAGCAATCCGGCGTCGAGGCCTTTGGCTTGGAAGGCGACGCGATCGCGGGCTATGCCGGCCTGAAGGCCGCCACCGGGCCGATCGCGGCCGCATACTTTGAGGCACCAACGCAGCACCTCGACGTGCTGGCCGTTACCGGCACCAATGGCAAAACTTCCATCGCCTGGTGGTTGGCCCAGGCGCTATCCAATGTGGAGCACCCTGCGCCGATCCAGTGTGGGCTGGTGGGCACTTTGGGCATTGGCCGGCCGCCGCAGGTTGAATTCAACGGATTGACCACGCCCGATCCGGTAATGCTGCAAAAGCAGTTCCGCCGGTTCGTGGACGAGGGCTTGGTCGCCTGCGCCATCGAAGCGTCGTCGATCGGACTGGCCGAGCGGCGCCTGGACGGCACGCGCATCCGCGTGGCGATTTTCAGCAACCTCACGCAGGACCATCTGGACTATCACGGCTCCATGCAAGCCTACTGGCGGGCCAAGGCCGAGCTGTTTCGCTGGCCGGAGCTGCGTGCCGCGGTGATCAATGTCGATGACGCCCATGGCGCCGAGCTGGCCCGGTCGCTGGTGCAGCGCCCCCTCGATGTGTGGACCGTGTCCTGTGCTGCGAACACGGCGACGCCCGCACGGCTGCAAGCGCGCCACATCCGCTATGCGATGCAAGGCGCCATGCAGGGTCTGCATTTTTCGGTGATCGAGGACGAAGAGAGCCACGAGCTCGACACGCAGTTGATCGGCCAGTACAACGTCTTCAATTTGCTTTGTGTGATCGGTGGCTTGCGCGCGATGGGCGTGAAGTTGAAGGAGGCTGTGCGGGCATGTCGCGGCCTGCTGCCAGTGCCCGGACGCATGGACTGCATCGCCGAGCCGGATCAACCGCTCGTCGCGGTCGATTACGCTCACACGCCCGATGCACTCGACAAGGCCTTGTCGGCCTTGCGGCCACTGGCGCGCCAGCGCGGAGGACGGCTGTGGTGCGTGTTTGGCTGTGGTGGTGACCGCGACACGGGTAAGCGCCCGCTGATGGCAGCTGTCGTCGAAAAAAATGCGGACTTCGTGGTCGTGACCAGCGACAACCCGCGCAGCGAAGACCCCGAAGCCATCATTGGCCAGATCGTGGCTGGCCTGAGCCATGGCAGCGCGGCGCGTGTGCAGCCCGACCGGGCACTGGCGATTGCCGAAGCCGTTGCCCAGGCCGGCGTGCAGGATGTGGTGCTGATCGCCGGCAAGGGTCACGAGGACTACCAGGAAGTCGCTGGCGTGCGGCGCGCGTTTTCCGACAAGGGCCACGCCCGTCAGGCGCTGCAGCGCAGGAGGGTGACTCCATGATGACCTTGCAGCAGGCGCTCCCCTGGATCCCCGGCGGCCGGCTCGTGGGAGACGGTGCGACGACCGTGCAACGCGTGCACAGCGACACGCGCACGCTGCAGCATGGCGACCTGTTTGTGGCGCTGCGTGGCGAGCGCTACGACGCGAACGACTTTCTGGCCGAGGCCAGGGACCGGGGCGCGGTTGCCGCGCTGGCCCAGCATGGCATGGAAGGCGCAGGCCTGTCCGGCATCGAAGTGGCGGACAGCCGACGGGCCCTGGGCGCGCTCGCCGCCGGCTGGCGTGCGCAGTTCAAGCTTCCGCTGATCGCCGTGACCGGCAGCAACGGCAAGACCACCGTTACGCAGATGATTGCGGCTATCCTGCGCGCCTGGAAGCTTGATGCTGCCTTCGCGACCCAGGGCAACCTCAACAACGACATCGGCGTGCCGCTCACGCTGCTGCGCCTGCGCGCCGCGGACGAGGTCGCGGTGGTCGAGCTGGGTATGAACCACCCCGGCGAGATTGCCTATCTGGCGTCCATCGCCCAACCCACGGTGGCGCTGGTCAACAACGCCCAGCGCGAGCACCAGGAGTTCATGGCCACGGTGGACGCTGTGGCGCGTGAGAACGGCGCCGTGATCGAGGCGCTGGCGAGCCGCGGCGTGGCGGTGTTTCCTTCGGATGACGTCTATACCCCGATCTGGGCGGCGCTCGCGGGCGCGCGTCCCTGCATGAGTTTCGGTGTCGCCCCCGGCGCCGATGTCGGCCTGGCTGGTGCCGAGTGGAAACAGGGGTGCTGGCAAGTCGGTGTGCAAACGCCTGCGGGGCCATTGGCTTACGAGCTGCATATTGCCGGCCGCCATAACGTGCGCAACTCGCTGGCAGCCGTCGCCTGTGCGCTGGCCGCGGGCGTGCCGCTGGCGGCGATTGCGCAGGGGCTTGGCAGCTTTGAGCCGGTGAAGGGGCGCTCGCGCGCGTTCAGCGTGATGCTGGCGCAGCGCCCCATCACCGTGGTGGACGATACGTACAACGCCAATCCGGATTCGGTGCGAGCCGCCATCGAGGTGCTGGCCGAGTTGCCGGGGCCGCGCCTGCTCGTGCTCGGCGACATGGGTGAGGTCGGTGAGCATGGCGCGCAGTTCCATTCCGAGGTCGGTGCCCACGCAAAGGCCCTGGGCGTGGAGGCGCTGTTCACGTTCGGTACGCAGGCGACCCAGGCGGGCGTGAGCTTCGGTGCGGGGCGGCATTTCGATGACATTGCGGCGCTCAACGTTGCCGTGCTGGACGCGCTGACCCGCTGCGCCAGCGTGCTGATCAAGGGCTCTCGCTTCATGAAGATGGAACGCGTGGTGCAGGCCATTACGGCCCAGCTTCAACTACCCACACAACAACAAAAAGAAAAGGATGGTCATGCTGCTTAGTCTTGCCCAGTGGCTGCAGACCGTGTCCCCCGAATTCGCGGGCTTCCGCGTGTTTCAGTACCTGACTTTTCGCGCCGTGATGGCTGCGATGACTTCCCTGCTGATCGGCCTGCTGGCCGGCCCTTACGTGATCCGCCGCCTGACTGAGCTGAAGATTGGTCAGCCGATCCGCGGCTACGGCATGGAATCGCACCTGAGCAAGAGCGGCACGCCGACCATGGGTGGCGTGTTGATCCTGATGTCGATCTCCATCTCGACGCTGCTCTGGTTCGACCTCTCCAACCGCTTTGTCTGGATCGTGCTGTTGGTCACGCTGGGTTTTGGTGCCATCGGCTGGGTCGACGACTGGCGCAAGGTGGTGAACAAGGACCCGGAAGGCATGCGCTCGCGCGAGAAGTACTTCTGGCAATCCGTCATCGGCCTGATTGCCGCCCTGTACCTGGTGTTCAGCATTTCCGAGAGCTCCAACCTGCGGGTGCTCGAACTGTTCTTCAATTGGGTTCGCTCGGGCTTCGATGTGAACCTGCCGCCCAAAGCCGGCCTGCTATTGCCGTTTTTCAAGGAGACCAGCTACCCGTTAGGCGTGTTCGGATTTGTACTCATGTCTTACCTCGTCATTGTCGGGTCAAGCAACGCGGTCAACCTGACGGATGGCCTGGACGGCCTGGCCATCATGCCGGTGGTGATGGTGGGTTCGGCGCTGGGCGTTTTCGCCTACGTGACCGGCAGCGCGGTGTATTCCAAATACCTGTTTTTTCCGCACATTCCGGGCTCGGGCGAACTGTTGATCTTTTGCTCGGCCATGGCCGGCGCAGGCCTGGCTTTCCTGTGGTTCAACACCTACCCGGCGCAGGTGTTTATGGGCGACGTTGGTGCGCTGGCGCTGGGCGCCGCGCTTGGCACCATCGCGGTGATCGTGCGCCAGGAAATCGTGCTGGCGATCATGGGCGGCATCTTCGTCGTCGAAGCAGTCTCCGTGATGGCCCAGGTGATGTATTTCAAATACACCAAAAAGAGATACGGCGAGGGTCGCCGAATTCTCAAGATGGCGCCGCTGCACCACCACTTCGAGAAAAGCGGCTGGAAGGAGACGCAGATCGTGGTGCGCTTCTGGATCATCACCATGCTGCTGTGCCTGCTGGGCCTGTCCACGCTGAAGCTGAGGTAAGACGTGCATCCGCTTGAAAACCAACACGTCCTGATCCTGGGCCTCGGCCATTCCGGGCTGGCCATGGCGCGCTGGTGCGCGCGCGCTGGTGCGCAGGTCACGGTGGCGGACACGCGCGAGACGCCGCCCCAGCTCGAGGCGCTGCGCCGTGATGTGCCTTCTGCAACTTTCATCAGTGGCGAATTCGATGCGGCGCTGGTGGACGGTTCGTCAGTGCGTGCCGTGTTCAAGAGTCCGGGCTTGACGCCGCACACGGTGGTAACGGTAATGGCGGCGGCACGCGCCCAGGGTTTGTGGGTAGGTGGCGAGCTGGACCTTTTTTCCCGGGCGCTCGTGGCGCTCGGGCAAAGCCAGGGCTATACACCCAAGGTGCTGGCGATTACCGGCACGAACGGCAAAACCACCGTCACCTCGCTCACCGGCCAGTTGATCGAGCGGGCCGGGAAATCAGCCGTTGTCGCGGGCAACATCGGCCCGACGCTGCTGGATACGCTGACCCAAAGGCTGGATGCGGGCAGCCTGCCAGAGGTCTGGGTGCTGGAACTATCAAGCTTCCAGCTCGACGGCGTGACAGCGTTCGAGCCCACCGCCGCCACGGTGCTCAATTTGACGCAGGACCACCTCGACTGGCACGGCACGATGCAAGCCTATTCCGACGCCAAGGCACGGGTGTTCGGGCAGCAGGCTCTAATGCTGCTGAATCGCGAAGACCCTCAGGTGATGGCCATGCTGCCCGCGCCGGTCAAGGTCCGGGGCGGCAAGACGGCGCAGCGCGTCCATGTCACGTTCGGAGGCAATATGCCGCAGCGCCCCGGTGACTTCGGCATCGAGACCGTGAATGGCATGGCCTGGCTGGTGCGCGCGCTGGAAGCTGACGAGACGATCAAAAGACGCAAGGGCGACGAGGAAGAGATCCACATCCAGCGCCTGATCCCAGCCGATGCGCTGCGCATCCGCGGCCGCCACAACGCGGTCAACGCGCTGGCCGCGCTGGCGCTGGCCAGCGCGGCGGGCTGCGCGCTGGGTCCGCTGCTGTACGGACTGCGCGAATACCGGGGTGAGCCGCACCGCGTGGAGCCGATCGGAACGGTCCATGACGTGGAGTATTTTGACGACAGCAAGGGCACCAATGTCGGCGCCACCGTCGCCGCGCTGGACGGTCTGGGGGCCGAGCGCAAAGTGGTGGTCATTCTGGGCGGCGACGGCAAGGGGCAGGACTTTGCGCCGCTGGCTGCTCCCGTGGCCCGGCATGCGCGCTCTGTCGTGCTGATCGGGCGCGACGGCCCCAGCGTTCGCGCTGCGCTGCAGGCCACCGGCGTGCCGCTGTTCGATGCGGGCACGATGGCTCAGGCTGTGCTGCTGGCCAGCCAGCAGGCCCGCGGCGGCGACGCCGTGCTGATGTCGCCGGCCTGCGCCAGTTTTGACATGTTCGACAACTACGGTCATCGCGCCCAGGCGTTCCACGACGCGGTGGCGGCGCTGGCCGCAGACGCCGGCGTGCCGATAGAGGGCGTTGCATGAAGGCCGCCCTGCAACAGATCTCCAGCTGGTTCGGTGGCTTGCCGAGTGCCACCGCGCAAGCGCTGCCAGTGCGCATTGGGGGTTCCGACTATGGCCGCGCAGCTCGCTCGCGCGCCAGCATGGCGGGGTTCGACCAGGCGTTGCTGTGGGTCACCGTGGCGCTGCTCGCCTGGGGTCTGGTGATGGTGTATTCGGCCACCATTGCAATGCCCGACAACCCGCGGTTTGCGCGCTACGCACCGACCCATTTCCTGATGATGCACCTGCTCTCTCTGGCCGTGGGATTCGTCGCTGCGCTGATCACGTTCCAGATTTCCCTGGAGATCTGGGAAAAGGTGGCGCCCTGGCTGTTTGTCGCGTCCCTCCTGTTGCTGATCGCCGTGCTCATCCCGCACATGAGTCACAGCGTCAATGGCGCAAGGCGCTGGATCCCGTTGGGGTTCATGAATTTTCAGCCGTCCGAGCTGGGCAAACTCGCGATGGTGCTCTACGCGGCCAGCTACATGGTGCGCAAGATGGAGGTGAAGGAAAAATTCTTCCGCGCCGTGCTGCCAATGGCCGTGGCCGTGGCGGTGGTCGGCGTGTTGCTGCTGGCCGAACCCGACATGGGCGCCTTCATGGTGATTGCCATCATCGCCATGGGAATCCTGTTCCTGGGGGGTGTCAATGCCCGCATGTTCTTCCTGATTGCCGTCCTGCTCATGGTGGCGTTCGCCCTGATGATTGGCACCTCCGACTTCCGGCGTGAACGAATCTTTGCCTACCTGGATCCGTGGACCGGGCACAACGCGCTCGGCAAGGGCTACCAGCTGTCGCATTCCCTGATTGCGATCGGCCGCGGCGAAATCTTTGGCGTCGGGCTCGGTGGCAGCGTGGAAAAGCTCCACTGGCTGCCCGAGGCGCACACCGATTTCCTGCTCGCGGTGATCGGCGAGGAGTTCGGCCTGGTGGGCGTGCTGTGCGTGCTCGGCCTGTTTTTCTGGTTGATCCGCCGCATCATGCACGTCGGGCGCCAATCGATCGCGCTGGACCGGGTGTTTGCCGGGCTGGTGGCGCAGGGCGTGGGCATCTGGATCGGCTTTCAGGCGTTCATCAACATGGGGGTGAACCTGGGGGCGCTGCCGACCAAGGGGCTGACACTGCCGTTCATGAGTTACGGTGGTTCGGCCATCGTGATGAACCTGATCACCATCGCAATGGTGCTGCGCATCGACTATGAAAACCGGCAGTTGATGCGGGGAGGGCGGCGCACATGAGCGACAAGTGCGCCCTCGTCATGGCCGGCGGTACCGGCGGGCATATCTTCCCGGGTCTGGCGGTGGCGCAGGCCCTGCGCGAGCGCGGCTGGCGCGTGCACTGGCTTGGCGGGCGTGGCCGGCCCGGCCGCCCGAGCATGGAAAGCCAGCTGGTGCCGCCCCGCGGCTTTGCCTTTGAGAGCATCGATTTTTCGGGCGTGCGCGGCAAAGGTCTGGGCACGCTGGTTCTGCTGCCGCTGCGCCTGCTCAAGGCGTTCTGGCAAAGTCTGCAGGTGCTGCGCCGCGTCAAGCCCGACGTGGTGGTGGGCCTGGGCGGCTATATCACTTTTCCGGCAGGCCTGATGAGCGTTCTGCTGCGCAAGCCGCTGGTGCTGCATGAGCAGAACTCGGTGGCCGGCATGGCCAACAGGGTTCTTTCCCGCCTGGCCGCGCGCGTGTTCACGGCCTTCCCCGAGGTGCTCGCAAATGCCCGCTGGGTCGGCAACCCGCTGCGCGCGGCGTTCACCTGCCAGGCCGATCCGCAAACCCGCTTTGCCGGGCGCAGCGGCCCGCTGCGCTTGCTGGTGGTGGGCGGCAGCCTGGGCGCGCGCGCGCTCAACGACGTCGTGCCGCAGGCGCTGGCGCTGATGCCGCAGGCGCAGCGCCCGCTCGTCACGCACCAAAGCGGCGCCGCGCAAATCGACGCGTTGCGCGCCAATTACGCGCGCGCGGGCGTGACCGCCGAACTCACGCCGTTCATCGACGACACGGCGCGGGCCTTCGCCGACGCCGATCTGATCGTCTGCCGCGCCGGAGCCAGCACCGTGACGGAAATTGCCGCGGTCGGTGCCGCGGCCATTTTTGTGCCGTTCCCCTCCGCGGTGGACGACCACCAGACGGGCAACGCCAATTTTCTGGTGGCGCAGGGCGGTGGCTGGCTGGTGCCGCAAAGCGAACTGACGCCTCAGGTATTGGCACACACACTACAAAAAACAGAGCGAACTGTGCTGATGTCACATGCGCTGCAGGCCAAAAAGATGCAAAAGATTCACGCCACGGATGAGGTGGTGTCTGCCTGCGAGGAGTTGGTGCCATGAAGCACGCGATCACGCATATTCACTTCGTCGGCATCGGTGGTTCGGGCATGAGCGGCATTGCCGAGGTGCTGCTGAACCTGGGCTACACGATTTCCGGCTCGGACCTGTCCGACAGTGTCACGCTTCGCCGGTTGGGCGGGTTGGGCATCCGTACTTTTGTGGGCCACGCGCCAGAGCATGTGGCTGGCGCGGACGCTGTTGTCACCTCCACCGCCGTGCACCAGGACAACCCCGAGGTACTCGCTGCGCGTGAGCGGAAGATCCCGGTGGTACCGCGCGCCCTGATGCTGGCCGAGTTGATGCGCCTCAAGCAGGGCGTTGCGATCGCCGGTACGCACGGCAAGACCACCACCACCAGCCTGGTGGCCAGCGTGCTGGCCGAGGCCGGGCTGGATCCGACCTTTGTCATTGGCGGGCGGCTGAACAGCGCCGGCGTGAATGCGCGACTGGGCAGCGGTGACTACATCGTGGTGGAGGCAGACGAGTCGGATGCTTCGTTTCTCAACCTGCTGCCGGTGATGGCCGTCGTGACCAATATCGATGCGGACCACATGGAAACCTATGGCCACGATTTCGCCAAACTCAAGGCAGCGTTTGTCGATTTCCTGCTGCGCATGCCGTTTTATGGGACCGCCATTTTGTGCATTGACGATGCTGCCGTGCGCGACATCGTGCCGCAGGTTTCACGCCCCATTACCAGCTACGGGATGAGCGAGGACGCCCAGGTGCGCGCCCTCAACGTGCGCGCAGTGGGTGGCCAGATGCATTTCACCGTGCAGCGGCGCAACGGCGTGACACTGCCAGACCTGGACATCGTGCTCAACCTGGCGGGTGAGCACAATGTGCGCAATGCGCTGGCGGCGATTGCGGTGGCGGTGGAATTGAGTGTGCCCGATGAGGCCGTGCTGAAGGCCCTGGCGGAGTTCCGCGGCGTCGGGCGCCGCTTCCAGCGCTACGGAGAAGTGCCGGCAACGGCCGGGGGCGGCAGCTTCACGCTGATCGACGACTACGGTCACCATCCGGTCGAGATGGCGGCGACGCTGGCCGCCGCACGTGGCGCATTCCCGGGGCGGCGCTTGTTGCTGGCATTTCAGCCGCACCGCTACACGCGCACGCGCGATTGCTTCGAAGATTTCATCAAGGTCATTGGCCAGGCCGATGCGGTTTTGCTGGCCGAGGTCTATGCGGCCGGCGAAGCGCCGATCGTGGCCGCCGACGGGCGCACGCTGGCACGAGCGTTGCGCGTTGCGGGCAAGCTCGAGCCGGTGTTCGTGGACGACATTGCCGCCATGCCGCAAGCCATCCTTGACAACGCGCAGGGCGGCGACGTGGTGATGTGCATGGGCGCCGGCACGATCGGAGCGGTGCCCGCGAAGGTTATCGAATTGCTACGAAAACAAGAGCCCGCTGTGCAGACAGGACAAGGGCTATGAGCCATATTCTGTTAAATTTCGGAAAAATGGACGGCGCCGCCTTGGGCAAGGTCGCGGTGCTGCTGGGCGGCCAGTCGGCCGAACGTGAAATTTCGCTGCTGTCGGGCAACGGCGTGTTGCAGGCGCTGCGCGCGCGCGGCGTCGACGCCCACGCCTTCGATCCCGCTCAGCGGGACCTGGGCGATCTCAAGCGCGAATCGTTCGCACGCTGCTTTATCGCGCTGCACGGCCGCTATGGAGAGGACGGCACGGTGCAAGGCGCGCTGGAGCTGCTCGGCATTCCGTACACCGGCCCCGGCGTGATGGCGTCGAGCATTGCGATGGACAAGGTCATGACCAAGCGGGTCTGGAGTGCCGAGGGCCTGCCCACGCCGCGCTATGTCTGTCTCGCACCGGACGACCAGACGCGCAAGCAGGTGCTTGCCGTGCCCGATGAGCTGGGGCTGCCGCTGATCGTCAAGCCGCCACGCGAGGGCTCTTCGATCGGTGTCACCAAGGTCAAGGGTTACTCGCAGATGCAGGATGCGGTCAGCCTGTCCGCCCGCTACGACCCGGACGTGCTGTGCGAGGAATTCATCGAGGGCGAAGAGGTGACCTGCCCGGTGCTGGGGCGCGGCGTTGATGCGCGCGCCTTGCCGGTGATCCGCATCACCGCACCCGATGGCGCCTACGACTACCAGAACAAGTACTTCACCGACACGGTCAAGTACCAGTGCCCGAGCGGATTGCCGGCGGTGGAGGAGCGCGAGATACAGCGCATCGTGCTGGCTTCGTACCGCACCCTCGATTGCCGCGGCTGGGGCCGCGCCGACCTGATGATTCGCGCCAGCGACCGCAAGCCCTTTCTGCTCGAGATGAATACCTCCCCCGGCATGACCAGCCATTCGCTGGTGCCGATGTCGGCCCGCGCCGCCGGCATCAGTTACGAGGATCTGTGCGTCGGGCTGCTGGCGCTCGCGACGCTGGATTACAAGCCGAAGGACACCGCATGACCGAGTCGCTGCCCGTGCCGTTCGACATCAAGATCATGAACCTGACTGCCTCGTTTCTGTTCGTGCTGTGTGGCGCGCTGGTGCTGGCGGCGGCGGCCTGGTGGGCCCTGCGCAACCCGGTTTTTGCGATCGGGCGCATCACCGTGCAGGGCGATCTGGTTCACAACAACGTGGTGACCTTGCGCGCCAACGTCGCACCCCGGCTCAGCGGCAACTTCTTCACGGTGGACCTGGCGCGCACGCGCCGCGCGTTTGAAGCCGTGCCCTGGGTGCGCCGCGCCGTAGTTCGGCGCGCTTTTCCCAACCGGCTGCAGGTGGTGTTGCAAGAGCAGCAACCGGTGGCGTACTGGGGCGCCGACAGCGAATCGACCCTGCTCAACAACTTCGGTGAAGTTTTTGAGGCCAACACCGATGACCTCGACACGGACGACCTGCCGCACCTGAGCGGTCCCGCCGATCAGGCGGCGGACGTGCTGGCCATGTACCAGACCCTTGCCCCCCTGTTCGCGCCGCTGGACGCGAAGCTGGAGCAGTTGGGTCTGTCGGCGCATGGTGGCTGGCGCGGGCAACTCGACAGTGGCGCCGTGATTGAACTCGGGCACGGTACAGCCGACGAATTGACAGCACGCGTGCAACGCTTCGTGCACACGCTCACTCAGGTGACCTCGCGTTACGGGCGCACGGCAACAGCTGTGGAGTCGGCGGACCTGCGCCATCCCGACGGTTATGCGCTCAGGCTGTCTGGTGTGACCACGGTCACCCAGGACCTCAAGAAGAAATAGTGGCAAGGAACAAATCGGACCTCATATGGCAAAAGAATACAAAGACCTGGTCGTCGGACTGGACATCGGAACCGCCAAGGTCATGGTGGTGGTGGGCGAGGTGCTGGCGGGAGGCGAGCTTAAACTCGCGGGGCTTGGCATTGCGCACAGCAATGGTCTCAAACGCGGCGTGGTCGTCAACATCGACGCCACGGTCGCGAGCATCCAGCAGGCCCTGCGCGAGGCCGAGCTGATGGCCGACTGCAAGATCACGCGGGTCTACACCGGTATCACCGGCAGCCACATTCGCGGCATGAATTCCAGCGGCATGGTGGCGGTGAAGGACAAGGAGGTGACGCCGGCCGACGTGGCGCGCGTGATGGAAACCGCCAAGGCCATCAACATCTCCAGCGATCAGCGCCTGCTGCTGGTGGAGCCGCAGGAGTTCGTGATCGACGGGCAGGAGGTGAAGGAGCCCATCGGCATGAGCGGCATCAGGCTCGAGGCCAAGATCCATATCGTGACGGGTGCGCAGAGCGCGGCCGAGAACATCATCAAGTGCGTGCGCCGCTGCGGCCTCGATGTGGACCAGTTGATGCTCAATGCGCTCGCGTCCAGCCTGGCCGTGCTGACCGAGGATGAGCGCGAGCTCGGAGTCGCATTGGTCGACATCGGCGCGGGCACCACCGACGTGGCGATTTTCACGAACGGCGCGATTCGCCACACCGCGGTCATTCCGATCGCCGGCGACCTCATCACCAGCGACATCGCGATGGCACTGCGCACCCCGACCAAGGATGCGGAAGATATCAAGGTGGAGAGTGGCTGCGCCAAGCAGTTGCTGGCCGACCCCGACACCCAGGTCGAGGTGCCTGGTCTGGGCGATCGCGGCCCGCGCATGCTGAGTCGCCAGGCCCTGGCCGGCGTGATCGAGCCACGTGTGGAGGAAATCTTCTCGCTGGTGCAGCAAGTGGTGCGCGAGTCCGGCTTCGAGGAAGTGCTGTCCTCTGGCATCGTGCTCACGGGCGGCAGCTGCGTCATGCCCGGCATGGTGGAGCTGGGCGAGGATATTTTCCTGAAGCCGGTGCGCCGCGGCAATCCCAAATATTCCAGCGCGCTGGCCGACATGGTCGCGCAGCCGCGCGCCGCTACGGTCATGGGCCTGATGGAAGAGGCCCGGCTGGCGCGTCTGCGCGGCTTCAAGGTGGCGCAGAAAAACGGCTCGATGAAGACTGCGTTCGGGCGCTTCAAGGACTTCATCGTGGGGAATTTCTGACCATGCAAAAGACCTCCCACCTGATCCGAGGCCGCCCGCGATGGCGATGGCGACGCATCGGTCCGCCGTCATGAATTCACTGGCAAGCAACGATAACTATTTTTGGCAACTGCAACGTATCTTGAAATCTAGGAGAAATACATGAGCATCGAAATGATTGAAGTGGAAGAGTTCAACCTGGGCACGCAGATCAAGGTGATAGGTGTTGGCGGCGGCGGCGGCAATGCGGTCGACCACATGGTCCTGCGCAATGTGCAGGGCGTCGAGTTCATTTGCGCCAATACCGATGCGCAGGCCCTGAGCCGTTCGGTCGTGCACAAGACTATCCAGCTCGGCCAGACTGGCCTGGGCGCCGGCAGCAAACCCGAGAAGGGTCGTGAGGCTGCAGAGGCTGCAATCGACGAAATCCGCGCGGCGATCGATGGCGCCCACATGTTGTTCATCACGGCAGGCATGGGCGGGGGCACCGGCACCGGCGCGGCGCCGGTGATCGCGCGTGTGGCGAAGGAAATGGGCATCCTCACGGTCGGCGTGGTCACCAAACCGTTTGACTTCGAAGGTGGACGGCGCATGACCAACGCGGACCAGGGCCTGGCGGAGTTGGAGGCCAATGTCGATTCGCTGATTGTTGTGCTCAACGAAAAGCTGTTGGAGGTGCTGGGCGACGACGTGACCCAGGATGAAGCGTTTGGTCATGCCAACGATGTACTCAAAAACGCCGTCGGCGGAATTGCTGAAATCATCAACGTGCCGGGCCATCTGAATGTCGACTTCGAAGACGTGCGCACCGTGATGAGCGAGCCCGGCAAGGCCATGATGGGTACCGCCGTGGCCGGCGGCCCGGACCGCGCCCGCATTGCCGCCGAACAGGCGGTGGCCTGCCCGCTGCTGGAGGGCATCGATCTGTCGGGCGCCAAGGGCGTGCTGGTGCTGGTGACGGCGACCAAGGGTTCGCTCAAGCTGAGCGAATCCAAGCTTGCGATGAACACCATTCGCGCCTACGCGGCACCCGACGCCCACGTGATCTATGGTGCCGCCTACGACGACAATCTGGGCGACGAGATCCGCGTCACGGTGGTCGCCACGGGCCTGAGCCGCCAGGGCGTGCGCCGTACAGCGCCGCCGCTGCAGGTGCTGCGTACGGGTACCGACAACATCCCCTTCAACGTGCCGAACCTGAACTCGATCATGGGCGGCGCCGGCAGCGCCGGTGCCGGCCATGCGGGCAACGCCCAGCCCGACTACGGCAACATGACCGTGCCCAGCGTGTGGCGTACCAACCGCACGCAGGCTGCCGCCAAGGTCGATGCGCTGTCTTCCGGCGGCATGGACGATTTCGAGATCCCGGCGTTCCTGCGCAAGCAGGCTGATTGATGTACCCCCCACGCTGATCGCTGCGTGTACGGCGCTGCGTCTCGTGGGAGATGGTCTTGCTGATCGATAGGACTCGAAAGCCCCACTGGAGTGCGGGCTCCAGCCAGTGCTTCTAAAATCACGCATGCTTCAGCAACGAACCCTTAAAACGCTGACCAGCGCGGTCGGTGTCGGCGTGCACAGCGGCCAGCGGGTCGAGCTCACCCTGCGACCGGCGCAGCCCGATACCGGCATCGTGTTTCGCCGCGTCGACCTGCCGGTGCCGATCGATATTCCGATGTCGGCGACGGCGGTGACGGATACCCGCATGGCCACCACCGTCTCGCACGGTTCGGCCAAGGTAGCCACCGTCGAGCACCTGATGTCGGCCTGCGCGGGCCTTGGCATCGACAACCTTTATGTTGATATCACCGCCGAAGAGGTGCCCATCATGGATGGCTCGGCGGCATCGTTTGTCTTCCTGCTGCAGAGCGCGGGCATTGCACTGCAGAATGCGCCCAAGCGCTTCATCCGTGTGACCCAGAGCGTCGAAGTGCGCGAAGGCGATGGCGCGGACCTGAAGTGGGCCCGGCTCGAGCCCTTCCATGGCTACAAGCTCAGCTTCGAGATCGATTTCAACCATCCGGCGGTCGATTCGTCCGGCCAGCGCGTCGTGTTCGACCTGAGCACCGGCTCGTACAGCCGTGACATCGCGCGCGCGCGCACGTTCGGCTTCACGAAAGATGTGGAGATGCTGCGTACCCACGGGCTGGCACTGGGCGGTGGGCTCGATAACGCCATCGTGATCGACGACTACAAGGTGCTCAATGCCGACGGTCTGCGCTATGGCGACGAGTTCGTCAAGCACAAGATCCTCGACGCGATGGGGGACATGTACATGCTGGGCAAGCCGCTGCTGGCCAGCTACAGTGCCTTCAAATCGGGCCACGCGCTGAACAACAAGCTGCTGCGGGCGCTGCTGGCGCGCCCAGAAGCCTACGAGGTTGTCACATTCGATGACGAAAAGCTCGCGCCCAGCGGCTTTTCCCAGTTGGCGCGAGCCTGGTAGCGGCCCGCCATGGCGTTCTTTCGCGGGCTCTTCTTCGTGCTGCTGATCAGCGCGGTGGCTTTGTTCGCTCTCTACGCAGTCACCGGCCAGTCCAGGTACAGAAAATTCGGGCTGCGCATCGTCATCGGGACGCTGCTGGCCGCCTTCGGCTTCTTTGCGGTGCTGATCGTGCAGCGCATCGGTTAGCGCAGCGAGTCGATCGCGAGCACGCCGGCCTTGCCGCGTGAATTGGCGCCGACACATGCGGCAAAGGCATCCGCTTGAGCCACCCACGCATGAACTCAGCGCCCAAGGTACACGCCCCGTTTCTGAATGACCACAGCTACTGGAGACAACCATGATCAGCGGCAACACAACGCTTATCGCCCACATCGGCTACCCGACCACGACCTTCAAGTCGCCGATGATCTACAACCCCTGGTTCGACAGTAAAGGCATCGACGCGGTCGTCGTGCCGATGGGCGTCAAGCCCGAGGACTATCCGGTGTCGATGAAGTCGATCTTCAGGTTCACCAACATTCGTGGTGCCCTGATCACCATGCCGCACAAGGTCGTGACCCTGGGCTTGGTGGATGAGATCACGCCGACCGCGCGGATCGCGGGCGCCTGCAATGCGGTGCTGCTGCGCCCTGACGGTACGCTCTTGGGCGACCAGTTCGACGGCGCCGGCTTTGTGCGCGGCGTGCAGCGCAAGGGCCGCCAGCTCGCCGGCGCCCGCGTGCTGGTGTCGGGCAATGGCGGCGTGGGCTCGGCGATTGCGGCGTCGCTGGCCGCGGCGGGCGTGGCGGAGATGGCGCTTTATGACAGTGTCGAGGCCTCGTCCGTGGCGCTGGCGGGTCGCCTGCGCGAGCACTATCCGAAGCTCGTCGTAAGGACTGGCTCGAACGACCCGGCAGGTTTCGACCTGATTGTGAACGCCACGCCGGTGGGCATGAATGATGGCGACCCGCTGCCTTTTGACGTCTCCCGCATGGAGCCGACCACCTTTGTCGGCGAGGTGGTGATGAAGCGCGCGATCACGCCGTTGCTCGCCGCCGCCCAGGCCAAGGGCTGCGCGATCCAGATTGGGACCGACATGCTGTTCGAGCAGATTCCTGCTTACCTCGAGTTCTTCGGCTTCGGTTCGGCCACGCCGGACGAGCTGCGCAAGGTGTCCCAGATCAGCTACTGAAACCGCTTCGCCTTCCAAAGATTAGACAGAAGACGGATCCTCGAGCTTCCGGAGCCAAATTACGTTCGCAACGCCATCGCGCGTTTCAACCAGATCAAAGGCGCCAGCGATGCGCAATGTGATGCGGCATGGAAGCGCATCAAATCGGCAGCCGCACGGTTCGATGTCGCGTTGGGTGAGTCGGGTTGGCGCGAACTGGGAAGGCGTTAAGCCGTCGCGCCGGCCGGCGCGCTGAGATCAAGCGAATCGTGGCTCCGCAGCGGCAGCCTTGTTGAAGTGTTCACGGGTTAGCCTGATGACTTCGTGCTCCGTAGAGTGTTCCTGTGTCTGCCATCCCACGATCTGCGCGCAAACGCTGGGGTGGTACTTCTCGAGGTAGGTTCGAAACGCGGCGTGCTCCAGCAACGGGCCGACGACCAAAATCTTGGCGATGCCGGCCAGCGCCATGGCAATCTCGCCGAAGAACGCATGCGCGCTGCGCACCTGACTGTCGTGGTGACGAGTGAAGTGAATGCGTTGCGGGATCTGATGGTCAAGCGTCTGCGTGGCGTTAACCTGCAGCACGTGGGCATCGTGATGGTCAAGCCAGACAGCGGCGCGGGTGATCGGCATCGTGAAACTCCTGGTGTGTCGATCGTCAAGGGGACGTCGAGTTGAATGGGTGAAGACCGCTCAGGGCGGAACGCGTGACTGCTTCTGCTTTAGCGGCTTGCGACGTGGCGGAATCATCGGGCCGGTGCTGCGCCGATGGGGTAAGTCCGTTTCGACGACGATGCCTGGTGGCGTCGCGTCTTCATCGGTGAACTTGTCCTTCCCTTCGGCTCCCGCCACAGGTTGCCGTACAAGGGGAGATTCACGCAGCGATGGGGGAATACCCCGCGCGCTTGATCGCATCGCTCAGCTCGCGCGCGTTTGCACTGCTCTCCTCGATTTCCACCGTAAACGTCGCCATGTCGACGCGGACAAGCGCGCGATGGTCGACCGCCTTAAGCGCCTTCGTGACGGCGCCGGCACAGCGCGCCGATGTCATGTCACTCACTTGAAATGCAATCATTCAGGCTCCTTCATCATGAATTTCAGCGGTCACCTCGACGAGACAATCGGGTCCATACCGCAGTTTGATCCTATCGAGGCACGGCCTCTGTTCGCTGCAGCACATAACGACGGGGCGGCCGACGCGCGGCCCTATGGGACCTACCGCACAGACTTCTGATCGGCCGGCGCGCAAGTTGATCGCACGACATCAATTCAGAGGGAATCATGGAGTCCACTCTTCGCAACGGGCGCATCGTCGGCCCTGTCGCCTACGTCAAGGACGGGGGCACGCGTGTGGACATTCCGCTCGGCCCGTGTTTGATCGAGCCGATCGACAGCGAGCGGGTCGTTCACGATTTCGTCCACCGCATGACCATGGCACCTGCCTGACGACTCGGCAGGAAGAGCCGCACGGCGGTCCCGCGACCGCAGCCGCTCAGGTCTGCGCGCCGGTGGGTTCGACCGGGACGGCGACCTTGATCGCGTCGTCCACCACCTTCAACCAGACGAACTCGAGTTGCGCACGTGCCTCGGCAGGAATGTCCTCGAGGTCGCGCTCGTTGCGTGCCGGCAGCATGACAGTGGCGATGCCGGCGCGCAGCGCGGCGAGCACCTTTTCCTTCACGCCGCCTATCGGCAGCACGAGCCCTCGCAGGCTGATCTCGCCGGTCATGGCCACGTCGCTGCGCACTGGCCGCCCGGTGAGCAGCGACGTGAGCGCGACATACATCGCCACCCCGGCGCTCGGACCGTCCTTCGGCGTGGCGCCAGCGGGCACGTGGATGTGGATGTCCGACTTCTCGAACGCATCCACCGGGATCCCCAGCGTCGACGCACGCGCCTTGATGAGCGAGAGTGCCGCCTGCGCGCTTTCCTTCATCACGTCGCCCAACTGCCCGGTCAGGATCAGCCGGCCCGTGCCGGGCGAGCGTGAGGCCTCTATGAACAGGATGTCGCCCCCCACCGGCGTCCACGCCAGGCCGGTGGCCACGCCGGGGATGTCGCTACCCATCGCGACCTCGGCCTCGTATTTCGCCGGGCCCAGGATCGCGGCCAGATCGGGGGCATCGATTATCACTCGCTGCACGCCACCTTCGGCGATGCGCACGGCCACGCTGCGACATACGCTGCCGATCTCGCGCTCGAGGCTGCGCACGCCGGCCTCGCGCGTGAAGTCCTCGATGATCGTCGTCAGCGCCGCGTCGCTGATCTCGCAGCGCGCGGTGTCGAGTCCGGTCGCCACCAACTGACGCGCCACGAGGTAGCGTCGCGCGATCTGCAGCTTCTCCTGCGCGGTATAGCCGGCCAGGTGGATGATCTCCATCCGGTCGCGCAAAGGGCCCGGGATCGTGTCGAGCACGTTCGCGGTGCACAGGAACATCACGGGCGACAGGTCGAATGGCACCGCGAGGTAGGTGTCGCGGAACGTGGCGTTCTGTTCCGGGTCGAGGACTTCGAGCAGTGCCGATGCCGGGTCGCCGTGAAAGCCGCCCGCGCCGAGCTTGTCGACCTCGTCCAGCATCATCACGCAGTTGCGCGTGCCCACCTTGCGCAGGTTCTGGATGATGTTGCCGGGCAGGGCGCCGACGTAGGTGCGGCGGTGTCCTCGGATCTCCGCCTCGTCGTGCACCCCGCCAAGGCTCAGGCGCACGAACTGACGTCCGGTTGCCTTTGCAATACTCTGCCCGAGCGAGGTCTTGCCGACACCCGGCGGGCCCACGAAGCACAGGATCGGGCTGCGCCCCGCGGGGTTGAGCTTGCGCACTGCGAGGTATTCGAGAATGCGCTTCTTGACCTTTTCGAGCCCGAAGTGGTCCTGGTCGAGAATGCGCCGGGCCTCGGCGATGTCGATCACGAGTTCGGGCGCGCTCGCCCACGGTAGCTCGGTCAGCCATTCGAGGTAGGTGCGCAGCGTCGATGACTCACCAGAAGCGTCGGACATCCGGCCCAGGCGCTTGAGTTCCTTGCGTGCGACCTGCTCGACCTCGGCCGGCATGCGCGCGTCGCTGATTGCCTTGTCGAGTTCGTCGATTTCCGCGGCCGACTCGTCGCCTTCGCCCAGCTCCTTCTGGATGGTGCGCATCTGCTCGCGCAGCAGGTGCTTGCGATTGAGGTCGCCGATCGATTCCTCCGTGCGCTGCGTGACATCGCGCGAGACCTTCAGCACCTGGAGGCGTCGTGCCAAAACGTCGAGCAACTTGTCCAGGCGCGCCTTCAAGTCGAAGGTTTCGAGAAGCGCCTGCTTCTCCTCGGGGCTGCTGTCCAGCAGGCTGCCGATCACATCCGCGAGTTGCGCCGGATCGTCGATGCCTCGCAGCGCCGCCGACATCTCGGGCGGCGCTTGCGGCAACAACTGCAGGGTTTCGAGTGCGCTTTGCTTCAGAGCGCGCGCGCGGCCTTCGATTTCGGCATCGCCACGCGTGGGCTCATCGATGTACTGCACGCGCGCCACCGCGAATGGATGGCCGCTCAGAAACTCCGTGACTCGAAACCGGCGCAGCCCTCTGACGACCGCCTGATCGGAGCCATCTGGACCGGTTATATAGCGCAATACGTCGGTACTCGTACCCACCCAGTGAACATCATCCGGGCCCGGCTCGTCCACATCGGGTTTACTCTGCAGCAGCACGCCCAGGGGCAGCTCGAGGCGAACGGCTTCCTGAACCGCGGCCTGCGACCGTGGACGAGCGATGGCAATGGGGAAAATCGTGCCCGGAAACATCACGACATTGCGCACCGCAAGGATGATCAACGCGTCATCCGGAATCGCACCTGGCGCCTCCGGTCCTGGTGCCCGGGCGGCGTCGGAGGGATCCGTGTCGAGCGCTGTATCCGGCGTGATCGGGAGCGCGCCGCCCTCGGTTGTTTGGGTCACGGCACTCATCGCCACCCCGTCCCGGACTTGTTCAGCCGCAAGATCAGGCAACCGTGCAGCAACTCCGGCGTGTCGAGTTCCAGACGTCCTGCCGGCAGCAGGATGCGCCGTTCAAAATTTCCATGCGGAATCTCCAGGCGACGAATCGAATGGCGAGGGCCGACCAGCGGAAGCGGTCGTGATCCCCGCACGATGAGGACGCCGGGCTCGCTCAGTATCTGCATTCGCTCAGCGGTCACGCCCGGCATCGCGATGACGACGACGATCTCGCGTTCGTCCTCGAACACGTCCGCCGGCGGCTCCCACGCCGCGGGCATGCTCGTCGACGCGCTGGGGTGAAAGAATCGACGCTGCAGCCTCTCGGCCTGGCTTGCGAGCTCGCACGCCTGCGCCCACATCCATACGGTCGGATCACTCGTGTTCAACATCAGCCTTGCTCCGTTATTGTGTCTTTGCGAGGCGATGCACCGGCGCCGCGCCGCGACTGGCCAAGCAGTATGGTCGCGCGCTCAACCGAGCTTCGTCTGTGCGCTGGGAAACATAGGCGCAAAGCGGAACGGCCCGGTCTTCTGAGCGGCAGCCCACGCTCGGCACTTCACACGGGTAGAAGTTCAAGCAGCACGGCGCCGTTGTCGGTTTGCCGAAACTGTATCGAACTGCCTCAAGCGACCGCGCCGAACCATGCGCCCACCGCCGCCGTGATCGCCATCGCGATCGCCCCCCAAAACGTGACCCGCCAGGCGCCGACCCAGACACCTGCGCCTCCTACTCGGGCTGCGACGGCACCCAGCAGGGCCAGGAACGCGAGCGAGGTCATTGCGACCCACGGCATCAGGTATTTTCCGCTCGCCATGGTGGCCACGACCAAGGGCAGCGCAGCACCCACCGCGAAGCTGGCCGCTGAGGCCAGCGCCGCCTGAATGGGCCGGGCGCTCAGATCTTTGGAGAAGCCTAGTTCGTCGCGCGAATGTGCTCCGAGGGCGTCTCGTGCCATGAGTTGATCAGCCACCTGCCTTGCCAGGACGGGGTCAAGCCCTCGGCCGACGTAGATGGCAGCGAGCTCGCGGTGCTCTCCCGCGGGGTCCCTCTTCAACTCACCGCGTTCGCGCGCCAGGTCGGCGTTCTCGGTATCGGCTTGGGAATGCACCGACACGTACTCGCCCGCCGCCATCGACATGGCCCCGGCCACCAGCCCGGCAATCCCGGTCAGCAGGATGTTGCTGTGGCTGGCGCTGGCCGCGGCCACGCCGAGCATCAGGCTGCCGGTCGAGACGATGCCGTCGTTGGCGCCCAGCACCGCAGCGCGCAACCATCCAATACGCGATGTGCGGTGGTGTTCGGTGTGGTGCCGCGCGCGAGCGGATACGCTCCACATTGAAACGACCTGAGTGCCCGCGATGTCAGGGTGTGATGGCGAGTTCGCTCTTGACCTTGGTTACGCCCGGTGCGGACCATGCCGCCCATACCGCCTGGTCGCGCTCGGCCCAGGATGCGACGCTGCCTGTGAGCGTCACTGTTCCGCTGTCGGTACTGACGCTGATACGGCGACCCTCGAGATCGGCATTGCGACGAAACGAGTCTTCAATCTTGATTTTGACGTCGATCCACTTTGCCTCGGGCTTGATCGTGATGTCGTTGGCCAGACCCTTGACGCCATAGACGCCCTTGGCAGCCTCTTCAGCGGCTGCTTTTTTAGCGTAGTGCGCTACCTGGCCGGTTAGCATCACGACGCCATCTTTGGCGATGACGCCAATATGCGCCTCGTTGACGCTGGGGCGCCACTTGAGTTCATCGAGAACGGTGGTATGCAGTTGTGTATCGGTGGTCATGACGTTGATCGTTCATTGAGTCGGGGTGAGTCTGATACGCAGAATGAGCCTGTTGCGCGCAGATGTCTGTGCGTCAACGCACTTATGTCAACAGCGGATGCAATTCGTCAATGCTTAGTGGTCGGCGCCGCCCAGTCAGGCCGTTGCTGCAGATTTGAGTCGACGACCGCCAGATACCGGCCCGGTGTCGTCGTGGGCTGCCGGTCCCTGCGCAGCACCCGCTAGGGAGAACCGCTATCCGCCAGTCGTTCGTAGTCTTCGTCGAGCAAGCCATGGCGGTCGATGAAGGTGTTCCGCATGGCGCGAATGCGCACACAGGCTTCGGATTGCGCCGTCCCAGGCTTCGGCGCCGCCAACAAGGGGTCCGTGGCGTGCATCTGAAAGCGCAGTTTTCCCATCGCGCCGTCGCCCTGACCTCGGGGAGCCTCGACCCACCCGAAGTCGTAGACGCGCATGCCCTTGCTTTCTTAACCGCGGATTCCCGGCTCGTTCTTCGTGCCTTGGGCGCGGAAGTCAGGGTTCGCCATCGAATGACCGAACACCCCGAGCGGTGTCGTGAAGTGTTCGTAGCGACCGGGCAAACCGGTCGACACAAGCGCAGTGCCAACGATCCCCCATCCCTTTGTGGTCGACCCCCAATACAGCAGAAGGGCTTGCACATTGGGATTGCGATCGACCAGCGCAATTCCGGCGGCGTCGGGCGCGCCCTGCAGCCGGCCGCATGCATCAATTCGAAGGCTGCGGCATTCCTTGAAGGTCTCGAGCGGGGTTGTCCAATCGCGCCTCGCGGTTCAATTGCCGCGAACTTCAACGTGACCCTGTGCACGGAGTCCGTGCACCTTGGGTTGCGCGGTACGCAACTCGTCTTCGAGGTCGGTGATCTGGCCCAGCAGCATCATGGCCAGCGCGAAGCCGTGGTCGTCGAGAGCCAGATCCTGGCGCAAATGATCTGCGCGCTGCAGCGTTACGACGCAGTCCAGGCGAAACGTCCAGGGATCCCTGACCGGCGTGAGCACGCCATAGTCGACGAGACTTCTGAGGTCGGCGGCGCCGACGCCTGACAACTGAGCGACTTGCTCCAGCGAGAGCGTCGCCATCTTGTCGGCAGCATCGCCCTGGGTTTGTCCGGGAAGCAACTCGGCCATGGGTACAGGTTTCATGGGCCGAACAATGCGCGCGCAGCGCACGCCTGTCTGTGCGCCAGCGTACCCAAGCGCTCGTTCGGGCCTTGGGAGACCTCGTCCCGGTGCGCCTATGACGGCGTGGCTGCCTTCGCTTGCCCGGCCGAACGCGCGGCCTGCTTCAGCGCGCCCGACTCGAGGTACAGATGCTGGATGGACGGGTAGGGCAGTTTGATGGCGCGCTCCAGGCGCTCGATGGCCTGTTCGACTTCATCGAGGTCGAGATGCCGCCGAAACCGCAGCTTGGCGGTCAGCAGCACACTGTCCGGGCCCAGCCGCATGGTCAACAGGTGTCCGACGCTCTCAACCGCAGGGTCGGCAGCAAGGATCTTGTGCAACTGAGCCAACTGGGCATGGTCGAGGCTGGCACCGACGAGCAGGCTGACGCTCTTGCGCGCGAGCAGCGCGGCCGCAGCGATCATCAGCAGGCCGATCATCACCGAGGCGCCCGGATCCAAATACGGGTTGTGCAATGCGTGGCTGAGCCCGACGCCCAAAGCCGCGATCACGATGCCAACCAGCGCGGCGGAGTTGACGACGAACATGGTGTAGACCAGCACGTCCATGTCGCGCTGCGCAGCGCGCCACAGGCTTTCGCCGACCTGCCGATGACGCTCGAGTTCCTGCTGAGACACGCGCCAGCTCCAGCCCTCGAACACAGCCGCGAACCCCAGCACGAAGTAGCTCCAGGTCGGGTCGGCGAGCACCGGCGTTCGGCTCAGGCTGACGACCCCTTCGTAGACGGAGACGCCACCACCCATCGAGAACACCGACAGCGCCACGATCAGCGACCACACGTAGGTGGCCTTGCCGTAACCGAAGGGGTGCCCCTCGTCCAGGGTGCGCCGGCCACGCCGCACGCCGTACAACAGCATCAGTTCGTTGCCGGTGTCGACCAGCGAATGCACGCCTTCCGTGAGCAGGGCTGAACTTCCGGTCACGGCCGCGACCGCGAACTTGCCCGCCGCGATGACGATGTCGCACGCGATGGCCACGTAGAGCATCCGTCGCGAGCCCCCGCCGGGCTTCGCGCGCGCAGGCAGGTCGAGCTCAGAGGCCATCGCGACCCCGCACACGTGGTTGCAGCGCCCCGCGGGGTTCGGATGCCTCGCACAGCGCGTGCTGGCACCCGATCGGCGTGAGATCCCGGGCCTTGAAGCAGGCCTCGGCGGCGAGCTTGCCCGGGCCGAAGCCGGTGAATGGGTAGACGTTCACGGGGCGCGCCCGGCGCCGCGTCGATGCCCGCGACCTCGAGTCGCATGGATGCGATCTCGGTTTGGGACCTCGGCGCAGAACGCTCGTTCGCCTGCACAGTTGGAAACGAGACTGACAGAAAGCAGTCCGGGCCGGCTGACGCGGTCGGTGAACTCGGTATCGGAAAAGACGGTCACGATAGAACCCCCCCGAAAGGCGAAACGATGGCGACCGACGACGTGTCGGGCGCGGCCCTGCCCTCGTGGGGCCAGCGACATGCCCCACGATGTCATGGGCCGCGTTGTCGGTCGGTGCGCTCCCGCACAGCGGTTACAGACTGTCACCGGCCACGTGAGCCTGCCGATTTATATGCGCTTTACAGCGCTGGGTGCGCCAGCGAACAGACCGGAAGAATCCCGGCGCCTAGAGTGAAACCTGTCCTCCGCTGGCTCATCGCCACTGGCTGCCTGAATTTGGAGAAAGTCACATGAAAGCACTCGTTTATCTCGGTCCGCAGAACAAGGCGCTTCAGGATCGGCCCAAGCCGACGCTCGCCGCACCCACCGACGCCATCGTCAAAGTGACGCGCACGACGATCTGCGGCACCGACCTGCACATCCTCAAGGGCGACGTGCCGACTTGCACGCCGGGACGTATCCTGGGCCATGAAGGCGTGGGCATCGTCGACGCGGTCGGCCCTGGTGTCCTGGCCTTCAAAGCGGGCGATGCGGTGCTGATCTCCTGCGTCAGCGCCTGCGGCAAATGCGTCAACTGCCGTCGCCAGATGTATTCGCACTGCACCACCGGCGGCTGGATCCTGGGCAACAGCATCGACGGCACACAGGCCGAATACGTGCGAATTCCGCATGCGGACATGAGCCTGTACCCGATCCCGCCTGACGCTGACGAAGAGGCACTGGTCATGCTCAGCGACATCCTGCCCACGGCGATGGAGTGCGGCGTGCTCAATGGCCGGGTGCAGCCCGGTGCCAGCGTGGCCATCGTCGGGTGCGGGCCGATCGGTCTGGCGGCGCTGCTGACCGCGAAGTTCTACTCGCCCGCTGAGATCATCGCCATCGACCTGGACGACGGGCGCCTGGCCGTGGCCAAGCGCTTCGGCGCCACGGCAACCATCAACAGCGGCGACGGTCAAGCGGCCCAGGCGGTGATGAAGCTGACCGCCCAGCGCGGCGTGGACACCGCCATCGAAGCCGTCGGCGTGCCTGCGACCTTCGAGCTGTGCCAGCAGATCGTCGCCGCCGGGGGAAACATTGCCAACATTGGCGTGCACGGCGTCAAGGTCGATCTGCATCTGGAAAACCTGTGGGACCGCAACATCACGATCACAACGCGACTGGTGGACACGGTCAGCACGCCGATGTTGCTCAAGACCCTGTGCTCCCACCAGCTCGACCCGAAGCCACTGATCACGCACCGCTTCAAGCTCGACCACATCCTCGACGCCTATGAGACCTTTGCCCACGCGGGCGAAACGCACGCGCTCAAAGTACTTATAGAAGCCTGAAGACGTCTGCGCGGACTCTGGCACCCAAGTCGACCCGCGCTTCCTCCACGAACCCGAAAGTACCTATGACATCCTCCTACCAAAGCGTCAACCCCAACACCGGCAAACTGCTCAAGAGCTTTGAGCATCTGACGTCGGCACAGCTCGAAACGTCGCTGGCCGCCGCCGAAAGCTGCTTCCAGGCCTGGAAGCACAAGAGTTATGCCGAACGCGCCGTGATCGTCAACAAGGCTGCCGCGCTGATGCGTGCTCACGTCGACGACTTCGCCAAGCTCGCCACCCAGGACATGGGCAAGCGCATCGCCGAAGCGCGCGGCGAGGTCGAGTTCAGCGCCGACATCCTGGCGTACTACGCCAAGCATGGTGCCGAGTTCCTGGCGCCGACCAAGCTGCATCCCAAGGTCGGTGAAGCGCACATGGAAAGCAGCCCCGTGGGGGTGCTGTTTTGCGTCGAGCCCTGGAACTTCCCGTACTACCAGTTGGCGCGCGTCGCCGGTCCGCACCTGATGGCCGGCAACACGGTGGTGGTCAAGCACGCCGGCTGCGTGCCGCAATGCGCGATCGCTTTTGAGAAGTTGTGGCTCGACGCCGGCGCGCCCAAGGGCGCCTACACCAACCTGCTGATCTCGCACGAGCAGTCCAACCTCGTCGTCGACGACCCGCGGATCAAGGGGGTGGCGCTGACCGGCAGCGTTGCGGCGGGACGCAGCATTGCGGCCCGCGCCGGCCAGAACCTGAAGAAGTCCTCGATGGAACTCGGCGGCAGCGACGCTTTCATCGTGCTGGAAGATGCCGACCTGGCCAAGACCATCCCGTGGGCCGTGTGGGGACGCATGTACAACGCCGGGCAGACCTGTTGTGCGGCCAAGCGTTTCATCGCGGTCGAATCCATCGCCGACAAGTTCATCGAGCAGTTCAAGACCGCACTGTCGGCCTTGAAACCGGGTGACCCGATGGACGAGAAGACCAGCCATGGCCCGCTTTCCACGGAAGCGGCGCTGGTGCAGTTGCTCGATCAGGTCGACAACGCCGTCAAGCACGGCGCCAAGCTGCTGATGGGCGGCAAGCGGATCAACCGCCCGGGCTCGTTCATGGAGATCACGATCCTGACCGACATCCAGCCCGACAACCCGGCCTTCCGGGACGAGTTCTTCGGCCCGGTTGTGTCGTTCTACCGCGTCAAGGATGAGGCCGCGGCCATCGCGCTGGCGAACGACTCCGACTTCGGCCTTGGCGGCTCGGTCTGGACCAAGGACATCGCGCGCGGCGAGCGCGTGGCCAGCGCGGTGGACACCGGGATGATGTTCATCAACAACATCGACTGGTCGGATGCCGAACTGCCTTTCGGCGGCATCAAGGACTCGGGCTACGACCGCGAGCTCGGTAACATGGGCATCCAGGAGTTCGTCAACAAGAAGCTCGTGCGCACCGCGCATGAAGACGCACCGGCCATCGGCTGAACCCGGGCGCTGTGATGTACGTCAACCTCGCTGTGCTCGCGGAGACGCGGCCGCACGAGCGCCGTGTGGCGCTCGTGCCCGCGCTGGTCCCCAAGCTGGTCAAGCTCGGCGCCAAACTGCACATGCAGACTGGCGCCGGGCTGACCGTGCACCTGGCTGACGCCGCGTTCGAGGACGTGGTCTTCATGAACGACAGGCTTGCCATGGTGGCCGATGCCGATGTGGTGCTGGCGGTGCAGCCGCCGGCGCTGGAGGTCATCGACGCCATGAAGCCCGGCGCCTTGCTGATCTGCTTCGTGTATGCCGACAGGGAGCATGCCTTCGTCCAGCGCCTGCTGGACAGGAAGATCACCTGCTTCGCGCTGGAGCGCCTGCCGCGCATCACGCGGGCGCAATCAATGGACGCGCTGTCAAGCCAGTCGGCGCTGGCTGGCTATTACGCGGTGCAGCTCGGCTCCACGCACATGGGCCGCATCCTGCCCAAGATGACTTCGGCGGCCGGCGCCATCGGGCCGGCCAAGGTGCTTGTGATGGGCTTGGGCGTGGCCGGCCTGGAGGCCGTGGCCACCGCGCACCGGCTGGGTGCCATGGTCGAGGGCTACGACGTGCGGCCCGACACCGCAGAGCAGGTGCGCTCATTAGGAGCCACCTTCGTCGAGACCGGTGTCGACGCGCGCGGCGAAGGCGGCTATGCCCGCGAGCTCAAGCTCGACGAGAAAGCCAAGGTCGCGGACGTGCTGACCCGGCACATCCAGCAGTCCGATCTGGTCATCACCACCGCGGCCATTCCGGGCAAGGCTTCGCCCAAGCTGATCAGCCACGCACAGGTGGCGGGCATGAAGGCCGGTGCCGTGATCGTCGACCTGTCGGCCGAAGGCGGCGGTAATTGCGACGACACCAGACCGGGCGAGACGGTACAGGTCGGCCCGGCGCTGATCGTCGCGCCGCTGAACGTGCCCTCAATGCTGGGCGCCGACGCGAGCGAGTTGCTGGCCAAGAACCAGTTCAACCTGCTCGCACTGATGCTCAAGGACAACGTCATCACCATCGACTGGACCGACGAGGTGCTGGCCAGGACAGCGCTGTGCCACGACGGCAAGCGCACCAAGAACATGCCCAAAGCCACCAAGCCGGCCGACGCAGCGCACACGAGCGCGTCTTCCAAACACCCAGCTACGAGCAAGGCGGCGTAAGCCGAGAACGGACCCGACCATGAGCTTTACGATGAACATCACCGGCCTGCTGGCCCTGTACATCTTCATGCTGGCCGGTTTCGCCGGCTGGGTGATCATCGGCCACGTGCCGGCGATCCTGCACACGCCGCTAATGTCCGGCTCCAACTTCGTCCACGGCATCGTGGTGGTCGGCGGGCTGTACGCGCTGCTCAACGCGAGCACGCTGGAACAGCAGGTGTTCGGCTTCTTCGCCGTGCTGCTGGGCGCCGCCAATGCGGCCGGCGGTTACGCCGTCACCGACCGCATGTTGGCGATGTTTCAGACCAGCGGCAAGAAGCCCGGTGCCAGAAAGCCCGTCGGCCACGGCGCGGCACGCCGCAAGCCGGCCGTGAAGGCCGAGGCTGGCGGCAAGCCCTGAGGCCTACACGCCGTGCTGAACTTCCTCAATCCATCCCTGGCCCCGCTGGTCGTCGGCGTGGCCGGCCTCGCCGCGGCCTTCCTGTTCCTGTTCGGGCTGCAGCGCATGTCCTCGCCGGTCACGGCGCCCTCAGGCATTCGGGTGGCCGGCGTCGGTATGGCGGTGGCGGTGCTGGCCAGCTTTCTGTATGCGCTGGGTGTGGACGCTGCCGCGCGGCCGCATCTGTGGGTCAACCTGGCGCTGGCGGTCGTGGCGCTGGCGCTGGGTGGTGGCGTGGCCTGGTGGGTCGGCCGCACCGTGGCGATGACCGCCATGCCGCAGATGGTGGCGATCTACAACGGCATGGGTGGTGGCGCGGCCGCGGGCATCGCCGCCGTGGAGCTATTCGGCGACAAGGCGCAAGACGCCACCGCGCTCGGCGTGACCTTGCTCGGGGCGCTAATCGGCGCGATCTCGCTATCAGGTTCGCTGATCGCGTGGGCCAAGCTCCAGGGCGTGCTGAACAAGCCGCTGCGCGTGCCGGGCCAGCAGGTGCTCAACGGGCTGGTGATGCTGGTCACACTGGCGCTCGGCGCGTACATTGTTTGCGTGGCCTACAAGGTGGTCGGCTCGCCAGTCGCGATGCCCGATCTGACCTGGAGTTTCCTGGCCCTGTCGCTGGTGTTCGGCATCCTGATGACGTTGCCCATCGGCGGCGCCGACATGCCGGTCGTGATCTCGATCTACAACGCCTTCACGGGCCTGGCCGTTGGCCTTGAGGGCTACGTGCTTAAGAACCCGGCGCTGATGATCGCCGGCATGGTGGTCGGCGCGGCGGGCCTGCTGCTGACGCTGCTGATGGCCAGGGCGATGAACCGCTCGGTCAGCAACGTGGTCTTCACCAACTTCGGCGGGCCGACCAAGCACACGCACAGCGCGATCACGGGAGAACTCAAGCCCATGGCGCCAGGCGATGCGGGCATTGCGATGCGCTATGCCCAGTCGGTGATCATCGTTCCCGGCTACGGCCTGGCGGCGGCGCAGGCACAGGGCAAGCTGTACGAATTCGTGAAGATGCTGCAGGCCGGCGGCGTCGGCGTGAAGTTCGCGATCCACCCGGTGGCCGGGCGCATGCCAGGCCAGATGGACGTGCTACTGGCCGAGGCCGGCGTGCCCTACGACCTCATCTTCCAGCTTGACGACATCAACGACGAATTCGCCACCACCGACATCGCGCTCGTCATCGGCGCCAACGACGTCGTTAACCCTGCCGCGCGCAGCGACAAGGGTTCTCCGATCTACGGCATGCCGATCCTGAACGTCGACCAGGCGAAGAAGGCCCTGGTCGTCAAGCGTGGCGAGGGCAAGGGCTACGCGGGCATCATCAACGCCCTGTTCTACGCCGACAAGACCAGCATGGTCTACGGCGACGCGCTGGCGGTGCTCGTAAAAATGACTGAAGCGGTCAAGAGCCTGGGCCTGCCAGCCGCCGCCTGAACCCTCTACCCTCCACCCAGAAAGCACACCATGACTCAGAAAATGCAAGCCGCCGTCGTCGAAGAGTTCGGCAAGCCGCTCAGGCTGATGGAGCTGGACATCCCCGTCGCCGGCCCCGGCCAGATCCTGGTGAAAACCGAGGCCTGCGGTGTCTGCCACACGGACCTGCACGCCGCCAACGGCGACTGGCCAGCCAAGCCCAAGCTGCCCTTCACGCCGGGTCATGAAGGCATCGGCTGCGTGGTCGCGCTCGGTGCCGGCGTCACGGCTGTGAAGGAAGGTGACCGCGTCGGCGTGCCCTGGCTCTATTCGGCCTGCGGGCATTGCGAATACTGTCTGCAGGCCTGGGAGACAGTCTGCGCCGAGGCGGAGTACGGTGGCTACACCAAGAACGGCGGCTTTGCCGAATACATCGTCGCCGACCCGAACTACGTGGCGCACATTCCGGCCGGGCTTGCGCCCACCGCGGCAGCGCCGCTGATCTGCGCTGGCATCACCACCTACAAGGGCATCAAGGAGACGCAAGCCCGGCCCGGCCAATGGCTTGTCATCTCGGGCATCGGCGGCCTGGGGCATCTGGGCGTTCAATACGCCAAGGCCATGGGGCTGCATGTATGCGCGGTCGACATCAACGACGCCAAACTCGCGCATGCCACCAAGCTCGGCGCCGATGCAGTCGTCAACGCCAAGCATCCGGATGCGGTCAAGGCCGTCATCAAGGCGACCGACGGCGGCGCGCACGGTGTGCTGATCACGGCCCCTTCGCTGCCCGCCTTCAAACAGGGCGTGGCGATGACGCGCAAGATTGGCACCTGCGTGCTGGTGGGCATCCCTCCCGGCGATTTCCCGACGCCGCTGTTCGACGTGGTAGCCAACTGCATCACCATCCGGGGCTCCTTCGTCGGCAACCGGCGCGACATGGCCGAGGCGCTGGCCTTTGCCGCCGCGGGCCAGGTTAAGGCCGACATCGAGTTGCAGCCCTTGTCGGCGATCAACGACATCTTCAAGCGACTGGCGCATGGCGAGGTGCCGTCGCGCGTCGTGCTCGATTTCGCGTCCCGCTGAGCACGCCGGCTACGACGCGTAAGTTTCGCAATCTCACCCAACCCAACCGAGAACCTCTGATGACCATCCCAACCAACAGATCGCTCGTCACCGAATCACCCGTGTGGCTCGTCACCGGCTGCTCGACGGGCTTCGGCCTTGAACTGGCCAAGCAGGCCATCGAGCACGGCTACCGCACCGTCATGACGGCGCGCGATCCGTCGAAGCTGGAGGGCTATGGCCCCAACGATAAGGTGCTGGTGCTGAGGCTCGACGTCACCCAGCCCGACCAGGTGGCTGCGGCGATCCAGGCGACCGAAGCCCGCTTCGGCCATATCGACGTGCTGGTCAACAACGCCGGCATCGGCTACTTCGCCGCGGTTGAAGAAAGCGAAGAGGCCGAGGTGCGCAAGATGTTCGAAGTCAACGTGTTCGGCACCGGCCACATGATCCGGGCCGTGCTGCCGGGCATGCGCAAGCAGCACTCGGGCTGCATCGTCAACCTCTCGTCGCTGGCCGGGTTGCGCGGCTTTCCGGCGCTGGGCTACTACAACGCCACCAAGTTCGCCGTCGAAGGCCTGTCTGCCGCCTTGCGGCAGGAGGTCGAGGCGTTGGGCATCCGGGTGATGGTGGTCGAACCCAGCGGCTTTCAAACCGACTGGGCGGGGCGCTCCGCGAATGAGAGCAAGCACCAGATCGATGACTACGTGGCCACGGCCGGCAACGCCCGGGCTGGCATGCGTGCATCGTCGGGCCATCAGCCGGGCGACCCGGTGCGCGCTGCCAAGGCCATCGTCGCGGCCGTGGCGTCGGGCAAGCCGCCGCACCACCTGCTTCTCGGCAACGACGCCTTCGAGGGTGCGATGGCTAGGCTCGACCATTTGCGCGAGGATTTCGTAGCGGGCGAGGCGGTCGCGCGGGCGGCTGATTTTCCGAAGCCGAACGCCGGAGCCCTGGCCTAAGAGCCTGTGAACAAATCCGACACACCCGCTCGGCCGCGCCGCATTCATTCACAGGATCTGAACGCCATGCTCGACTGCGGCGTGGCCCTGCTCACCACCACGCAGATGGCGCAGGCGGACCGGTTGACGGTGGCTTCGGGCATCAGCGAGATCCGGCTGATGGAAAACGCTGGGCGCCCGGTGGCGCAAGCCATCATGCATCGTTGGAGCCCGCGCCCGGTCCTGGTGCTGTGTGGCCCGGGCAGCAACGGTGGCGATGGCTTCGTGGCGGCGCGGCGCCTGGCTGAGGCCGACTGGCCGGTGCGCGTGGCCCTGCTGGTGCCGCGCGAACAACTGCGCGGCGCGGCGGCTCACCACGCCGCGCTGTGGCGTGGCCCGGTCGAGCGGCTGACGCCAGCTGCACTCGACGGGGCAGAACTGGTTGTCGATGCCATCTTCGGTGCGGGTCTGAGCCGGGCACTCGAAGGTGCGGCGGCCGAAACGCTCGCGGCGGCTGCAGCGAAGCGGTTGACCCTCATCGCCGTCGATGTACCCAGCGGCTTGATGGGCAATACCGGCGTCGACGCGGGCGCGGTACCCTCGGACCTCACGGTGACGTGCTTTAGAAAGAAGCCTGGCCACCTGCTGCAGCCGGGCCGGCGACTGTGCGGCGAGCTCGTCGTGGCCGACATCGGCACGCCCCCATCGGTATTCGAGCAGGTGCTGCCCGACACCTTCGAGAACGATCCGGCCCTGTGGGTCGACGCGCTGCCCGCGCTGCAGCCCGACGGAAACAAATACACCCGAGGCCATGCGCTGGTCTGGGGCGGCTGGCCCACGACCGGTGCGGCCCGCATGGCGGCTCGCGCAGCGGCACGTGTAGGTGCAGGCTTGACCACCGTGGCCGTGGACACGACCCTCAGCGAAGCCGCGCTGCCCGTGTATGCCGCGGCGCTGACCAGCATCATGGTGAGCGCAGTCGCGAGCCCCGAAGACTTCGACAGCCTGCTGGCCGACAGGCGCTACTCGGGTCTGCTGATCGGCCCGGGTGCCGGCACCGGCGCCGACACTCGCGCAAGGGCGCTCGCGATGCTGGAGACGGGCCGGGCGGCCGTGCTCGATGCCGACGCGTTGTCAGCGTTCGAGAATGACCCCGACGCCTTGTTTCGGGCCATCGTCGCCCCCTGCGTGCTGACGCCGCATGAGGGGGAGTTCACTCGCTTGTTCGATCTCCGAGGCGACAAGCTCACCCGTGCCCGCGCCGCCGCGTATCGCAGCGGCGCCATCGTCGTGCTCAAGGGCAGCGACACCGTGATCGCCGCTCCTGACGGGCGCGCGATCGTCAACGCCAATGCACCGCCCACGCTGGCCACCGCCGGCGCCGGCGACGTGCTGGGCGGTATGGTGTTGGGCTTGCTCGCAAAAGGCATGGAGCCGTTCCTGGCCGCGGCTGCCGCAGTGTGGATGCATGGCGCGGCGGCGATCCATTTCGGCCCGGGGCTGCTGGCCGAAGACTTGCCCGACCGCTTGCCTGTCGTGTTTCGCCAGCTTGCCCGGCTTGCGGCCCAGCGCGGGCACAACGACAGGAACTGAGGTCACGCGATGCATGCGATGGTGTTGAAGCAAATGGGTAGGCCGCTGGAATGGACAGAACTGCCGGACCGACCACCCGGGCCGGGCGAGATCCGCGTCAAGGTGGCGGCGTGCGGCGTTTGCCGCACCGACCTGCACGTCGTCGACGGCGAATTGCCGCACCCGCAGGTGCCCATCATTCCTGGCCACGAGATCGTCGGCCGCATCGATGCCGTCGGTGTTGGCGTGACAGGCCTGGTGCTGGGTCAACGCGTCGGCATTCCCTGGCTGGGCCACACCTGCGGCGTCTGCCCCTACTGCAAGATGCAGCGCGAGAACCTGTGCGACCGCCCGCTGTTTACTGGCTACACGCGCGATGGCGGCTTTGCCACGGCTACCGTCGCGGATGCGCGCTTCGCTTTCCCGCTGGGTGACGAGGGCAGCGACGAGTCGCTCGCGCCCTTGCTCTGCGCCGGCTTGATCGGCTGGCGCGCACTCACCATCGCCGGTGAAGGCAAGCGCCTGGGCTTGTATGGCTTCGGTGCGGCCGCCCACATCCTGGCTCAGGTGGCGACTTGGCAGGGCCGCTCGGTGTTTGCCTTCACCAGGCCAGGCGACCACGCCACCCAGGCCTTCGCGCGCAGCCTCGGGGCCACCTGGGCCGGGGGCTCTGGCGAGATGCCGCCGCAGCTGCTCGATGCGGCCATCATCTTCGCCACCGTCGGCGATCTCGTGCCGCTGGCGCTGAAGGCCGTGCGCAAGGGCGGCCGCGTGGTCTGCGCCGGCATCCACATGAGCGACATCCCGAGCTTTCCCTACAGCCTGCTGTGGGAAGAACGCCAGTTGCTGTCGGTGGCCAACCTGACGCGTCAGGACGGCCTCGACTTCCTGGGCCAGGTACCGCGCGTGGGCATCGTGACCAAGACCACCTGCTACCCGCTGCAGCAGGCCAACGAGGCGCTGGCCGACCTGCGGGCGGCCCGGTTCGAAGGGGCTGCGGTTCTGCTGCCTTGATGGCGCCCCGGCCTGAACGGAACGGCTGAACTGGCCTCACTTTTTTCTCGACCAGCGTGCGCTGCCGCACTGTTGAAACGACCGCTCTGCGCTAAGGTGGACGACCCACTCTTCCTGGAGGTTTCCATGGCCCAAACGCCCAAACGTCCGACTCCGCCCCCTGAGTCGAAACAATCCCGGTCGCCAGAGCGCACGAAGACGCCGCCGACCGAGCCCGCCGAGGTGTTGGGAAGGCACAAGAACAGTGGGCAGAAGGATCACAAGGGCGCACGTTGACGGACCAGGCGGGATCTGCTCGTTGGTGCAGGAGCGGCTGACCCGCGGGCAACGCCATGAGCAAGGCATCCATGCAAAAGCTTCTTAAGCAAGGCTTCAGCACCTTTCTGCGCCGCCGTCGGGTGCAGCGACATTTTGAGCGTCGCCCCTTGCTCGACACGCTGGTCGCCGCGCCCGTGCGATCGCCAATCGCCGGCGCCGCGGACGTGCACGCGCTGGGCCAGGCTCTGTTGACGGCGGCACAGGACGAACCCGCCGCCGCGCTGGCGCGACTGCAATCGCAAGCTGACGGGCTGGACACCGCCGAGGCCTCACGCCGCCTGGCGCGAGACGGGCCCAACGAGATTCAGCACGAGCCGCCGCTGCCCGGCTGGCTGCACCTGTGGCGCTGCTACCTGAACCCGTTCAATGTGCTGTTGACGGTGCTCGCCGTGCTGTCTTTCATGAGTGCGGATGCCAAGGCCACCGTGGTCATCGGCGTCATGGTGGCCCTGAGCACCGTGATCCGTTTTGTGCAGGAACGGCGCTCGCACCGGGCGGCCGAGAGCCTGCGGGCGATGGTCAGCAACCAGGCTAGCGTGATCCGCCGCCCCGCCGGCGCGGCGCAATCGGCTGCAACCAAGCCGCAAGAGATTGCCTTGCGCGAAGTGGTGGCGGGCGACGTGGTGGCCTTGTCGGCCGGTGACATGATCCCCGCCGATTGCCGCGTGCTCAGTGCGCGGGATCTCTTCGTCGCCCAGTCCGCGATGACGGGCGAGTCGTTACCGGTGGAGAAATTTGTCCAGGCCGCGCCACCGGTTGCCACCCCTGCGGTTGGCACCCCGACAGCCATCGGCCCGCTCGACCAGCGAAATCTGGTCTTCATGGGCACCAATGTCACCTCCGGTACCGCCACCGCACTGGTTGTGGCCACCGGGCCGCGCAGCTACTTCGGCACCCTGGCGGCGCACGCCACCACTACCGAGACCACACCCAACGCATTCCAGACGGGCGTTAACAGCGTCAGCTGGCTGCTGATCCGCTTCGCGGCGGTGATGGTGCCTATCGTCTTTCTTGTCAACGGGTTCGCCAGGGGCGAATGGCTGGAGGCCTTTTTGTTTGCGGTGGCGGTCGCGGTGGGACTGACGCCTGAGATGCTGCCGATGATCGTCACCAGCACGCTGGCCAAAGGCGCGGTGTTGCTGTCGCGCAAGAAGGTGGTGGTCAAGCGGCTGGACGCGATCCAGAACTTCGGCGCGATGGACATCCTGTGCACCGACAAGACCGGCACACTGACGCAAGACCGCATCGCGCTGGCGCGTCATGCCGACGCCTACGGCCAGGACACCGACGAGGTGCTGAACTTCGCTTATCTCAACAGCTTCTACCAGACGGGGCTGAAAAACCTGCTGGACCGCGCAGTGCTGGACCATGTGGAATTGGCGACCGAGTTGAAGCTTAAGGACGCCTATCGCAAGGTCGACGAGATTCCCTTCGACTTCGAGCGCAGGCGCATGTCGGTGGTGGTGGCGACCTTGCTGGCCGGCAAGGACCAGCACCACGAACTCATCTGCAAGGGTGCGGTCGAAGAGGTATTGGCCATTTGCACCCAGGTTCGCACCCGCGAGGCCACGGATGCCAGCCTCGATGGCGAGCGCACCATGCCCACGCTGCCGCTGGATGCGGCGCTGCTGGCCAGCACCCAGACTGTTACGGCCGGACTCAACGCCGAAGGACTGCGCGTGGTGGCCGTGGCTGTCAAGACGCTGCCGCCGAGCCAGACCACCTATTCGGTCGCCGACGAGAGCGGGCTCACGCTGCTCGGCTACATCGCCTTCCTCGACCCGCCGAAGGAGTCGGCCGCACCGGCATTGAAGAAGCTGGCCGCACACGGCATCACGGTCAAGGTGCTGACCGGCGACAACGAACTCGTGACCGCGCAGGTCTGCCGCCAGGTCGGCCTGGCCGATACGGCCGGTGATGCGGTGATGCTGGGCTCGCAGGTCGAAGCGCTCAGCGACGATGCGCTGAAGGCCGCCGCACTTGCGCACAGCATCTTCGCCAAGCTCACACCGCTGCACAAGGAACGCATCGTCCGCGCGCTGCGCGCCAGCGGCCACGTGGTGGGCTTCATAGGCGATGGCATCAACGACGCACCGGCGCTGCGCGCGGCTGACATCGGCATTTCCGTCGACAGTGCAGTCGACATCGCCAAGGAAGCCGCCGACATCATCCTGCTTGAGAAAAGCCTGCTGGTGCTGGACGACGGCGTGGTCGAAGGCCGCACGACGTTCTGCAACATGCTCAAGTACATCCGCATGACGGCCAGCTCCAACTTCGGCAACGTGCTCTCGGTGCTCGTGGCCAGCGCCTTCCTGCCCTTCCTGCCGATGCTGCCCCTGCAATTGCTGCTGCAAAACCTGTTGTACGACTTCAGCCAGACTGGCATTCCGTTCGATAACGTGGATCCCGAACTGGTCACCAAGCCTCTGAAGTGGAACCCCGGCGACATCGGCCGCTTCATGGTGTTCTTCGGGCCCATCAGTTCGCTGTTCGACGTCGCCACCTTCGCCGTGATGTGGTGGGTGTTCGATGCCAACAGCCTGGCGCAGCAAGGGCTGTTCCAGTCGGGCTGGTTCGTCGTCGGCCTGCTCACCCAGACGCTGGTGGTGCACATGTTGCGCACGCCCAAGCTGCCCTTCGTCCAGAGCCACGCGGCGGCGCCGCTGATGGCAATGACGCTGGCGATCGTGGCCATCGGCCTGTGGCTGCCATTGGGACCGATGGCCGGCTACTTCAAGCTGCAGTCCCTGCCGATCGCCTACTACGGCTGGCTGGTGGCCATTCTGCTCGGCTATGGCGCCCTCACCACGGTGATGAAGCGCTTCTATATCCGGCGCTATGGCTGGCAATGACTCTGCGGCGGAAAAAAAAGGTGGTTCTGGGTGCGGCAGCGAACAGAAGGCGCGGGGCTTGATTGCTCACAATGACGTGATGAACTTTGGCCATTTTATTTTTAACGAGGATTCGACCCATGACTTATCAAGGTGAACGTGCCCGCCCGATGGCCAGCGAGAGCAGGTGTACCTTTGAAGTCTCGAAGGTCCGCATCGGCGCCGACGGTCATGTGAGTGACGTGCTCTGGGGCGAGGTGGGCGGCAAGACTGATCAGGATGTCGGCGCGCGCGTCGTGGTGCCTGTGGCCGATGTCGTGGATGCCATTCACGACGGGGCACAGGTCGCTGCTGCGTTCCCGGCACTAAAGGGCCATGTGACGGAACGTCTGTTCGTGGTGGTAGAGCGCGCAGACGGCAGGGAGTGCATCACCCTTGATGGTTTGCCGTCGCCCGGACGAAATCTGGCCGACATGCTCAAGCTCGACGACTGACTCGGCACGATCCATGCCCATGAATCCGCCTTTGTCGCGGATGCGCACGAAGCACCCGCATGTCGAAGGCCGGGGTGACAGTACCTTGGCTGTTGAGGGAACAGGCGCCTTGACCCGCCGCTGGCGCAGGGTCTGTGCCTTTCGATTCAGTAAACGAGATTCATCATGTCGACCACATTGCGAACGCCGGCGCTCCCCCAGGCCGAGCGCGTCGCCAAGTCGCGTTCAGCCCAACTGTGCACGGTACCGGCCAGGGTCACGTCAGCACCATCGACCGCGACCGAAATGGTCTGTACATCGGTTGTGGCGCGGCGCTTGAGCGCCGCCTCGATGTCCGACTTGACCGCTGTGGCAGAGAGCGTGGGCTTGATGCCGATCTGGTTGCTGACACCCGTGACACCCGAGAGATGGCGCACGCTGTCGGCGGCATCCTGACGCTGGAACTGCCATTCGACATCGCCCGACAACGTCAGCCAGCCGCCTTCGACCATCACCTGCACGGCGCCCGCAGGCAAGGAACTGGTCCAGCCTATGGCATTCTTGGCTGACTCCGCGATGTCGGCGTCCGTGCGAATGCCAAGCTCGCCGAGCTTGACCTTCATCTCGACCGCCAGCGCCTTCACACCGCCGACGCGCTGGGCGGCACGTTCAGCATTCAGTTTCTCGTAGTAGCTGCTCACCTCGCCGTCGAGCGTCACGACGCCATCCTTGACCTCGACGCCGATCTGCGCGGCGTGCACAGCGGGCTCCCATTCAAGTTCGGCCATCACGTCTCGCTGCAGTTGGGAATCGGTTTTCATGGTTTCGGTCTCGAAAGGTTGAGGCAGCTTGAGCATCGCCTCGTCAAGCGGGTCTGTCTGTGCGCAGGCGAACTCAACGCGCCCCGATTCCACCATTGGCTGGCCAGGGTGCGTTGCCGCACAGTCTGGAGCGCTTTCCACGGTTGAGGTGAACAACCGACAACGCGGTCGGAACGGCGCCTGGTGACATCGTCGCCGGCCTGCTCGACCTGGTTCTGCTTCAGCGGCTGCGCCCGGACTTGTACATCCCGCTGCTCTTGCGTTGCAGTTCCGTCGCCTGCGCCAGCCGGCGCATCGACTGTCCCACGTGCGCGTGCGTGATGGCCAGCCCCAGGGCGTCGGCCGCATCGGTGCCGGGCAGGCCCGGCAGATTGAGCAAGCGCTGCACCATGGCCTGCACCTGCGCCTTGGCCGCCTTGCCGTGGCCTGCGACGGCCTGCTTCATCTGCAGCGCTGTGTACTCGGCCACCGGCAACGCGCTGCAGACCAGCGCCGTGACGCACGCGCCACGCGCCTGGCCCAGCAGCAGCGTGGCCTGCGGGTTGACGTTGACAAACACGATCTCGACCGATGCGGCATCGGGCTGGTAGCGCGCCGCCACCTCGGTGATGCCATCGAACAGCACCTTCAGACGCCCGGGCAGGTCGCCTCGGTCCAGATGCGTGGTCTTGATGGTGCCGCTGGCCACATAGGCGAGCTCCGATCCGGTCACGTCCACTACGCCAAAGCCGGTCGTCTGCAGGCCGGGATCGATACCCAAAATTCTCATGGAACTATAAAATCCATAGCTACCTGTCCTTGATTTGTATGGGCTGATGGTCGAAAAAGTATCGAAGATCAACCCTCACGGCAGTTCCGCATCGCGCATGCGCCCAACGATGGTGGACGCGCGGCTGGACAGGTAGCCCGAGTTAGGCACCCGCTCGAAATACTTGGGACGCGGCAGCATCACGGCCAGCCGCGCTGCCTCGTTTGCGCTGAGCCGTGATGCGGGTTTGCGGTAATAGTGCTCGGCCGCGGCTTCGGCGCCAAACACGCCTTCGCCCCATTCCACGTTGTTCAGGTAGATTTCCAGAATGCGGCGCTTGCCCAGGATGTTCTCGAGCAGCATCGTCAGCACAAATTCCTGGCCCTTGCGCAGCAGCGTGCGCTCACCTGAGAGAAACAGGTTCTTTGCCAGTTGCTGGCTGATGGTGGAGCCGCCGACGATTTTGAGCGGCTTCTTCCCAGGGCGCGCCTGGCGAGCGCGCTGCGCCGCGAGCTCTTCGGCCTTGGCATTTTTCTGCCAGGCTTTCTCGATGGCTTCCCACTCGACGCCGTCGTGGTTGACGAAGTCGTCATCTTCCGAAGCGATCACGGCGCGCTTGAGGTTGTCCGAGATCCGCGCGTAGGGCACCCACTGCTGGCGCCAGCGCAGTTCGCCATGCGCACGTGTCAGGCGCCAGGCCTCGGAGCGCTGGAACGTGGTGGACTCGGGGTGCACCGCCAGCATCAACGCGATGCGCGCCACAAAGAACAGCTGCAGGGCGACAAAGGCGATGACGCAAAGGCCGATCCAGCGCAGCAGCGGTTTCATGCGCGCTTCATTCCGTCACGGCGCGCAGCTCGACGAGCACCTGGGTGGAGGGCGGGCGGACCCCGCGCCAGATCAGGAAGGCCTCGGCCGCCTGTTCGACCAGCATGCCCAGCCCATCGCGCGCGCTGGCGCCATGTTCGGCGGCCCAGGTCATGAAGCCATTGGCCGCGGGACCGTACATCAGGTCGCAGGCCAGCGCGCCGGGCTTGAGTGCGCTCGCCGGGATGGGTACGGCGCCGCCTCCCAGGCTGCTCGCCGTGGCATTGATGATCACATCGAAATGGCCCGTCAGCCCTTTCAGATACGGAGTGTGAAGCTCCGTATTCTGTAGCAATGCAAGTGCCCGGTGGCGTTCGGCAAGCGCCAGCGCCTTGTGGTGGGTGCGGTTCGTGATCGCGATGCGGGCCGGCTGCGCCTCGATCAACGGACCCAGCACGCCGGCTGCGGCGCCGCCCGCGCCGATCAGGAGCACGTCCCGACCGGCCAGTGCCACGCCCGCGTTGCGCTGGATGTCAGTCACCAGACCGATCCCGTCGGTGTTGTCGGCGTGGATACCCTGCGGCGTGAAGCTCAGGATGTTGGCCGCGCCAGCCAGCTTTGCCCGCGCGCTCACACGGCTGGCCAGCGCCGCGGCCTCGAATTTGAACGGCACCGTGATGTTGCAGCCCCGCGCGATGCCAGTGCGCTCGCCCATGAACTCGCGCAGTGATTGTGCGAAGTTGTCCAGCGGAATCAGCCGCTTGCCGTAGTGCAGGCGCTGTCCGGTGAGTTCGGCAAAGCGCGCGTGGATCCACGGCGACTTGCTGTGCTCCACCGGATGGCCCATGACGCAATAGAGATCCATGTTCATTGTTTGCGCGTGCCGGCTTACTGGGCTGTCAGCTTGGTCTCGAGCGTCTCATCGCGCGTGAAGCGAAAGCGAGAGACCACCACGATCTGGTCCGCCTGGCGCCGCATGGCGGGGTTGAAGTGGGCAAACGGGCCGGCGCTGCTGGCAATCGCCTGGGCCCGGCGATCCAGTGCGCGATCGCCGGAGGACGCCACCACTTCGGTGGCCACCACGCGCCCATCAAAATTGACGGTCATGATCATGGTCAGCTCGCCGTACAGCTTTTTGCCGCCCATCTCGGGGAAATTCTCGGTGCCGCGGTCCTCGATCTTGTGGCGCAGGGCGTCGTAGTACACCGCATAGACCTCCTCACGCGTGGCCGGGCTGATGTAGCGTTTTTTGGGCCGCGCGTTTTCTTCATTCACGCGCCGCTCGATCTCGGCCAGCAACTTGACCAGCTGGCGCCGCTTGTCCTCCTGCTGTTGGGCGTCGGGTTTGTTGTTGGCCTCGCTCGGGTCAGCCGGCGGCATCGCGGCCAGCAGTTTCTTGACCTGCGCCAGCATCACGGTTTGCTGGTCCTGCATCGCGTCGACCTTGCGCTGTGCATCGTCGGCGGCGTCGCCCATTTCGGTCAGTGCGGAGGGCGGTAGCGGGGTGGTCGCGCGCCCCTTGTCGGCGTCGCCGCCGCCGGCCAGCGAGGCCTGCGCGATGGCTTGGGCCTTGTCCGGTCGCTCGTTCGATCTGGCGTTGACCAGGATGACGTCCAGCGGCGTGTCCTGAAACACGCGATTGAAGCCCTCAGGGTTCACAAAGCGCACGGTCAGCAAGGCCGCGTGGACCGCGATGGACGCGCCAAGCGCAAGCTGGAGGGTGCTGAAGGACCGCAGTTTCACAGGAGTGGATTATCGTTGCTGGCCGCTGATGCGAGGTGGCCTCAAACCGGCCGTGCGCCCTCGAAGGACGGCGGCGCAACACCTTGCGGGGCCATCCCATCGGACTCGGTTTCCTGCACGTCCACCGCAATGGCGATCGGCCCTGCGACGGCGTCGTCTTCGTCATCCTGGGTGCCCTCCCCATCCTGGGCGGCGCCCAGCGGCGCCTGGTCCAGCCGCTCAATCACGCTGGCGTTCACATCCAGCGTGATCTCGTCGATCGCGCCCAGGCGCACGCGCACGACGGCGCCGCGTGGCAGGGTCTGCGCGCCCATCACGGGCAACACCAGTGGCAGCTCGTCGGCGCGCAGCAGTCCTTCCTTGAACAAGGTGCCTGTCAGCTCGGTGATGCCCTGCTGCTTCAGGTACTTGAGCGTCCAGAAGCGCTCCATGCCGCGCTGGTAGTCGTTGTAGGCGGCGTAGGTGGCGTCGAAGCTGGAAATAATGGAGAACAGTTCGGCGTCTTTGGGCTTGAACGGCGCGGCCAGCGCCGCCGTTTTGCCATGACGCGCGCACGCGATGATTTGCCACTGGTTCACCAGATCGGTGTAGCGGCGCAGCGGCGAGGTCGCCCAGGCGTAACTCTTGACGCCGATGCCGGCGTGCGGCAACGCCTTGGTGCCCATGCGCACCTTCACGCCGGGCAGCAGGCTGGCCTGGCTGCGGTAGATGCCGGGCACGCCTAGTTCGGCCATCCAGTTGCCCCAGGTGCTGTTGGCGACGATGGCGGCTTCGGCGACGATCAAATCCAGCGGCGCGCCGCGCTGGCGCGTGCCAATCGTCACCTGCTCGCTGCCGTTCGGCTCGGCGCCGTCGTTCCCCGCCAATCTGAAGTTGTAATCGGGGCGGTTGAAGGTCTCGGGTTTGCCCCGCACCACTTCGCGCCGGGCTTTCAGGCTCTTGGCGAGGCGGTGCAAAAATGAGAGCTGCTCGCGAAGATTCAGCAAGGGCTGGGGCGTGTTTTCAACATGAATTGACGGATCGGCCAGCCATGCTTCGGTGACGATGTGGTCGAGCTGGTCGTGGCGCAGGTTCACGCTGACGGGCACGCGTTCGAGCCGGGTCTCGGTGGCGGTGATCTCCAGCGTGGCTTCGTTGATCGTCACATACAGCGACACGGCGGGGTTGGCACGGCCGGCGTCGAGCGTGTAGATCTGCACCACCTCGTCGGGCAGCATGGTGATCTTGTAGCCCGGCATGTAGACCGTCGAGAGGCGGTTACGTCCCAGCTGGTCGAGCGGACCACCAGGCTGGATGGCCAGGCCAGGCGCGGCGATGTGGATGCCCAGTACCACGGTGCCCGTGCCCAGACCCTGCACTGACAGTGCATCGTCGATTTCGGTGGTCTGCGAGTCGTCGATCGAGTACGCCTGCACAGAGGCCAGCGGCAGGTCGTCCGGTGGCTGCGGCGCAGTGACTGCGGGAAAGCCCGTGCCCTTGGGGAAGTTGTCGAACAGGAAGCGCTTCCAGTGGAACTGGTAGGGCGAATCAATCGCGCCGGCCTTTTGCAGCAGGTCCAGGGGTGCGGTGTGGGTGGCGCGTGAGGCATCGACCACCGCTTTGTATTCGGGCGCGTTCTTGTCGGGCCGGAATAAAATCTTGTAAAGCTGTTCTCGGATCGGCGCCGGGCACACGCCCTGACCCAACTCGGTGGCCCAGGCGGCAATCTGCGCCTGCAACTGCTTTTTCTTCTCGATACCGGCCAGCGCCTGCTGCAGAATGTCGGCGGGCGCCTTCTTGAACCGGCCCCGTCCGGCGCGGCGAAAGTAGTGCGGCGCCTCGAACAGGCGCAGCAACATGCCGGCCTGCTGCTCCGTTGTAGCCGGTTTCGCCGCGTCGCTGCTGAAATACTCGCGCGCCAACTCGGCAAAGCCGAATTCGTCCTCAGGCGCAAATTCCCAGGCCAGCTCCAGTTCGATGGTCTCGCTGAGCGCCCGGGCCTGGCTCAGCAGCTCGGCCGGCGCGGGCTTGTCGAACTTGAGCAGCCCATTGGCCGCCTTGACCTTGACCCGCTTGCCGCTGTCCAGTTCGACCTGCGCCGACGATTCCGCCTCGGACAGCACGCGCCCGGCGTGGAATTTGCCGGCTTCTTCAAACAATAAAAACATGGGCCATATTGTCCCCGTAAAAACGAGGGGCTCAGGCCAGCTGCAGAAACTCGAACACCTCGTCGATCTGGACATCGAAATCGCTCAGCGCGTGATCGCTGCCGGGAAGCAGCCGGATGCGCGCGCCGGGGTAGCGGCCCGTCATTTCGCGCCAATCCAGCACCTCGTCGCCCTTGGCGATCACGGTGAAATAGTGCGCTGGGTCGGCCACTGGGCCGCATTCGAGCGCACGCAGCTCGTCCACGAATTCCGGTTTGAAGAAAAAGTGATCGTCGGGGTTGTGCCAGGTGGTTTGCTCACCCACATACTTTTGCAGGTCGCGAGCCGGATCGATGGCCGGATTCAGCAGCACCGCCTTGCACTGGGTGTGCTCCGCCACCCAGGTCGCGTAAAACCCGCCCAGCGACGAACCCACCACGGCCATGGATGCGGCCGGCCAGCCCGCGATGCCGTGCATCAGCATCGCCATGGCCTCGCGTGGCGACGGCGGTAGCTGCGGGCACCACCAGGTCACGTTCGGGTGGCGCGCCTGCACGCGCGCGACGACCTTTTGCGCCTTGGCGGATTGCGGCGACGAGCGAAAGCCATGCAGGTAGAGCAGGTGGGTGATTGGCATGCCTGGATCATAAAAGCAAGGAGCACGGGTCGACACCGAAGGGGTGCCCCGCATGAAAAACGCCTCCCGTCCGGTCGGATGGGAGGCATTGTCCCGTGCGTGACGGGGCGAAGGGAGAAGAGCCGTGCGTGTTAGTTCAGACCCAGCCTGGTGAGTAGCGCGTCGGCTGCCGGCATGTTCAGGCGCTGCTGGTGGTTGACCTGAGGCTTGTCCTGGCCGCCGATGTAGGCGATGCTGTTGCGTTCGACGAACAGGCGATAGCTCATATTGCCCAGTTGAGTCGGTTCCGCCGCGAAGCGCAACACCTTGCCGTCGCCACGCGTGCTGATGGTGTAGGTGGTGTTGAAAATGGCGGCACAGGTGGAGACGCCGTTGATGTACAGCGTGCCGTTGCTCGGCGGCGTCAGGGCCCGCCTGGCCATGTCGCCCTCGCACTCATAAAAACGGGCTTTCAGCGCGTTGGAATCGAAGCCGACCATGTAACGCTTGTACGCCGCGCTGCCGTCGCTCTTGACGTAGTCACGGTTCAGCAGCACGCGGACGTTGTTGCCATTGACGTCGGTGGTAGCGACCGCGCCGGTCAGATCGCCGGTATTCCAGCCGGTGAATTCGGCCAACGTGGCGGTGCGCCAGGTTGCCGTGTTCGGGTTCATCGGATCGCTGGCCAGCGGAATGGTGGCGCGGCCACTATTGGTGCGGTCATAGTACTCCGGGTTGTCCAGGTCGGTGCTGGTCTGGTAACGCAGCTTGGAGCCGGCGGGGAACACGGTGTCGCCCAAGACCGTCTGAGTCGCGGATGATGCCGGGTCCGGGCCCCAGTTGGCAAATTTGCCCTGACTATCGGCCAGTGGGTAGGCGCGAATCTCCTTCACCACATCGATCATTTTCAGACCCGCAATATCGCGATCGGAACGCCTGGCCTTGCTCCTCTGGCTTTTGCAGTACAGCGAATCCGATTCGCCCGCAGTGTTGTACAGGGTAGCTTCGTGCTCGAAATCTGTCGGGCAATCGAACCACTCGGTGCCGGTCCAGTAGATCTGCGGGCGTATCCAGTTCCCGCCTGTGCCCCATTCGGTTTCACTGCCGCCGATCTTGCGGTCCCGGTATTCCGTGAAGTGGGTCTTGCCGTTGGCGTCCGGGGTGTTTTGCGCGGCGGTCGCGTGGAATGCCCGGTAGTAGTAGTTGTTGGTGTCGGCGAATTCGAACCAGCGCAGGCTGGCCGTTTCAGTGGGGGCCACAGTCGTGCTGTCGGGCACGCTGGTCTGGCTGCTGGCCGCCACCACGGCGCCGATGTTGTCCTTGGACAGCCCCGATTCGGTGGCCACTTGTTGCGCGGCCGCCGCGATGGCGGCCTCTTTTTCCGCCAGCGTTGCGGTGCCGCCGGACAGCACGGGGGAATCGAGCACCGCCAGGATCACGGTGGGCAGTATCTGCAGCAACCGGGTGTTGATTGCCGCGTCAATTTGCGCCGGTGTGAGTGGCACCCCATCCGTGCCTTTGGCGCCGGCGGTCGAGGTCCGCTGCGCCTGGGTGGTGACCACGATCAGGCGCGCCACGGTGCCGGCCTGCTTGCTGGTGTCGCTGCTGTCTTTGGTGAAGTTATCGAAGGGCGACGCAGTCAGGCCCAACTGATCCTTGATGGCGTCGGCCGCCGCGGCCGAGGTGCCGCCGCTGGCTTGCATGTAGGCGTGGACCAGTGTGGTCAGCGGGCTGATCACACCAGACTGGTCGGCGGGCGCCTTGAGCGTGAAGGGCACGGGCACGGCTCCGGTGTCGGCGTCCACGGCGTCAGTGCCGACAACAGCGATGACCGGGTACTTGCCGGCATCGGTACTGTCGATTTGCAGCGTTACCTGGCCGTCGGCGTTGGTCTTGCCCGAAGGCTCGCCGGCGTCGCAGACACCGTTGTTGTTTTTGTCCAGGCAGACCGTGGCGTTCTGGATGGCGCCGTCAATCACCGTGACCGGCACAGCGGTCATGCTGATTGGCGCCGGGCTGCCACCGCCTCCATCGCTGCCACCACCGCCGCCGCATCCTGCCACTGTAAGCATGGCCGCGCCTGCGAGTGCAAGGGACAGCTTTCCAAGTTTCATCGTCATATCAATCTCCCAAGGGTTTGAACACAGCGATCAGCACCGCGCCGAATTCCGCCTAGACTGGATTGGGCCGCGAGTTGTGACAAATTGCATCCCATAGATATGGGGGCCGGAAAGCTGGTCCACGGCGCTGGCTGTGGCTATGCTTGCCTCGTGTAGGCCGCGTCCTTTGACCGGCGCAAGAACAGGGCGGTACCGGTGTGGCGCGTATTGATAGTTGAAGACGATTCGCCGATGCGCGATTTTTTTGCTGCAAGCGTGTCGCGTTGCGACCGGCTGGTGCTGGCCGCCAGCGTGGGCACGGTTGCCGATGCGCGCGCCTGGCTGGACGACCCGGCCAACGCCATTGATGTGCTGCTGACCGATCTGGGCCTGCCCGACGGGAGCGGGCTGGAGGTGATCCGCCATGCGCGGCGGCTGCATCCGGCGTGCGAGGCGCTGGTGATCTCGATGTTCGGCGACGAGGACAACGTGCTGGCCAGTATCGAGGCTGGCGCGCTGGGCTACATCCACAAGGACTCGACGCCCGACGACATTGCTCACACCATCTTGGAGATGAAGGATGGCGCCTCGCCGATTTCCCCGATGATCGCGCGGCGGGTCTTGTCCAAGTACCTGAGCTTGCACTCAAACAAGGTTTTGGCCGATGAACAGCAAGCGTCAAGCGCTCTTAAAAATAGAGCGGGCGATGTAACGGAAGCGATCGACCGTACCCTGCTTTCCCGACGCGAACAGTCGGTGCTGGAGCTGATTGCGCGCGGCTTTTCGTACCTGGAAATTGCGCGCCTGCAATCGATCAGCGTGCACACCGTGCAAACCCACATCAAGAACCTGTACAGCAAGCTGGCCGTGCACTCCAAAAGCGAGGCGGTGTTCGAGGCCACTAAACTCGGTTTGCTGTCTGGAAGCAGCTAGACCGGCGCCCGGCGTCGCCCAGGGTCGATAGGTCAGCCGTTACGATGCGCGCATGACTTTTCGTGCTTTTGCCTGGCTGGTGCTTCTGTGGCTGGGGACCACCCCGGGCGCGGGTGCCGCAACGATCGAGCTGCGGCAGGCCAATGCCGCCATTACCGTGAACGGCGTGACTACGCAGGAGACGGTGACCCTGCCCTACAACTGGGACCGCCTGCATCGTGGCCAGCCCGGCACCGCCACCTTCGAGGTCGCCTTTTCGCTGGACGGGCACCCGACCGAGCCTTACGAGGTCTATTTTGCGCGGCTGGGCAACGCCTATGAGGTGTCTTTGAACGGCACGATGCTCGAGCGCAACGGCGATTTGCAGAACTTCAACGGCGCCGATTACGGCCAGGTGCCGCGCGTCATGGCGCTGCCGCCGCGGCTGCTGAAAAAAGACAACCTGTTTCGCATCCGCATCAAGGCGGACACGGGGCGCCGTGGCGGTATTCCCCGTCTGGTGGTGGGGCCCGACTACGAGATTGACGCTTTGTACAACAGCGCGTACCGCTGGCGCGTCACTGGCTCCGAGGTCGTCGTGATCCTGAGTCTGCTGGTGGGCAGCATGGCCCTGGCACTGTGGTTTACCCAGGTCGATCCGGGCCGGCCACGGCACCTGCAGCGCGACCCCCTGTACCTGTTCGCAGGCTTGGCCGAGCTCAGCTGGGCGCTGCGGGTGGGCACCGTTCTGATCGAGCAGCAACCGCTGCCGTGGCCGGTGTGGGGAGCGCTCAGTGCCATGGCCATGGGCGGCTGGGCCTGTTTCATGCTGGTCTTTTGCAGTATCGCGGCGGGCTGGGAGCAGCATCGCTGGCTGATCCGGTTCCGGCGCGGGTTGTGGGGTCTGCTCGCTGGCGGCGCTGTGGGGGCGTTTGCGGCGTACGCCTGGCATCTGCCGTGGCTGTTGACGCTGTGGTATGGCGTGCTGATTTCTGTCACGCTGCTCTTCGGTATCTTCTATCTGGGGGCAACCATCAGGCATCCCACCGCCATGCGGGTGCCGGTGGCCATCGCGGTGGCGCTCAACGTCGCGGTGGGTCTGCGCGACTGGTACGTCTTCCGGTTTGCCGACGCGTTCGGCAGCAACACACTCACACGCTACTCTTCAGTGGTGTTCGGCCTGACGCTTGGGTACATCGTGTTGACGCGTTTTCGAGACGTCAGCTCGCAGGCGCGCGATCTGCTGGCCAATCTGGCCAGCCGGGTGTCGCAAAAGGAACTGGAACTGGCGCAGACCTACGCGCGGGTCGAGCAGCTGGCGCGCCAGCAAGAGCGCACCACCGAGCGCACGCGCATCCTGCGCGACATGCACGACGGCGTGGGCTCGCATATCAGCTCCGCCATCCGCCAGTTGCAGTCGGGCAAGGCCAGCGACGCCGAGCTGCTGCAAACCCTGCGCGACTCGCTCGACCAGCTCAAGCTCTCCATCGACTCGATGAATCTGCCGCCCGGCGACGTCACCGCGCTGCTGGCCAGCCTGCGTTACCGGCTGGAGCCGCGCTTTGCGGCCTCGGACATCGAGCTGCAATGGGATGTGGAACTGCTGGCGCCGATCGAGCGGCTGGACGCCGGCGCCATGCGGCAGCTGCAGTTCATGGTGTTCGAGGCGTTGTCCAATGTGCTGCAGCATGCGCAGGCGAGCCGGCTGCGCATCGACGCGCGCCAGCTGGGCGCGGGGGTGCAACTGCGCATTATCGACAATGGCCGCGGCTTCGACGTGGGCACTCCGCTACGCAAGGGCCTGCTGTCCATGCACGAGCGCGCGAACGCGATTGGCGCGCGGCTGATGCTGGGCAGTGAGCCCGGTCATACCGTGATCGAAATCCAGCTGGCCTGAGCGGGTTCGCCGGGCACGGGATAATCACGCCATGTCTGCGGTATTTGACAAACCTTCCCTGTTTCAGCGTGTAACTCCCATGTTCCGGGGCTTCGACGGCCCGCTCGCGTTTGCCGTATTCCTGCTCGCCTGCGCGGGCCTGGTGACGATGTACTCGTCGGGCTACGACGACGGCGCGCGCTTTTACGACCACGGCCGCAACATGCTGATCGCGGGCGTCATCATGTTCGTGGTGGCGCAGATTCCGCCGCAGCGCCTGGCCAGCCTGGCGGTGCCGCTGTACACGCTCGGGGTGGCGCTGCTGATCGCCGTGGCGGTGTTCGGCATCACCAAGAAAGGCGCGCGGCGCTGGCTGAATGTGGGTGTCACGATCCAGCCCAGCGAAATCCTCAAGATTGCCATGCCGCTGATGCTGGCCTGGTGGTTTCAGAAGCGCGAGGGGCAGTTGCGCCCGCTTGATTTTCTGGTGGCGGGGGTGTTGCTGACCGTGCCCGCGGCGCTGATCATGCGCCAACCCGATCTGGGCACGGCGCTGCTGGTGTTGACGGCCGGCTTTGCGGTGATTTTCTTTGCCGGCCTGAGCTGGAAACTGATCCTGCCGCCGGTGCTGCTGGGCGTGGTCGCGGTCACGCTGGTGGTGGCGTTCGAGCCGCGGCTGTGCGCCGATGGGGTGCGCTGGGCCGTGCTGCACGATTACCAGCAACAGCGCATCTGCACGCTGCTCGACCCCATGCGCGACCCGCTGGGCAAGGGATTTCACATCATCCAGGGCATGATCGCGATCGGTTCGGGTGGCGTCTGGGGCAAAGGTTTCATGCAGGGCACGCAGGCGCATTTGGACTTTGTGCCCGAGGCCACCACCGATTTCATTTTTGCGGCCTTTGCGGAAGAATTCGGCCTGGTCGGTAACCTGCTTCTGATTGCCGGCTTCATCTTCCTGGTGCTGCGCGGGCTGATGATCGCGCTGGAAGCGCCCACGCTGTTTTCTCGCTTGCTCGCGGGTAGCGTGACCTTCATCTTCTTCACCTACGCGTTCGTCAATATGGGCATGGTCAGCGGCATCTTGCCGGTGGTCGGCGTGCCGCTGCCCTTCATCAGCTACGGCGGCACGGCGATGGTGACGCTGGGCATGGGCATCGGGATCCTCATGTCTGTCGCCAAATCAAAGCGACTCATGCAGTCATGACACATCACGCAATTAAAACCCCGGTCGGCATCATCGGGGTGGGCAATATGGGCGGCGGCATGGCGGCAAATCTGCTGGCGCAGGGCTGGCCAGTGCATGTGCGTGACCTGGATCCGGTCAAGGAACAAAACTTCAAACGAATTGGCGCTGTAGCCCATACCAGTCCTGCACAGCTTGCTATTGGTTGTGAAGTAATCATCGTCTGCGTGGTGGATGCCGCACAGACCCGGGAGGTGCTGTTCGGCACCGACGGCGCGGCCGCTGCGATGCGCCCGGGGCAAGTGGCGATGCTGTGTCCGACCATCGCGCCGCAGGACGTGGAAGTGTTTGCCGCCGAGCTGGCCGAGCGTGGCCTGCAGACCATCGACGCGCCCATGTCAGGCGGCCCGGTGCGCGCGAGCGACGGCTCCATGAGCCTGATGGTGGCGTGCCCTGATGAGGTTTTCGAAAGGCATCGCGCCTTGCTGGAGGCGCTCTCAAACAAGCTGTTTCGCATCAGCCAGCGCCTTGGCGACGGTGCGCGCACCAAGCTCGTGAACAACCTGCTGGCGGGCATCAACCTGGCCGGCGCAGCCGAGGTGCTGGCGCTGGCCGCGCGCATGGGGCTGGACCTGGGCCGCACGCTGGATGTGATCGAGCAGTCAAGTGGTCAGAGCTGGATCGGCTCCGACCGCATGCGCCGTGCCATTACGGGCGACTTCGCGCCGCGCGCGCACACCACGCTGCTGGCCAAGGACACGCGGCTGGCGCTGGCTGCCGCTCAGGCGGCCGGGTTCGAGCCGGCGCTGGGCCGCATCGCCGCAGGCACGTTTGCCCGCGCGTTAGATGCGGGCCTGGCCGACGAAGATGATGCCAGCGTGTTCAAGCTGCTGAGCCGACCCGACTGACATATGACATGCGGCGCGCCGCAGTTAACAAATTCCATGTGCGGGTGCATTCAACCGTTGCGCTGAACAGCGGATCACGTTACAACCGTGTGTGCCAACCGTGCTTTGGTTCCCCTCAGGAGTGATTTATGGCCGGCAAATTCGAGCTCAAAAAATCCAAAAACGACAAATACTTCTTCAACCTGCATGCAGGCAACGGGCAAATCATCCTCACCAGCGAGATGTATGAGTCCAAGGCCAGCGCCCTCAACGGCGTTGAGTCGGTGAAGAAAAATGCAGCCGACAGTCGGCGCTACGGCCGCCTCGCCGGCAAGGACGGCTCCCCGTATTTCACGCTCAAGGCCGGCAACGGCCAGGTCATCGGTCAGAGCCAGATGTATTCAGGCGAGAAGGCGCGCGATGGCGGCATCGAGTCATGCCAGGCCAACGGCCCCGATGCCGTCATCGACGACCACACGGCATGAAGCGCGGTGATTGATCCGGTTCCGGCCCGAGCAAGTTCGGCCTCCTAGGGCCCGGCTGAAGCGTAATGCCTCGGAACGGGCATAACGCAGGCCCGGTACAGTACGCGAAGGGACAAGCGTGGGGGTCTAAAATGACTCCATGATCTCCCGCGAACCCACCATCGAACGCTTGGCCATCGCCCAGCGCCTGCTGCTCGAACCCTTTGGTCTGAACGAGGCCCATCTGTCGCGGGCACTCGCCGAAATCGCCTCGCACAAGGTTGACGACGCCGACCTGTATTTCCAGTACACGCGCTCCGAGGGCTGGAGCCTGGAGGAGGGCATCGTCAAAACCGGGTCGTTCAGCATCGACCAGGGCGTTGGCGTGCGGGCGGTCAGCGGCGAGAAAACCGCATTCGCCTACTCCGACGATATTTCCGAGGCATCGTTGCTCGACGCGGCCCGCACCGTGCGCTCGATTTCATCTGCGGCCCAGTCCAGACAGGTCAAGACCGCTACCAGAAAAATAGCGGGCAGCCGCTCGCTGTACCGCGAACTGGACCCGATCGCCACGCTCGGCAGCGCCGACAAGGTCAAGCTGCTCGAAAAAGCGGAGCAGCTGGCGCGCGCCAAAGACCCGCGCGTGGCGCAAGTCATGGCCGGCCTGGCCTGCGAATACGACGTGGTGCTGATCGCTCGCGCCGACGGCACCCTGGCGGCCGACGTGCGCCCGCTGGTGCGTCTGTCCGTCACCGTGATTGCAGAGGCCACGGTGGGCGGCACAGTGCGCCGCGAGATGGGTTCGGGCGGTGGCGGCGGCCGCTTTGGCCTGGCCTACTTCGACGACGAGGTCATCACGCGCTACGTGAATGAGGCCGTGCATGCCGCATTGACCAACCTCGAATCGCGCCCGGCCCCTGCCGGCGAGATGACCGTGGTACTGGGCTCGGGCTGGCCTGGCATCCTGCTGCACGAGGCCATCGGCCACGGGCTCGAGGGCGACTTCAACCGCAAAGGCTCTAGTGCCTTCAGCGGGCGCATCGGCCAGCGCGTGGCAGCCAAGGGCGTCACGGTACTGGACGACGGCACCATTGCCGACCGGCGCGGCTCGCTCAATGTGGACGACGAGGGCAACGCCACCCAGCGCAATGTGCTGATCGAGGACGGCATCCTGAAGGGCTACCTGCAGGATTCGCTGAATGCGCGCCTGATGAAATCGAAGCCCACCGGCAACGGCCGGCGCGAGAGCTATGCGCACGTACCGATGCCGCGCATGACCAACACCTACATGCTGGGCGGCAAAAAGGACCCGCAGGAAATCGTCGCCAGCATCAAGAAAGGCCTGTACGCCACCAACTTCGGCGGCGGCCAGGTCGACATCACCTCCGGCAAATTCGTGTTCTCGGCCAGCGAAGCGTACTGGGTGGAAAACGGCAAGATCCAGTACCCGGTCAAAGGCGCGACCATTGTCGGCAACGGCCCCGACGCGCTGACCCGCGTCACCATGATCGGCAACGACATGAAGCTCGACCCGGGCGTCGGCACCTGCGGCAAGGAAGGCCAGAGCGTGCCCGTGGGTGTCGGCCAGCCGACGTTGCGCATCGACGGCCTGACGGTGGGTGGAACGGCTTGATTCCCCTCTGTTGAAACCTGTGCTACATTTCTGTTCCATGCAAGCACGCAGCGCCTTTTATTTTTACTTTTGGTTCTCAGTCCCCGGCGGACGAGAGGCACAGGCGTAGCAGAGCGCACCTCACATCGAACCGCCGGCCTTCCCAGCCCGGCGGTTTTTTTATGTCCGAAACGATTTTCACAGGAGCCACCACGATGAATGCCAAAGCCACCGTCCCCGCCAGCGAGAGCTGGTATGCGAACGTCGAGAAAACCAGCCAGACCGACGACAAACGCATCAAGGACATCACCGTGTTGCCTCCGCCCGAGCATTTGATCCGCTTTTTCCCGATCGTCGGCACGGCCGTCGAATCACTGATCACGCAGACCCGGAAAAACATTCACCACATCATTGCCGGCAAGGACGACCGTTTGCTGGTCGTGATCGGTCCGTGCTCGATCCACAATCCGGAGGCGGCGCTCGAATACGCGCGCCGTCTGGCCGCGCAGCGCGTCAAGTACGCTGGCACGCTGGAGATCGTGATGCGCGTGTATTTCGAGAAGCCGCGCACCACGGTCGGCTGGAAGGGGCTGATCAACGATCCCTACCTCGATGAGAGCTACCGCATCGACGAGGGCTTGCGCATCGCGCGCCAGCTCCTGATCGAGATCAACCGCCTGGGCCTGCCGGCTGGCAGCGAGTTTCTCGACGTAATTTCGCCGCAGTACCTGGGCGACCTGATCGCCTGGGGCGCGATTGGCGCGCGCACCACCGAAAGCCAGGTGCACCGCGAACTGGCCTCGGGCCTGTCGGCGCCGATCGGCTTCAAGAACGGCACCGATGGCAACACCCGCATCGCCACCGACGCGATTCAGGCGGCTGCGCGCGGCCACCATTTTCTGTCGGTGCACAAGAACGGCCAGGTTGCTATCGTGCAAACCAACGGCAACAAGGATTGCCACCTGATCCTGCGCGGCGGCAAGGCGCCTAACTACGATGCCGCCAGCGTGGCCGCCGCCTGTAAGGAGCTCGAAGCGGCCAAGCTGCCTGCGGCGCTGATGGTCGATTGCAGCCACGCCAACAGCAGCAAGCAGCACGAGCGCCAGATTGCGGTGGCGCGTGACATTGCCGCGCAGATCGCCGGCGGCTCGCACAACGTGTTCGGCCTGATGGTGGAGAGCCACCTGGTCGCGGGCGCGCAAAAATTCACCCCCGGCAAGGACGATCCGCAGGGGCTCGAATACGGCAAAAGCATCACCGACGCCTGCCTCGGGTGGGAGGATTCGCTGACCACCCTGGACTTGCTGTCCGATGCAGTCAAGGCGCGCCGCGCACGCAGGGCCTGACGAGCGCAGCACTGGCTGCGGGCCCGCGCCAATGGAGAAGGAACACCATCAGTCGTTGTCCGTCCGTGGTCTCATCAGATCATCGCCAGCGGCGACTTGCGCCTTGGCGGCGGGTACAGGCGGTTGAGTTCGGCCAGGTCGTCGGGCCCGAGTCGCAGTTCGGAGGCCGCCAGGTTTTCGCGCAGATGCGTCTCGTGCACCGCCTTCGGGATCGCCACCACGCCGCTCTGCGCCAAAACCCAGCCGAGCGCAACCTGCGCCTTGGACGCGCCCAGTCGCGCCGCGATGGCGTCCAGCCCGGCGCTGGTTGCCAGCGCGCCCTGGTCGATCGGGCTGTACGCCATCAGCGGCAGGTTGCGCGCTCGCTGCCATGGCAGCAGGCTGAACTCCGGACCGCGTTCGCCGAGCGAGTAATACACCTGATTGACGGCGCAATGCGCGTCTCCCGCCATGTCCAACGCGGCGGCCAGTTCTTCCATGTCGTCGGTGTCGAAGTTGCTCACGCCCCATTGGCCGATACGTCCCTGCCCGACCAGAGCCTGCATGGCTTCGCAGGTGTCGGCCAGCCGATGCGGGCCGCGCCAGTGCAGCAGGTACAGGTCGATCCGCTCCAGTCCGAGGCGCGCCAGGCTGCGCTGACAGGCCGCCAGCGTGCCCTGACGGCTGGCGTTGTGCGGCAGCACCTTGCTGACCACGAAGAGTTCGTCGCGCCGCACGTCACCTGCGCGCAATGCCTCGGCGATGGCCTGGCCGACCACCTGCTCGGCGCCGCCATCGCCGTACATCTCGGCCGTGTCGATAAGCCGATAGCCCATGCCGATAGCCGAGCGCACCGCTGCCACTTCCCCCGCGCGCCGGCCCCTTGCTTCGCCCATGTGCCAGGTGCCCAAGCCAAGTTGCGGTATCGCGGTACCGTTGGGAGTTTGGAGAGTCCGCATTTCGCTCCTGTGCCTTCAGCGCCTCAGCGCCTCCAGTAGCTTGCCATGAATGCCGCCGAAGCCGCCATTGCTCATGCACAAAATGTGGTCGCCGGGGCGTGCTGCGCGCTTCACCTGAGCCACCAGCTCTTCGATGCTGTCGGCGACCTGGGCCTTGCGGCCTGGCCCCACGCCCATTGGCGTCAAGGCTTCGCGCGCATCCCAGTCGAGTCCGCCTGCATGACAAAACGCGAGGTCGGCATCTTCCAGGCTCCACGGCAATTGCGCCTTCATGGTGCCGAGCTTCATGGTGTTGCTGCGCGGCTCGAACACCGCGAGGATGCGTGCATCCCTGCCGACCTGGCGGCGCAGGCCGTCGAGCGTGGTGCGGATCGCCGTGGGGTGGTGCGCGAAGTCATCGTAGACCGTGACCTCGCCGCCATCCATTGCCACGCGGCCGCACACCTCCATGCGCCGGCGCACGTTCTGGAATTCACCCAGCGCCTGGGCCGCCACGGCGGGCGGCACCCCCACGTGCTCGGCCGCGGCGATCGCCGCCAGCGCGTTGAGTTGGTTGTGAACGCCACCTAGCGCCCAGCGCACCTGGGCCACGCGCTCTCCTTTTTGAAGCACATCGAAGGCGTCGGGGTCGCCCACGGCGGAAAAATCGCTGCCGGCCGCGCCAAAGGTGCGTACCTCGCTCCAGCAGCCTTGATGCAGCACGCGCGCCAAACTCTCCTCCAGCCCGTTCACTACCACGCGCCCGGTGGATGGCACGGTGCGCACCAGGTGGTGGAATTGGCGCTCGATGGCGGCCAGGTCGTCAAAGATGTCGGCGTGGTCGAATTCGAGGTTGTTCAGGATCGCGGTGCGCGGCCGGTAATGCACGAACTTGCTGCGCTTGTCGAAAAACGCGGTGTCGTATTCGTCGGCCTCGATCACGAATGTGGCCCCCACGCTTGTCGCTTCGCGTATTGCGCTGCCCCCCAAGGGGGCCGTACCTTGCTTGGGGCGGCCCGGCGCGGTGGCAACCCCTAGCCTTGCCGAGACGCCGAAGTTCAGCGGCACGCCACCGACCAGGAAGCCTGGGCGCAGACCGGCGCATTCGAGGATCCAGGCCAGCATCGAGGTCGTGGTGGTCTTGCCGTGGGTTCCCGCCACGGCCAGCACGTGGCGGCCTTGCAGCACGTGCTCCGCCAGCCACTGCGGGCCACTGGTGTAAGGCAGGCCGGCGTCCAGAATGGCTTCCATCAACGGGAATTTGGCGCAGCCGTCCGCGAGATGCGCACGACTGACGACATTGCCGACCACGAACATGTCGGGTTTCAAAGCCAGTTGCTCAGCGCCAAAGCCTTCGATCAGCTCGATGCCCAGCGCGCGCAACTGGTTGCTCATGGGCGGGTACACGCCCGCGTCGCAACCGGTCACGGTGTGGCTCGACTCGCGCGCCAGCGCGGCCACGCCGCCCATGAAGGTGCCGCAAATCCCCAGAATATGAATGTGCATAGGAGGATTCTAGGCAGGCGCCAAGGCTCACATTCCAGGATGCCGTGGAACCGGCTTTGCCGGGCCGCTGGCCGCTTCGGGCGGCGTCACTCTTTAAAGCGTTCGCGCAGCTTCATCTTCCAGAACTTGCCCGTCGAGGTGCGCGGTATCGCATCGATGAATTCGTAGCGTTCGGGCAACTGCCACTTGGCAAAGCCGAGGGCCAGCAGATGGGGCCCAAAGTCAGCGGGAGAGGCGCTCTGGCCGGGTTTGAGCACCACGCAGGCCAGCGGCCGCTCGCTCCACTTTTCGTCGGGAATGGCAATCACTGCGGCCTCGGCCACGGCCGGGTGCGCCATCAGCGCGTTTTCCAGATCGACCGAGCTGATCCATTCGCCGCCGGATTTGATCAAGTCCTTGGTGCGGTCGGTGATCTTGACGAAGCCCATGCCATCGATGGAAGCCACATCGCCGGTGCGCAGCCAGCCGTCGGCACTGAACTTTTCGGCCTCCACCGGAACCTGGTGGTAACTTCCGGTGATGAAGGGGCCGCGCACCTGGATTTCGCCGACGCTGCGGCCGTCCCACGGCTGGTCGGCGCCGTCGTCACCGCGCACCCGCAGATCGACCAGCGGCACCGGCACGCCGGCCATGGCGGCGCGGCGGTAGCGCTCGTCCATCGTGGCATCGCGCAGTTCGGCGGTGGGGTACGACACGGTGGCCAGCGGCGAGGTCTCCGTCATGCCCCAGCCCTGCAGCAACCAGATGCCGTATTTGTCGAAGGCGCGAATCAGCGCCTCGGGCACGGACGCGCCACCGACCAGCGAGCGCATGCCTGCGGGCAGCTTCCAGCGGCCGTGATTCGGTGAGTCCTTGCTTTGCGCGGCGTCAAAGGCCTGGATCAGGCCCATCCAGATGGTCGGTACACCGAGCGACAGGGTGGGCGGCTCCAGCGTGATCAGGTCGAGCAGGTCGTCGGGATGCAGGTGCGGGCCGGGGAACACGAGCTTGACGCCCATCATCACCGCGGCATACGGCAGGCCCCAGGAGTTGGCGTGAAACATGGGCGTGACGGGAAGCACCACGTCGATACCCTTGAGATCCCAAAAATCCCCCAGGCAACCAACCAGTGTGTGCAGCACGGTGGAGCGGTGCGAGTACACCACGCCCTTGGGCCGCCCGGTGGTGCCCGAGGTGTAGCACATCGCAACCGGGTCGTTTTCGTCGTGCGCCGCGTACTGGAACGCGTCCGGGTCAGCGCCGGCCAGCAGGACTTCATAGTCGGTGAATTCAGCTGGGACGGCAGCGCCCGAGAACGGGACGACGATGACCTTTTCGAACTTGTGCAGATGTGCGATCTGCTTGTAGAGCGGCAGCAGCACATCGTCGATCACCAGAAAGCGGTCTTGTGCATCGTTGGCGATCCAGCCCATCTCACCGGGTGCCAGGCGCAGATTCAGCGTGTGCATCACGCCGCCGGCCGCGGGAATGCCGAAGTAGCACTCCAGGTGTGCATGGTGGTTCCAGCACAGGGTGGCGACCCGGTCGTCTTTTTGCAGGCCCAGCTGTAGCAGTGCGCTGGCCAGAGAGCGCGCGCGATGGTAAAAGGCGCCATATGTGTGCCGCACGAGCGACTTGTCCGGCAAACGCGAGACGACCTCATTGCTGGCAAACAGGGTTCCGGCGCGCTCGAGCAGATGATTCAACGAGAGCGGCACATTCATCATCGTGCTTTTCATGGGGGCGGGCATGCGATGGTCTCCGGGGATTGTGGTTTTGGTCTAATCTACTGCGTGCAGGCGAGCCACGCCAGCCAAAGAGTACAAAACCACCCTCCATGGATGCCCTGAAGTCTGAAATCGCTGCGGTCACCGCCCGCGTGGTGGTGGAGGAGGGGCTGGAGTTCGGTCCGGCCAAGCGGCGCGCGCTCAAGCAGATGGGGCTGCCGGCCCGCACGCCACTGCCGGGCAACGACGAAGTCGAGCTCGCCGTGCGCGAGTACCTCGATCTGTTCTGCGCTGACACACAGCCAGTTGAACTGGCCACCTTGCGCCGGCTGGCACTGGCCTGGATGGAGCGCATGGCTGCGTTTCGACCCTATCTGGCTGGCGCGGTCTGGCACGGCACGGCTACCAAGCTGTCCGATATCTACATCCAGCTATTTTGTGATGACCCCAAATCAGCGGAAATTTCACTGATTGATCACAAGGCCGACTACGAGCCACGCACCGTCAGGGGGTTTCATGGCGAGTCGGTGGAGGCACTGAGCCTGTCCAGTGTCAGCCGCGAGCTGGGCACGGTCGTCGGCGTGCATTTGCTGGTTTACGACCTGGACGATCTGCGCGGCGCCCTCAAACCCGACGGTCGCGGCCGTTCCCCGCGCGGTGATATCCAGGCCGTGCGACGGCTGCTGCAGGAAACAACATCATGAGCCACGACCCGTTACCTGCTACGTCCAGAGCGAATCCGGCAGCTTCCACGAGTCGCCGCGGAGTTCTGTATGCGGGCGTCGCCGCCGCCGCCGCGTTGGGCGGCGCGGCTGTGGCGTGGTGGAAATTCCAGCCGCACGCCATGACAGACGCCGACACGGCAGTGTGGGGCCTGACCTTCGATACGCCCGCGGGAGACAAGGTGGTCATGCAAAACCTGCGCGGCAAGCCTTTGCTGGTCAATTTCTGGGCGACTTGGTGTCCACCTTGTATCGAGGAACTGCCCTTATTAGACAGGTTTTATCGCGAAAATTCGTCTAAAGGCTGGCAAGTATTGGGTTTGGCCATTGACAAGCTCGATGCAGTCGATCGTTTTCTGGCCAGGGCGCCCGTCACTTATCGAGTAGGCATGGCGGGGTTGGCGGGAACGGATCTGGGACGGTCACTGGGAAATACGGCGGGGGGATTGCCATTCACGGTGGCGTTTGGTTCAGATGGCGTCGTAATGCATCGTAAAATAGGTAAGCTAACTCCCGGAGACCTGCAGCAGTGGGTGGCTTCGGCTTAGGTCACGCGCCTTCATGAGTGGGTTGCGCCCGCACGATCCACCAATTTCGGAATCGGCATGAATTTCAGAATTAGATGAAATTGGCCAAATAAGCGTGCATTAAGCGGAATTTAGAGTAAATTCCTGTCTGTTAATGTTCGCAGTCGTTGGAGATAATATGGATTTACGCAAACTCAAGACCCTGATCGACCTTGTGTCCGACTCAAACGTGTCTGAACTTGAAATCACAGAGGCAGAGGGCAAGGTGCGCATTGTCAAGAGCGGCGTCGCATCTCAGCCTGCGGCGCTGGCGCCTTCAGCGGGCGCCTCGCCTGCCATGGCCTTGGCGGCTCCATCGGCCGTGGTGGCGGCTGCACCGACCCCGGTCGCTGAAGTGCCGCCAGGGCACGTCGTCAAGTCGCCCATGGTGGGCACGTTTTATTTGTCTTCGAGTCCGGGGGCCAAGGCTTTTGTGGAGGTTGGCAGCGTAGTCAAGGAAGGCGAGACGGTTTGCATCATTGAGGCCATGAAGATTCTCAACGAGATCGAGGCCGACAAATCGGGCACCATCACCCAGATCCTGGGACAGAACGGCCAGGCTGTTGAATATGGGCAGCCCCTGTTCGTGATTGAGTGAACTCAAAAGTAAGCGGCCACTCATGTTTAAGAAAATCCTGGTTGCCAATCGCGGCGAGATTGCCCTGAGAATCCAGCGAGCCTGCAGCGAGATGGGCGTCAAGGCGGTGATGGTTTATTCGGAGGCCGACCGCGAGGCCAAGTATGTCAAGCTGGCCGAAGAAGCAGTCTGTATCGGTCCGGCCGCCTCGTCGCTGAGCTACCTGAACATGCCGGCGCTGATTTCGGCTGCGGAGGTGACGGATTCCGAAGCGATCCATCCCGGCTACGGATTCTTGAGCGAAAACGCCGATTTCGCCGAGCGTGTCGAGAAAAGCGGCTTCCAGTTCATCGGCCCCACGCCAGAGTCGATACGCCTGATGGGCGACAAGGTGTCGGCAAAGCAGGCGATGATCAAGGCGGGCGTGCCCTGCGTGCCGGGCTCCGAGGGCGAGTTGTCCGACGACGCGGTGCAGATCCGGCGCGCGGCCAAGGCAGTCGGGTACCCGGTCATCATCAAGGCGGCCGGCGGCGGGGGCGGGCGCGGCATGCGCGTGGTGCACACCGAGGCGGCGCTGATCAATGCGGTGCAGATGACCAAGGCCGAAGCCGGCGCGGCCTTCGGCAATCCGGCAGTGTACATGGAGAAGTACCTGCAAAATCCTCGCCATATCGAGATCCAGATCCTGGCGGACAAATTCAAGAATGTGGTCTACCTGGGCGAGCGCGATTGCTCGATGCAGCGGCGCCATCAGAAAGTCCTTGAGGAGGCACCGGCTCCGGGTATTCCGCGCAGGCTGATAGAGCGACTGGGCGAGCGCTGCGTGGCGGCCTGCAAGAAGATTGGCTACCGCGGCGCCGGCACCTTCGAATTTCTGTATGAGAACGGCGAGTTTTATTTCATCGAGATGAACACGCGCGTTCAGGTCGAGCACCCGGTGACCGAGTTCATCACGGGCATCGATATTGTGAAAACCCAGATCATGGTCGCGGCCGGCGAAAAGTTGCCGTTTACACAGCGTCAGATCCAGATCCGCGGTCACGCGATCGAGTGCCGCATCAACGCCGAGGACCCTTTCAAGTTCACGCCCTCGCCGGGGCGCATCACAACCTGGCACACGCCGGGCGGGCCGGGGGTGCGGGTCGATTCACACATTTACACCAACTATTTCGTGCCACCGAACTATGACTCGATGATCGGCAAGATCATCGTGCATGGTGATACACGCGAGCAGGCGCTGGCGCGCATGCGCACGGCGCTCAACGAGACGGTCATCGAGGGCATCCAGAGCAACATCGCACTGCATCGCGAGTTGATGGTGGATGCGAAGTTCGTGGCCGGTGGCACAAATATCCACTACCTCGAAGAGTGGCTGGCGCAGCACAAGCGCTGAGCAGCGCGCGCATGTTTGAACTGAGCCTGATGTGTCCGCAGTACCGGGTCGAGACGCTCAGCGAGGCGCTGGATGCGCTCGCTGCGCTGAGCGTATCTGTGGAAGACGCCGATGCCCAGACTGACGCCGAGCAGGCCCTGTTCGGCGAGCCCGGCATGCCGGCCCCTAAAGACGGCTGGCAGCGCTCGCGTGTAGGGGCTCTGTTCACTACTGAATTAATAGCAGAAAATGCAGCTTCTTTGCTGACTGCGCAGGATTTCTTTGCTGAATGCCAGTTTCTGGGGATCTCCCCCTTGCCGGATCAGGATTGGGTGCTCCTGACACAATCACAATTCGCGCCGGTCGATGTCACGCCCGATTTCTGGATCGTCCCGACCTGGCATGAGCCGCCACCTCAGGCTCGCACCATCATCCGGCTGGATCCGGGACTGGCCTTTGGGACGGGTACACATCCCACCACCCGCATGTGTCTGCGCTGGATTGCCCAGCATGGCCGCGGCGTTGGCCAACCCGCACAGTGCAACCCATTAGGCCGGGTGCTCGACTACGGCTGCGGCTCGGGCATCCTGGCCATTGGCGCGGCCAAATATGGCGCCACGGATATCGACGCGGTGGACATCGATGTTGCTGCCGTGGAATCGACAAAGCTCAACGCACACGCCAACGCGGTGCAGCTGCACGCTGGTCTGCCGGACCAGGCCTCGGGGCACTACCAGACGGTGCTCGCGAATATCCTGGCCACGCCGCTCAAGGTGCTGGCGCCACTGCTGTGCGACCATGTCGCACGCGGTGGCTGGCTCGTCATGGCCGGGATTCTGGAGCGCCAGGCCGACGAGCTCAAGGCCGTCTATGCACCCCATGCGTCATTGACGGTGGCCGATAGCGAAGATGGCTGGATCCTGATGACCGCCGCGTTGTGAGTCGTAGCGCTGCATCAGGCACGCGCGTCGACCCTACAATCTTTCACCCATGAGCTTCATCACACGCTGCCCTGCCTGCGGAACGATGTTCAAAGTCGTTCCCGACCAACTCAGGATTTCCGACGGCTGGGTACGGTGCGGCCAGTGCGCCGAGGTCTTTGACGCGCCCGAGCACCTGCAGCAGGCCCCAGAGCTGGCAGCGGCACCGGTGCCGGTGCCGGCTGCTGCGGCCACCGCCAGCGATGCCGACGCGAATGTCGATGGTGAACCCCAGGCAACGGGATCGCTGGAGGCCCTGGAAGAAAAGCCGGGCGATGACTCGGAAAATCCAGAACAGGCATCGCAAGGCGCTGCTGACAAGGCGTCGCCCGCGACGGTCGATGCGTTGCCCGAAGAGGACAACTCCGCGCAAACCGATGCCCCGCAGGACGAAGAGTCCTGGTGGATTCCGTTACGTACCGAAGTGTCACCGCCTGATATGCGTTCCGATATTCAGGAGCAGAGGTCTGCCGACGCAGACCCAGTGGATGAGGGTGTGCAATCCGCTTCGCAGGAGATCTTCCTGGATCCACCGCTCGACGAGCCGACGTCGGCTTCCGTGAGCGATTTTCTGACCGAGCCAAGCGTGGACCTGGTCCCGGACGCGAGCCCGGTCAGCGAGCCGCCCATGCCGGAAGTTTCGTTTGTGCGGGCGCCGCGGCGCAGCACGCTGTGGCAACGTCCCCAGGTTCGCCGCCTTCTGACGATGACAAGCGCCTTGCTGCTGGTGTCGCTGGGTCTGCAATTGGTGGTGCAGGAGCGCGACCGGATCGCCGCCTTCCAGCCGCGCAGCCTTGGCCTGTTACAGGCGCTGTGTGTCCCGCTGCGTTGTGCGGTGCAGCCGCTGCGGCAGATCGAATCCATCGTGGTTGACAGCTCTTCGTTCAGGAAGGTTCGTGACAACGTTTATCAGCTCAACCTCGGAATAAAAAATGGTGCGCCCGTTGCGCTGGCCATGCCCAGTGTCGAACTCGCGCTCACCGATACCCAGGACCAGCCGGTATTGCGCCGGGTTCTGTCGCCCGCGGAGCTGGGCGCCGCCGCCGTGCTGGCCGCGGGGGCGGACTGGAGCGGCTCGCTCCCGGTCAGCGTGGCCGACAGCGCCATTGCGGCACGTATCGCAGGCTACCGGGTGCTCGCCTTCTATCCCTGACCCCCTCTTATCAAACCCTCATCAAGAATTTATGGCAACCATCATTTGCGGCTCCCTGGCCTTTGACACCATCATGACTTTCGAGGGCCGGTTCGCCGAGCAGATCCTGCCGGACCAGTTGCACATCCTCAACGTCTCGTTCCTGGTCCCGGCGCTGCGCCGTGATTTTGGCGGTTGTGCCGGCAACATCGCGTACAGCCTCAAGCTGCTCGGCGGCGACCCGCTGCCCATGGCTGCACTCGGCAGCGACGGCGGCGATTACATCGCGCGCCTTCACCGGCTGGGCATCGACACTGAGTTCGTGCGCGAAATCAGCGACACGTACACGGCGCAGTGTTTCATCACGACCGATCTGGCAAATAACCAGATCACCGCCTTCCACCCCGGCGCCATGCAGTTGGCCCACCTCACGAAAATTGCGCCGCGCAGCGACATCGGACTCGGCATCATCTCGCCGGATGGCCGGGACGCGATGCTGCAGCACGCGGAGCAGTTCAAGGCGGCCGGCATTCCGTTTGTCTTCGATCCAGGCCAGGGGCTGCCCATGTTCGACGGCAAGGAGCTGGCTCACTTCGTCGAACTGGCCACCTGGGTTACGGTGAACGACTATGAAGGCAAGATGCTTAGCGACCGCACGGGCTGGAGCAATGCCGAAATCTCGCACCACGTGCAAGGCCTCATTGTCACGCTGGGCGCCGAAGGCAGCGAGGTGTGGATCCGGGGTGAAAAGACCCTGGTGCCGGCCGTCAAGGCAACAGCGGTGGTGGACCCCACGGGCTGTGGCGACGCTTACCGCGGGGCGCTGCTTTATGGGCTGGAGCGGGGCTGGAGCCTGGCACGTTGCGCCGAGTTGGGGAGCCGCATTGGTGCGATCAAGATTGCCCAGCGCGGCCCTCAGAATTACACGCTAGATATGAGTGAAATCGAGCTCTAGGCTTTGCCAAATAAGGGCAGGATGCTCGTGTTTCGGTAGTAAATAGCGTGCCCAGACTCAACTGCGATGCGGCCACCGCGCGCATCGGTGAAAGCCGGAATGGCTTGCTGTTGTCTCGTTGAAGTCTGCCTGCATGTACGGCAGAAATGAAAAAGCCCGGTGTCTTGCGACACCGGGCCTGGAAAGCGGCAAGCCGCAGTTCTATGCTTACGGTTTGCTGGCCGTAGGAAACGGCCACGCAGCCTGCGGGTTCAGCGTCGTCTGAGCCGCGGGTGCAGGAGCGGCCTTGGCAGCGGGTGCTTTCGCGGCTTTCTTCGCAGCGGGTTTTCTTGCTGCTTTCTTGGCGGCCGGCTTTTTCGCCGGGGCTTTCTTGGCGGCCGCTTTCTTCGCAGGCGCCTTCTTCGCCGCCGCCTTTTTCGCCGGGGCTTTTTTGGCTGCAGCCTTCTTGGCCGGAGCTTTTTTCGCCGCTACCTTTTTGGCAGGGGCTTTCTTGGCTGCGGCTTTTTTCGCCGGAGCTTTTTTCGCCACTACTTTTTTAGCAGGAGCTTTCTTGGCTGCAGCCTTCTTGGCCGGAGCTTTTTTCGCCGCTACTTTTTTAGCAGGAGCTTTCTTCGCAGGTGCGGCCTTTTTTGCGGCCGGTTTTTTCGCAGTTGCCATCATTTTCTCCTTGATCAAATTGCAAAGAGCACTTCATGCTTGTTGGTTTGCACAAAGCGATCCATGGTGTTGGAACAGCGCCCAGCACCATGAACACGGGAACACAAGCTGTTGCCACGCTCTGCGGCGCGATCAGCAGTCTGTGCGATTCTTGATTTCATTATTGTTATTGGAATACTTCAATCCCAGGAAAGCGCGCCGCCCGATTGATACTCGATCACGCGGGTTTCAAAGAAGTTACGCTCTTTCTTCAGGTCAATCATTTCGCTCATCCATGGGAACGGGTTGGTCTCGTTCGGGAACAGCTCTTCGAGTCCGATCTGCGTGGCACGCCGGTTGGCGATGTAACGCAGGTAACCCTTGAACATAGAGGCGTTCATGCCGAGCACGCCGCGCGGCATGGTGTCTTCGGCGTATTTGTATTCGAGCTCAACCGCCTTCGTGAACAAGGCCTTGATTTCGGCTTTGAACCCGGACGTCCACAGTTGTGGATTTTCCAGCTTGAGCTGGTTGATCAGGTCGATGCCGAAATTGCAGTGCATCGATTCGTCGCGCAGGATGTACTGGTATTGCTCGGCCGCGCCGGTCATCTTGTTCTGACGGCCCAGCGCCAGGATTTGCGTGAAGCCGACGTAAAAGAACAGGCCCTCCATCAGACAGGCGAACACGATCAGCGACTTGAGCAGCGTCTGGTCGGTCTCGGGCGTGCCGGTGTGGAAGTTTGGATCGCTGATGGCGTTGATGAACGGGATCAGGAACTCGTCCTTCTCGCGGATCGACGCCACTTCGTTGTAGGCGTTGAAGATCTCGCTCTCGTCCAGGCCCAGCGACTCGACGATGTACTGGTAGGCGTGTGTGTGGATCGCCTCTTCAAAGGCCTGGCGCAGCAGGAACTGGCGGCATTCGGGTGCGGTGATGTGTCGATAGGTTCCCAGCACGATGTTGTTGGCGGCCAGCGAATCAGCGGTCACGAAGAAGCCGAGGTTGCGCTTGACGATGCGGCGCTCGTCTTCAGTGAGGCCGTTCGGGTCTTTCCAGAGCGCGATGTCGCGCGTCATGTTGATCTCTTGCGGCATCCAGTGGTTGGAGCAGGTGGCGAGGTATTTTTCCCAAGCCCACTTGTACTTGAACGGCACCAGCTGGTTGACGTCGGTCTTGCCGTTGATGATGCGCTTGTCGGAAGCGTTGACGCGGCGGCGTTCACCGCTCGCTGCCGGTACGACTGTGGCGGTTGCGCGTGCCGCGACAGGCGAGGGCACCACGGCACCGTCATTCAATGTGCGCGATGCGGGCTGTGAACTGGTATCAGACGCGGGAGAAAAAAGAGGCGGGAGTTCCACCCCGCGGTTGGTTTGCAAACCGCTATTAAGTGCTGCAGGCAATGAGGGCTTGACTTCTTCGTCCCAGGTCAACATAGATTTTCCAATGCTCAGATTATGAAAGCAGCCATGTGAATTGCAAAGCGCTCATTCACATCGCTGTCGTTTTGTGTTGCTCAATTGCATCGCAATTTTGTGATGCGATGCGACGCTATTTATTGGCACGACTCGCACGTCGGATCGTCAACGCCGCAGAACTGAATGTCGGTTGCGGGTATGGTGTCCTGTTGCGCGCGCGCGGCCGCGGCAACTGCGTCCAGCGCACTCATCCCCGCGCCGCCCGATACTTCGCCGCCCGAAGAGGAAACTGCGTTCAGGCGACCGGCTGTGATGGTTGATTTTTCTGCATGTGTGGCACTCATCGTGCGCAGGTAGTAGGTCGTCTTGATGCCGCGCAACCACGCCAGCTTGTAGGTGTCGTCGAGCTTCTTGCCCGAGGCGCCGGCCATGTAGATGTTGAGCGACTGCGCCTGGTCAATCCATTTCTGACGGCGCGCCGCAGCCTCCACCAGCCAGCTCGCCTCGACTTCGAATGCCGTCGAATACAGCGCCTTGATTTCCAGCGGTACCCGGTCGATCGGGCGCAGCGAACCATCGAAGTGTTTCAGGTCCATTACCATCACGTCGTCCCACAGTCCGAGGCGTTTGAGGTCGCGCACCAGGCCGCCATTGATGACCGTGAATTCGCCCGACAGGTTGGACTTGACCGATAGGTTGCCGAAGCACGGCTCGATCGAGGCGTCCACGCCAATGATGTTGGAGATGGTGGCGGTCGGCGCAATGGCCACGCAATTGGAGTTGCGCATGCCGTCCCGGGCAATCTTGTTGCGCAGGGCGTCCCAATCCATGGTGGAGGACCGGTCCACTTCCACGTAGCCGCCGCGCGCCTGCGTCAGCAGGTCGAGTGTGTCGAGCGGCAGGATACCCCTGTCCCACAACGAGCCCTTGTAGCTCGCGTATTTGCCGCGCTCCTTCGCCAGCTCGGTGGAAGCCCAGTAAGCGTAGTAGCAGATCGCTTCCATCGACTGGTCGGCGAATTCGACTGCTGCCTTACTGGCGTAGGGGATGCGCAACTCATACAGGCTGTCCTGGAATCCCATCAGGCCCAGGCCCACCGGGCGATGACGCATGTTGGAGTCGCGCGCCTTCTTGACGGCGTAGTAGTTGATGTCGATCACGTTGTCGAGCATGCGCATCGCCGTGACAATGGTTCTTTTGAGCTTGTCGTGATCCAGAACCTGGGCGCCATCGGTCGACCCTTCAGGCGACCTCTTCAGATGCTGCAGCAAATTGACCGAACCCAGATTGCATACTGCAGTTTCGGTATCGCTCGTGTTCAGCGTGATCTCGGTGCACAGGTTGGAGGAGTGCACCACGCCGACATGCTGTTGCGGCGAGCGCACGTTGCAGGCATCCTTGAAGGTGATCCAGGGATGGCCGGTCTCGAACAGCATGCTCAGCATCTTGCGCCACAGATCGCTGGCCTGAACCGTTCTGCAAGGCTTGATCTCGCCGCGTGCGGCGCGTTCTTCGTAGGCCACGTAGGCCTTCTCGAAATCGGCGCCGAACTTGTCGTGCAGATCCGGTACGCTGTTGGGTGAGAACAGCGTCCATTCGCCCTTTTCCATGACGCGGCGCATGAACAGGTCGGGCACCCAGTTGGCTGTGTTCATGTCGTGCGTGCGGCGACGGTCGTCGCCGGTGTTCTTGCGCAGCTCGAGGAATTCCTCGATGTCAAGATGCCACGACTCCAGGTAGGTGCACACGGCGCCCTTGCGCTTGCCGCCCTGGTTCACGGCCACGGCGGTGTCGTTGACGACCTTGAGGAACGGCACCACACCCTGCGATTCGCCGTTGGTGCCCTTGATGTGGGAACCCAAGGCCCGTACGCGCGTCCAGTCATTGCCCAGGCCACCAGCAAACTTGGACAGGAGCGCGTTTTCCTTGATGGATTCGTAAATTCCGTCCAGATCATCCGGTACGGTGGTCAGATAGCACGATGACAATTGCGAGCGCCGAGTGCCGCTGTTGAAAAGCGTGGGCGTGCTGGACATGAAGTCGAACGAGGACAGTACCTCGTAGAACTCGATCGCGCGCGCCTCCCGATCGATCTCATTAAGCGCCAGGCCCATGGCCACGCGCATGAAGAACGCCTGCGGCAACTCGATGCGGCTCTTGCGCACATGCAGAAAGTAGCGGTCGTACAGGGTCTGCAGGCCCAGGTAGTCGAACTGCAGGTCGCGTTCCGCCTTGAGGGCGCCGCCGAGCCTCTTCAGGTCGAACTGCAGCAGTCGCTCGTCGAGCAATTCCGCATCCACGCCCTTCTTGATGCCCAGGGGAAAGTAGTCAGCGTAGTGCTGTGCCATCTCGGTCTGGGTAGCATCCACGCCCAGCACTTCCCGGGTAATGGTGTGTAGCAGCAAGCGCGCGGTAGCGTAGGTGTAGTCTGGGTCTTTCTCGATCAATGTGCGCGCGGCCAGGATCGACGCCTTGTAGACCTCCTCCATGGGCACGCCGTCATAAAGGTTGCGCATGGTTTCGGCCATGATCGGGCCGGATTGGATGTCTTCCCCCAGGTCCGCGCAGGCGGATTCGATCAGCCCGTGCAGACGGTCCAGGTCGAGCGCCACGCGTTGACCCGCTTCGATCACGTGCAGCACCGGCGCCTGGGGCGATGCCTGCGTGGCCTGGCGGGCGCGCTCCTGTGTACGCCGTTCGCGGTACAACACGTAGGCCCGCGCGATCTCATGGTGGCCGCCGCGCATCAGGCCCAATTCCACCTGGTCCTGCACGTCCTCGATATGGAAGGTGCCGCCGCCAGGACGCGAGCGAACCATGGCGCGCACCACGCCCTGAGTCAGGGTGTCGACAACCTCCCGCACGCTGGCCGATGCTGCACCCTGGGTGCCGTGCACAGCCAGGAACGCTTTCATCATGGCGACCGCAATCTTGTTCGGCTCGAACGGCACCACAGAGCCGTTGCGGCGAATGATCTGGTAATGCGCCAACGGGCTGGCGGCCAGGGATCCCGCGCTGTCGGATGCCCTGGCACTGGACGTGCCGGCGGGGTTACTGGTGCTGAGTGTCTGGGAGGGGTTTGAAGTTGCTTGCATTATTTCCTCTGGTTCCGCAATTTTTTGTTGGAGGCTTCGGGCTGGCGGACGGATCGAAACCGTTTTCCGGATTTTCGCCGTCGCGTGTTGGGGACACTATATATAGTGTTTGCTGTCAGTTCAAGCCACTACAGGTAGTGTATCGCGCCACATACGGGCTTTGTCACCCAGATCGCAGGAGTACGCCAGGCATCGCTGCCTTGGGCGCTTCGGCGTCAATGCAGGCGATTGGCGCGCAGCCGTTGCCAGAACACGCGCTTTGTCCGCGCATCAAGCAATCATGCGTATCTCGGGGATTTTCTCTGCGCTTGAGCGCTTCTTTGCTGGCTGCGCGCTGACAGGGATCGGGGAGCGTCGCAGCGGGTGTAAGCCAGACCCCGTCACGAAAACAAATTCAGGTGCCCGATGATCGCGTTGCGCCAGCGGGAAAACACTGAGTGTTCCAGCCCAGCGCGCGTTGCAAAAAAGCCCATTGAAAGCCGCTGCCCGGGTCGTGCTTGCGGCCGGGAGCAATATGCTCGTGGCCCGCGATGTGCACTACTGGGTACTTTTGTGCCAGCGCGGCGCAAAGAATGGCCAGGGTTTCATATTGGGCGTCCTCGAATGTGTCGCCCTCCAGCCCTTCGAGCTCGATGCCGATCGAGTCGTCGTTGCAGTTGTCGCGCCCGCGGTACCGAGATGGGCCTGCGTGCCACGCGCGCGCATCGCAGCTGACGAATTGCCACAACGCCCCGTTGCGCCGTATGAAGAAATGGGCCGAGACGGTCATGCCGCGAATCGACTCGAAATAGGGGTGGGCACTCCAGTCGAGCGTATTGGTGAACAGTTGCAGCACTTCCTCGCCGCCGTAGCGTCCCGGCGGCAGGCTGATCGAGTGCAACACAACCAGATCGACCAGCGCGTTGGCCGGCCGCTCTCCCGAGTTGGGAGAGCACAGTACGCGCGCAAAGCGGTACCACCCGTCCTGCCACAACGTGCTGGTGCTCTGTCGATCAGGCGGAGTCGTCATGTGCATCGTCACCAAACGGGGTGGTGATGTTCAGGCGTGCAATGCGGTAGCGAATCTGACGTAGGTTCAGGCCCAGGCGCGCGGCGGCCGCGGTGCGGTTGAAGCCCGTCTCGGTGAGTGTTTTGACAAGCACTTCGCGCTCCTGCTGGTCAAGGTAACCCTGAAGATCGCCGGTCGCGACGGGCGCGCTGCTGGAAGGCGGCCCTGGAACGAAGTCCACGTGCAGTTCGCTGCCGTCGCTCAGGGCCACTGCGCGGTGCAACAGGTTCTCGAGTTCGCGGACATTGCCGCTCAGCGGATGCACTGCCAGTTGTGCCAGCAGGGCGCTCGAGAGCGCGGGCACGGGCATGTCTGATTCCCGGGCAATTTTGGCGAGCAGCGCCTCACACAGAGCCGGCAGGTCGCTGCGGCGCTCGCGCAGCGGGGGCACTGTAATTTCAATCACGTTGAGGCGAAAGAAGAGATCCTGCCGAAAGCGTCCGGCCGCCACGTCGCCGGCCAGATCCTTGTGCGTGGCGCTGACGATGCGCACATCCACCGCGTCCTCCTGGGTTGAGCCCAACGAGCGCACGCTACGTTCCTGGATAGCGCGCAGCAACTTGGACTGCATGGCCAGCGGCAGGTCACCGATCTCATCGAGAAACAGCGTGCCCTTGCGTGCGGCCTGGAAATAGCCGTCCCGGTCCTGGGTAGCGCCGGTGTAAGAGCCCTTCTTTGCGCCAAAAAACTCTGCCTCCAGAAGATTCTCCGGAATGGCACCACAGTTCACTGCGACAAACGGCGCGTCCGCGCGGTGGCTGCAGGCGTGGATGGCGCGCGCGACCAGCTCCTTGCCGGTGCCGGACTCGCCTCGCACCAGCACAGGCGCCATGCTGCGGGCCACTTTGACAATGCGTTGCTTGACCTGGCGCATTGGCCCGGAATCGCCGACCAGGCGGCGAAGCGACGCGGGCTCGCTATCCGGCCGATCCGGCGCGCCGGCGGCTTTGGCCGGTCCGGGCGTGCCGCGGCCATTCTTGTACGACTGAACCGTGTCCTGAATCGCAGAGGCCACGACCGTGCGGAACTGCTTGAGGTCCACGGGCTTGGTGAGGTAATCAAACGCGCCGGCCTTCAGGGCTTGTACGGCGTTTTCCGCAGAGCCGTAGGCGGTCATCACGATGCAGCGCTCGGCGCGCCGACGCTCCTGCATGCTGGTCAGCAGGTCCATGCCCAAGCCATCGGGCAGGCGCATGTCGGTGATAACCGCGTCGTAGCGCTTCTCGTCCAGCCACTGCCAGGCCTCGGCAAGGTTGGCTGCGGCGTCCACGTGATAACCCTCGCGAGACAGCGTGAGGTCGTAAAGGTCGCGCAGATCGGGTTCGTCGTCGACAACGAGAACTTGTGCAGGAGAGGGCGAGGGCGTGGCGGACATGGCTAAGCGCGCATTGTGTCAAATTGAGCCGCGGTCGAGCGAAAAACCACGAAAAAGTCATTACCGTCGTGTGCGCCATCCGACGCGCGCCGGCGTGCACGGTCATAACCGATGACTGCGCCATGGCGCTCGCACAACTCGCGGCAGATGTACAGGCCCAGCCCACTGGAGCGGCTCTCAGACGAGAAGAACGGCTCGAACAGATGGCGCTGCACGGTGGGCTCCAGCGGGGCGCCGTCGCTCCAGATGTGCAGCGTTGCGTGGCCAGTCGCGGACGCATGGGTGGACACCTGCAGCGAATCGGGCTCATGGCTCGCGTAGCGCAAGGCATTGTCCAGCAGATTCACCAGCACACGGCGCAGGTGATCCGGGTCGAATGCGACCAGGACGCCGCCTGCATCAAGCGCCAGCCCGATGGAGCGCCCGCTGCTGGCTTGCCGCGCCCAGTCCGTGCAGGCATCGCGCACCGCGGTGTCCAGGTCCAGCGACGCCGGCGCAGAAAGGTCCGATTTTTGCTGTGCCCGCGACACATCCAGAACGTCCTCCACGATGCGTGCCAACCGTTGTGCATTTTGCTGCACCATCAGTGTCAGGCGCTGGTGCGCCGGTTCGGACAAATCCTCTTTGAGCAGGGCATTCGCCTGGGTAATGGCCGCGAGCGGGTTTCGTATTTCGTGCGCCACGGCAGCCGACATGCGCCCCATGGCCGCCAGCTTTTCCGTGCGCAGACGCGCCTCCATCTCACGCAGGTCCTGCAGGAACATCACGCACAGACTCTCCACCTCGTCGTCGTGAATGGCCGTCAGGCGCGTTCGGGCCCGTACGCGGCATATGCTGCGTCCTGCATGGTCAATGGCCAGGTCGGCGATCTGGTCGCCGCGTTGACGAAAGGTCAGGCGCGCCAGTTCGGCCACGGCGCGCCAGGCTCGCTGACCGTCAAGCACGAACGGCGCCGCCGGTGCCGGCGCATCGGCGCCTAGCAGTTGCCGGGCGGACGGATTGGCTGCGCGAACCACGCCCCGAGCATCGACCACCAGCACGCCGTCTGTCAGGCTCTCGATCACCAGCTCGTTGACAAGGGTCTGGATTCGCACCGCAAGCCCGCTGCGGCGCGCCCGTAATTCCTCGTGCACCAGCCGCGAGGCAAGCTGGTGCGTCAAAAATGCGACAACGAACAAGCCGATCCCCGCAAGGGCGGCCTGCAGGAAATGCGAGGTCATGTCGCCCGGGGCCTGCAGCGAGACGCGCCACGCGTCTGCCAGCAGGATCAGGGACACGCCGGCGGCTGTGCCCAGCGCCAGCAGGGCCGAGCCGAGCACCGACGCCAGCAGCACGGGCAGTGCAAACAGGGGCGTGTAGTTGATCGGGCTCACCTGCAAATACTGCAGCCCGGAGAATACGACCACATCCACGCCGATGGTGAACACCCACTGCGCGTCGAAATTGTGTCCGGGCCACTGGGGGCGGGCGAAAATCCGCACCGCCAGCGCCACCGCCAAGTAGGCGCCGCACAAGGCGATCAGCCATTTGTTGAACGGCTGGCCAAGACCATACATCGAAGCCTGCAGCAGTAGTAGCAGCAGGCCGATCATCACGCGTGCTGTCATGAAGCCGCGCCATAGCCGCCCGACCGCCAGATTTTGATGTACGGACTTGGCTGCGCGTTCGGGCTCGAGTGGCCCAAACCAGGATGAAGTGTCTGGCGACTGGCTCATTCAATTCTCGGCGCGGTGGCGATGCTCGGAGCAGCAGTACAGGCCGTGTTGTCCCGCCACTGCGTCGGTTTTCGGCACGTGCACGGAACACACGGGGCAGCGCACCATGTCCTGCAGGAGGGGCGGTGGTGGCGCTGGCGGAGCATCGCTCCGCAGCTTCTCATCGCCCTCCCGGTGCGTGCGCCACAACCAGGCGCCGACCAGAACAGCAACCAGTATGAGCAGGAATTTCATGGAGTGCGCCTCAGAATGACTTCCAGCACAAAGCGCGAGCCGACGTAGGCCAGCAGCAGCAATCCCGAGCCTGCATACAGAAACCGCACCGCCTTACGGCCGCGCCAGCCAAAGCGAGCGCGACCCAGTAGCAGCACTGCAAACGTCAACCACGACAGAATTGAAAAAACCGTCTTGTGGTCGAACTGCCAACCCGGGCCGGTACCGGTCGGGCCGTACAGGGTTTCGGCAAACAGCCAGCCCGCCAACAGGGTGGCCGAGAGCAGGATAAAGCCGACTGTCACGAAGCGAAAGGTCAGCCGCTCCAGCGTCAGCAGCGGCACGCCGGCGTCCGCGTCACTGGCCAGACGAATCTGCTTTTCGGTGCGCGTCATGAGCCATGCATGCAGTACGGCTGCGGCGAACAGGCCGTAGGACGCGATGCCAAGCGCCAGATGCAACGGCAGCCAGGGCGACGCGGCGTGCAGGAGGGCGCCCGGAAACGCGAGCGGCAGCAGCACCGCGATGCCGCCCAGCGCTGCCAGCGCCCAGCGCACCGGCAGTTGGGGGAACAAGTGGCTCTCTACACCGTAGATGGTCAACACCAGCCAGGCTGTCATGGACAACGCTGGCGCAAAGCCAAAGCGCGGCGTGCCGTCCAGCAACCCCCAGCCCAGCACCAGCGCATGCAGCAGCCAGCCGAGCAGCAGCCACGCGCGGGCTGCGGGTGCGCTCATGCGGGCTGCCGCCGCCGCTGGCACCGTGTAGGCAAGCGCAACCGCCACGCTCAGGATCTCGATGATCGGGCTCGCACTGGGTAAAATCATGGGATACAGTTTAGCGGTTCGATCGTTTCCGCTCGACGCCCCCGGCATTCACCCGCCTCTACTACAGGCTGCGCGACAAGCGCATGGACACCCTTTCATGGCCTCCGCTCTTACCGACAAACTCTCTCGCCTCGTGAAGGAAATGCGTGGTCAGGCCCGCATCACCGAGGCCAATGTGCAGGACATGCTGCGCGAGGTGCGCATGGCCTTGCTGGAAGCCGACGTGGCGCTTCCGGTGGTGCGCGACTTCATCGCCCGCGTGAAGGAGAAGGCGATGGGCCAGGACGTGCTGGGCTCGCTCTCGCCGGGCCAGGCGCTGGTCGGCATCGTCAACCGCGAACTCAGCCACACCATGGGTGAGGGCATCAGCGACATCAATCTGGCCGCGCAGCCGCCTGTTGTGATCCTGATGGCCGGCCTGCAGGGCGCCGGCAAGACCACCACCACCGCCAAGCTGGCCAAGCACCTGATCGAAAAGCGCAAGAAGAAGGTGTTGACGGTCTCGGGCGACGTGTATCGCCCGGCGGCCATAGAGCAGCTCAAGACCGTCACCGCCCAGGCCGGCGCCGAATGGTTCCCCAGCACGCCCGAGCAAAAGCCGGCTGACATTGCACGCGCCGCGCTCGACTACGCGCGCAGGCATTTCTTTGATGTGCTGCTGGTCGACACCGCTGGGCGCCTCGCCATTGATGAAGTGCTGATGCGCGAGATCAAGGAGCTGCACGCGGTCCTCAATCCGGTCGAGACGCTGTTCGTGGTCGATGCCATGCAGGGCCAGGACGCGATCAACACGGCCAAGGCGTTCAAGGAGGCGCTGCCGCTGACCGGCATCATCCTGACCAAGCTGGACGGCGACTCCCGCGGTGGTGCCGCGCTGAGCGTGCGCCAGATCACCGGCGCGCCGATCAAGTTCGCAGGTACCAGCGAAAAACTCGAAGGGCTGGAGGTGTTCGACGCCGAACGCCACGCCGGGCGCATTCTGGGCATGGGCGACATCGTGGCGCTGGTAGAGCAGGTCACGGCTGGGGTCGATGTCGAAGCCGCACAAAAGCTTGCTGCCAAGGTCAAGAGCGGCGCAGCCTTCGACCTCAACGATTTCTTGGGGCAGTTGCAGCAGATGAAGCAGATGGGCGGCCTGTCCAGCCTGCTTGACAAGCTGCCGGCCCAGATGGCAGCCAAGGCCGGCCAGGTCGATATGGGCAAGGCCGAGAAAGACATCAAGCGCAAGGAAGGCATCATCCAGAGCATGACGCCGCTGGAGCGCCGCAAGCCCGATCTCATCAAGGCTACCCGCAAGCGCCGCATCGCCGCCGGCGCGGGCGTTCAGGTGCAGGAGGTCAACCGCCTGCTCAACGAGTTCGAGCAGATGCAGGGCATGATGAAGAAGATGAAGGGCGCCGGCATGATGAAAATGATGAAGCGCATGGGCGGCATGAAGGGCATGCCAAAGATGCCGTTCTGACTTTATTCAAGCATTTCATGGCTGTAGCCATTACCGGCATTGCATAGGTTGTTATTGAAATAGTAGCGGGGTCGCGCTTGAAGCCGCCAGACACGGGCCTCGCCCGCAGCGCGTACCGTGGCCGCCAGCGCGGCAAACTCCTGGGTTATCACCTCGCAGCGCAGGCGCCGCATCATTCGCCTACATGAAGTTTCCGCTCCAGTAGTTGCCTGACGGCTGGCCACTCATCGTCGAGGATGCTGTAGCGCACCGAGTTTCGTTTGCGACCATCGGGCATGATGCGTTCGTGGCGGATGATGCCTTCCTCCTTGGCGCCAAGTCGAAGGATGGCGGCACGGGACTTTGGATTGATCTCATCGGTCGTGAATTGAACGCGAACACACTGCAATTCTTCGAACGCGAACCGGAGCATGAGGTACTTTGCCTCCGTGTTGACGAAGGTTCTCTGCCACGAGGCTGAAAGCCAGGTGCTGCCAATTTCAAGCTTTCGATTCTTGCGGTCAACCTTCCAGAAGCGCGTCGAGCCGATGACCTGATGGGACTCGCGAAGGCGAGTGACGAAGGGGATGACGGTTCCTGCCCTCTGGCCTTCCAGTGCGGTCCGAATGTAGTCGTCCACCGTTTCGTTTGACGGCACGACCGTGAAAGGCAGATTCCAGAGCGCGCCATCGGCAGCGGCCAGCACCAGTTCCCTGGCGTCGTCAACACAAAGGGGGCGTAATTCGATTCGTGGACCGGTGATCGGTTCGATAGGCACGTAACGCCTTAAGAATCAGGTAGCCCAACCACACGGCGGTCGGCTTTTGCGGCTGCGTCGATTGTGGTGAGCGTGTGGTGCCGAACGCCCGCGGCATGGATCTTTGAATCGATCTGGGCGCGTATCGCCTCACAAGTACTGGCGCCGCAGACAGAGCTGGCCAGGAGCAGTGCGGCACAAGTCAGGGGTAGTTTCAGCATCGGGTTTTCTCCTTGGACCAGAGTCTCAGCAAGGAAGCAGCCTGTGTAGCGAATCCCGGTGAGGCTTTTCGTTGTCAGCGGCGGGGCGACGCGGGTTCATTATCTCTTTGGTTGCTTTCGCTCCAATAGTCTGCGAGAAGGCGCCGCACGTCCTCCAAGAATGATGTTCGACCCGCTGCAGAGGAAAATCGCAGCACGACTTTATCTCCGTTTAACCTCCAGGTAGATTGGTCAGAGCCGCCCCATCCCATCTGTGGGTAGGGCCCACTCGCCCAGTGCTGACAGAGTGCACGGAGACAGTGCAAGACAGAAACATCGTTCGTGTGAACAGTCATGCTGAAGTGATAGTGAGCATGTGTTGTAGGCATCGCATTCCTTTTGACGGCTAGCGAATGAAAGGGATTTTCCTGTCCCGAGCGAGCCGCCGCGCATCAACGGACTTGAGGTTTACGGCATCAAGGTGCCACGACCGAGGGGCCAAACCTTTTATCAACTCACTCGGAAGGGGGAATCATGGCCACTATCACCATGGGAACCGTTCCGGCGGGTGGCCGATTTCTGCGCATTTGTCAGTATCAGGCCGCCCGCCGGGCCCTTGCCGCCTCTTCCCCAAAATGCAACAAGAGAACCTCAGCCCGCCACAGCCTCCTGCGTCACTACTTCGCCGCGCAGCCAGCGCTGGCTGGCCTCGGTGATGCGTACATCCACCATCTGACCCGCGAGCCGCGGGTGGCCCGGGAACAGCACGAGACGGTTGCACTCGGTGCGCCCCGTGAACACCGCCGGGTCCTTGTGCGACGGCCCTTCCACCAGAACGCGCTGCAACGTGCCTTGCCGGCTTGCACTGATGCCACGCACGCTCTCGTCCAGCCGCGCCTGCAATTGCTGCAGCCGGCCCAGCTTGACCGCGTGCGGCGTTTCATCAATCAGATTGGCCGCCGGCGTGCCCGGACGCGGGCTGAAGATGAAGCTGAACGAGGTGTCGTAACCCACGTCGTCCACCAGCTTCATCAACTTGTTGAAGTCGTCATCGGTCTCGCCGGGGAAGCCCACGATGAAGTCCGAGCTCAGGGCGAGATTGGGGCGGATCGCGCGTAGCTTGCGGATCGTGCTCTTGTATTCCATGGCCGTGTAGCCGCGCTTCATCGCCATCAGGATGCGATCCGAGCCGTGCTGCACCGGCAGGTGGAGGTGATTCACGAGCTTCGGGATTTTTGCGTAGGCCTCGATCA